>JAKJGK010000009.1 GCA_022704435.1 Synergistota bacterium | reverse complement strand
TATCCTGCCGTCCTTCATCTCGACGCCGGTGATCTTCGCGCCGTTGTGGACGGTGATCCCCTCCCTGGCGAAGGCCTCCTCCAGGACGTGCGCGGCATCCTCGTCGGCGAGGGGGACGAGGTGCGGGTCCATGTGGGCCATCGTCACCTTCGCGCCGAGGCGGGTGAACGCCTGCGCCATCTCGGAGCCTATCGCGCCGCCGCCGATTATGGCGAGCGACTCGGGGATCTTCTCTATCTCGAACATGTTCATGTTCGTCAGGATGTCGGGGACGTCGGCGAGTCCGGGGATGGGGGGGACGAACGGCTCCGTGCCGGTGGCTATGAAAATGTGCTTCGCCGTGTACGTCTCGCCGTTCACCTGCACGGTCCGCTCGTCGACGAACTCGGCGACGCCCGAGACGAGCGTGGCCCGCTCGAAAGCCGCCTGAAACTTCTTGTCGTTTATCTTGTGAACCTTGTCCCGGACGACCTGCATCGGGTCGGAGGGCCCGACGGCAAGCTCCGCGTTTATGCCGAACCTGGCCAGGTCGCGCGCGGAGTGAAGCGCGGATCCGGCCTTCAGCAGGGCCTTGCTCGGGATACAGCCGCAGTTGAGGCACTCCCCGCCGACCTTGTGCTTCTCCACCGACAGCACGTTCAGCCCCATCGCGGCACCCATCGCGGTGACCGCCATTCCAGCCGGGCCCATCCCTATCACTATTATGTCGAACTGTTTCACTATCCAGCACCCTCCCTTGTTCAACGCTTCGATGCGGATATTATACCCTCTATGCGTATTTATTGAAAGCGGTTGCGCGAGATGAACTTCGCCGCCCTCCTCGCCTCGGTTCGAGCCTGCTCGTCCAGGCTTGATAACTCAGGACTTCCACAGCGTAGATATTCTTTCAGGCCGGCTTCTTAATAAGAATTCTCTCTTTTTCTATATTATTCCTGAACGAGGCCGGGATACCGTGCCAGTCCAGCACATCTACAAAAAAGGGGAGCGAGGACTCCTCAAGGGCTTCAAAGAGGGCGCCGAGCCTCTCTATAGGGACAGGCTCCGACCCGACAAGAACCAGATCAAGGTCGGAGCCACGGCGGGCGCGCCCCGAGACCCGGGAGCCAAAGGCCCACACCTCCCACTCTGGCACATGCTCGTTCAGGATTTGCAGCAGGGTAGCCAGATGTTTCTCTTCAATGTCCAGTCGATCCTTCATTCCCTGCTCCCCGGAATTGACGCCTCTTTTCTGAGACGCATGGCATCAAGAAGAAGATTCGCCTGCTTCTCCAAGTCATCGGCATGGGAGAGCAGGACGGCGCTTTTCTCCTCGCTGTAGTCGTGTGAAGTGCCGAGGCGGGCGTCCCAGAACGTTATCCAGGTTTCCGCGTCAAGCATGCCGAGACTTCCGGCAAGCCGGAAAAGGCTCTTCGGCCCTACTTCCTTGTCGTACCCCTCCGTCTCCACGAGAAGCCTCTTGCATGTCTTCCATGCGGACTCTGTCAGATACTCGAAACGCTGAATCAGAGCCTCCCTTGCAGCCTCCCTGACAATGGTGGCACCTTGCGCATCTTCCTCGGACTCCTTCCAGTGAAGCAACATCTCTCTGTACCGCTCCAGAGCGCGTTCGTACTGCTCAAAGCTTATCATCAGCATCACCGCCGATCGCTTGCTTTTTTTGCGACAAGTTCAGTTTTTCAACGCTGTAATCGGCACGACAAAGACTCCGTCTGCCCGACGATATGCAGCGTTGGCAAGTCCGCACAGTACGCAGAGGACGGCGGGAGGCTTGCCCTTTTCATCGCGGGCAATCTCGTCGTGGATTTTGATCAGGTTTTCTGCCGCCGCATCGATCTGGTTCGCACCCAGCTTTATTTCAAAAGCACACCAACCGCCGTCGCTCAGTTCTATGACTGCGTCGATTTCCCGACCGGAATAGTCCTGATAATGGTAGAGATTCGCGCCGAAGCTTTCCGCGTAAACCTTCAAGTCTCGTTCGCACAGCGCCTCGAACAGTAGGCCGAGCGTTTCAAGATCGCCCAGCAATCCCTCCGGTGTCGCCTTCAGAAGCGCGCAGGCCAGCGACGGGTCGGCGAGATGGCGCTTTTCCGCCTGCTTGACGCGGACAGAAGAACGGATCTTTTGCGAGAACGGCGGCTGATTGTCTGTAATGAACAGGCGCTTGAAAATATCGTCCGGGTCGATATCCTCGTCGTCGACAGCCTTGATATCGCTGCGCAGAGTCCTGTTGGTCGCCGTCGTGCTCTCGTTTCTGGCAAGAGAGCGAAGCAGCAGGCGCATCTTCGATGTATCGCGCCTGATGCCGTCGATGCGATAAACATCGTCGTCCAGGATGGCGTTCAGGTACTCGGAGGGCAGCAAGGCCGCCTGCTGTATGGCAAGGCCGAGGCTTCCGGGCCAGCCGCCTCGTATGACGAGGTCGATGAGTCTTTTAAGTTCGACTTCGCCGGTCATAACCGGCGCGACCTCTCCGCCGCAAAGAGACTGGAGCGAGACCTTGCCGGTCGAATCGCCGGATTCGTACAGCGACATGGGACGCATCCGCAGCTTCGCAATGCGTCCGGCGCCGCTGTGCAGGATGCCCTTGTGGTTGGGCGTCGCCGAGCCGGTGAGGATGAACTGCCCCTTTGCGGCGCGCTCGTCCACCAGATGACGGACGGCATCCCAGAGCGGCGGGACCTCCTGCCATTCGTCAATCAGCCGCGGAGTCTCGCCCTCCAGCACAAGAGAGGGCTGAAGCTCCGCCAGTTTTCTATTTTGAAAATTTCCAGCGGGGTCGCCGATCAGAATTTCACTCTTGCTATGATGAGAAGAAGTCCATGTCTTGCCGCACCACTTCGGGCCCTCTATGCAGATCGCCCCGAATGCGGACAGATATTCTTCGACACGTCTGTCGATGACACGTGGACGATAATCGTTTTTTTTCATGTGCCTCACCCCGAATGGATCATACTACATTCCGTGAGATTCTTTAATATCATTCGGCGAAATTCTATAATCTCATTCGGTGAGATTTTTATCGTTTGATCGGCGCGCCTGTCGACGCCGGTCTTGTTCCCGTGTCTGTAAAAGCGGGCGCTGCGGCGCAGTCCAACGATTGGCAGCGGTCCTTTCAACGAGCGCTCTTCTCCGGGGTTGCTTTATGAGGCTGCTGCGCAGGGGTTGCGCAGCAGCCTCTTGCGCAATTATCAAAAGCGGTTTCGCAGGGTGTATGTGACGACCTTCTCCTCGCCCGGCTCCGCTGTTACATCGAAGCGCAGGCCGAACGCGTCGGTCTTCTCGTACTCCTGCGAGGAGGAGAGCACCTCCCACGTTCCGTAGACCCTCTCGTTGAACGACACGGTCGCGGGCTCGTCCTTCTTGCGATTCTTCACAACCAGCTCCCAGGTGCTCTCCACCAGGTTGTCGGCGATCTTCCTGTACTTTGTCTGGCGGCGCTCGGCGACGACGTCGAAGGCCTCGCCGACCGTCAGGCGAACCTCCTCGTCGCGGGGAGTGTGGTCTATCCTGTCCTCGCCGATGAACTGGAGGCTGCCGCCCGAGTCCTTCTTGTACAGGCGGATGATCCCCTTGGGAAGCGGCATGCCGAGGTTGTTCTCCTCGGAGTTCTTGAACGAGATGACCACGTTCACCTTCTGCTTTATGCGCCCCCCCCTGTACTGGGTGCGGAAGTAGTCGGCGGATCCGCCGGCGATCAGCTCCTTCTTCAGCTTCGAGTCGAACGCCTCCAGCAGGCTGATCTGCTTGGTCTGGTTCTGACCGATGGTGGTGCGGCGCGAGAGGTTGTAGATGTGGTACTCGAAGAACTCCTCCTCCTGGAAGGAGGGCGCCGGGGCGGGCGCAGCCATAGCGACTCTGTCCATGTACATGGCGGGCGGCATGATGTCGCGGACCTCCTTGACCTCGCCCGCGATCAGCTTGAGCACCGCGTCGTTGTAGCGAGCGCCGCTCTGGTTGTTGATGGTGACCCAGCCCGTCAGGTCAGCCGTCTTGTCGTCGCCGCTCAGCACCAGGATGTAGTCGGCCTTCCAGCTCATCCCCCTGGTCATGTAGGAGACCTCCATCTCGTGCGGCTCCTTCGACGAGTTGGCGTAAAGCCAGGCCAGAGTCGGCCGGGCGTAGAGGTTGTCCGGGATGGAGGGGACTATCTTCAGCCCCGGGTAGTTCAGGTATATCTGGCCGCCGATCTCGAACACGAGGCCGTTGTTTACGCTGAGCAGCCTGGCGTCGACTATCTCGGACTTGTCCTGGTAGTCGTTGCGCAGCTCGATCTTTATCTCCCTGCCTACGAACTTCTCAAGCAGCTTCTCCGGGCTGATCAGGTCGTACTCGTAGTTCTGCTCCAGAATGGCGAGCGCGTCCGGCTGGTTCTTCGACTTCACGTGGACGGTCTCCGGCTTGATGGCCGAGGCCACGTCCATGAAGCGCAGCTCGCCCTCCCCCTCCGGGAGCGAGACGCTGCGGCTGTCCTTGACCAGGGCGAGGTCGGAGTTGTATACGGTCACCTCGAGCCCGGTCCGCTCGGAGTCCGTGCTTGTGTTCGTCCCGGCGAACGCCGGAAGGGCAAGCAACAGCAGCAGTAGGAGCAGACTGAATACCTGTGCGCTTTTCATGTCATAACGCCTCCTTTTGTTATGTTTTTTCCCCCGCGAGCCTCTTTATATCTTCGACGAGGAAGAGCACCCGCATCAGGTAGATGAGAACGCCTCCGTTGGCGGCCAGAACGACGCTGATGACGAGCCCCGGAATAATGCCGGGCAGCAGCATGGACGCGCCGAACAGCATGGAGACGCCTCCCATCACGGCCTGCGTGCCGAAGAGCCTGAGCAGAACCCGGCCGACCGGCTCCGGAGGCGGGGTTTTTCTGGTAGCGCTCAACGACGGCAGAGCCTTCAACAGAGTCATCAGTCCGTTAACAATATTCAGGGTCCCTATCAGGATCGTTAGCGTCGGGACGAGCACGCCGGGCACCACGCACGAGACTATCCCCGCGCCCGCGAAGAGCAGCCCGAGCAGCAGCATAGCCCTGCTGCGAGGGAAGGCCCCTATGGGAGTGCTTCCCGCCGCGAGCATCTGCACCGCGTTCACCACCATCAGCAGTCCGAGCTGAGCGCTCGGGGAGAACGGAAGGATGCCCAGGTTGACAGGGACTAGCAGAAGGCCGAGCAGCACGAGGAAGACTCCCATGAGAAGCAGCATGGCCTTGTCGAAAGGAAGCCCTCCCGCTCCTTCCGCAGGCTGCGGATACTGCCTGTAGACCAGCGCCAGCAGGCGCGCCAGATGGATGACCGCGACTCCCTGCATCATAAGCAAAAGAGCGGTGAGGTAATGCACCGAGGCGGATGGATTTGCGTACAGAAGCGTCCCTATTAGTATCGAAAGGAGGTAGACCGCGGCACAGGCGAGTGGAAGACGTTTTAGCACTCCGCCGGTCCTTGCCCATAAACGGAATCTCTGCGGGGAGAGGAACATCTGCGCCATCAGCAGCAGCCCGCCGGGCGCCAGGCAGATGAAAAGTGCGATCCTGACCGCTCCTGACGGCACGGATGGTATGACGCACGTCACTATGCCGGCCGAGGCAATGAGGAGTCCCGCGACCAGAAGCCACTTGGAAGCCCGCAATTCTCCAAACGGAGTTTTTCCCATGAGTATGGTCTGCAGTGCAAAGATGAATAGTATAAGGCCGTGCAGGCCACTCTCGTAGTAGGGCGTCAAACCCGCCGTTGCGGGCAGGAGCAGCGCTCCTGCGACAAGCCCGGTCATACCGACGACCACGAGTATCGCCGTTTCAAGCGGAGGTTCGGCCTCCGCTAAAAACCATCTGCGCACGGTCGAGCACCTCCTTTCTTGATGAAAAGCAATATCCTGGGATGGTCTACAGAGCAGTCGGCAATCAAAGGCGCCGCCCCCTTTCGGAATTATTTTTCTTATTATACTCCGTTCGAGCTGTCGCATGAAGCGCCGCATTCTCCTTGCGCACTTGCCGTCGTAGGACCTTCGAAGAGACGCGGCGGCGGACGACAGCCGCCGGAGAGTAGCTATCCTGCCCGATCAAGCTCGTCGAGCGCCAGGGAGAGCGCGCCGCAGACTCCGGCGTCGTCGCCCAGCCCCGGAGGGACGATGAACTCCCCGATGCCCTGTTCCAGCGCGGGCGACACCACATACCCGTTCAGCACATCTTGCACTTCTGCCCGGACCATGGCGAAGAAGCGCTCCCCGCCAAGCAGTCCTCCCTTTGGCACGCTGCCGCCCAGGATAATGCGCCGTGGCGACAGGGCGCAGATGATGTTGCCGAGCGCGAGTGCGGTGTAGCGCGCGTGCAGCCGCCATGCCTCGGAGTCCGGCGGTATCTCCGTGGCTGCAAACCCTGTGCGCGACTTAATGGCAGGGCCGGAGCAGAGCCCCTCCCAGCAGTCGCCGTGGTACGGACATACGCCGGGGAAATCGTCCCCCGGCACACGCGGAATGCGCATGTGCCCCGCCTCCGGGTGCACAAGCCCGTGCAGCGGTCTTCCACCCGCCACCACCCCGGCCCCTATCCCGGTGCCTATGGTGATGTAGACGAAGTCGTCCAGCCCCTTCGCCGCGCCCCACCTCCTCTCGCCGAGCGCCGCGGCGTTCACGTCCGTGTCGAACGCGACCGGAATCTCCGGGAAAGCCCGCCTCACCCTGCCGAGCACGTCCGCGTCGCGCCATCCCGGCTTCGGCGTGGACGTTATGAAACCGTACTTGGGCGAGGCCGGGTCAAGGTCCACAGGGCCGAACGAGCCTATCCCCACCGCGCGCAGAGTGCCGCGGCGTCCCTGCTCAGCCCGGAGCCAGTCCGTGACCTCCCGCATTGCGGCGTCCGGATCGGAGCCGGACTGAAAGACCGCCCTGGTCAGGTCGTCCGGCCCGGTCCCGACCGCGCACACGATCTTCGTCCCCCCGGCCTCGATCCCTCCGGCCAGCAACTTTTCAGACATATCGCACTCTCCCCCGGTTATCAAACTGGACTGTTTTTTCATTATATCCCATTTGTTGTGCGACATGCCCGAATGCCCTATCATTGGATGATCACGAACCGAAGAGGAGGCGATGGGAAGTGAAAGGATTCACAGTGCGTCGAGGCCTGGCCTGCCTTGCGGCGGCGTGCGTCGTCCTTGCGACGGGCGCTGTCGCCCTGCGGCCCGCGGCCGCGGAGAGCGCGGTGATGAGAGTCGCGAGGGTGGAGGGAAGCGGCGTGAACCTCAGGGAGGAGCCGTCCACCTCCGGGAAGAAGCTGGGGAGCCTGTCGAACGGCGACCTGCTGCTGGTCCTGGATGAAAAAAAGGGGGACAAGCACCCCTGGTACAGGGTGCTGACGGACGGCGCGGTCGAGGGGTGGATGTACGGGCAGTACGTCAAGTTCCGCCCGGGGACCGACAGGCTGGAGGGCTTCAATTCAGAGGCCTACGAGCGATTCGAATCCTTCCACACGACGGTCCTGGACCAGATGCCGGATACCATCAAGGGGGCGAGGAAGCGCTTCGGCAAGCCCGCCTCCACGGAACACAGCGTCGTGCCCTCCGACCACGATCCCGAAACCGAGGTCAACTACTACACCCTTAAATACCCCGCCTTCGAGCTGATGTACTACGAGGTGGAGACCAGGAACGGCCTGCTCGGGGTCGAGCTCCTGGAACCGGGTCTTACGCTCGGAGAGGGAGTGCGCCTCGGCGCGGACATATCGGAGATAGTGGAGGAGGTCGGAGTCCCCCTCTACTGCGAGGATTCAACCCTGACGTGGACGGACGAATCGGGCTATTCCGAGCTGAGCGTCACGTTGGACGGCAGGCGCGTCGCCAAAGTCAAGTTGCAGTCCTGGCTGGACTGAGCACCGACCCGAACGGGGCCTCTCCGCTCGGCGTGGTATGATACCCTCGACGCGACAGGAGGAGATCTGTCATGCTGGAGACGTTGTTCGTAGTTCTGGTCGGCCTGGCCGGAGGAATCGCGGTCGGCCTTCAGTCCCCTCTCGCGGGGGCGCTGGGTCAGAGGATCGGCCCGGCGGCAAGCAGTGCGATAGTACACCTGGGAGGGCTGCTGCTCTCCGCGCTGCTGGTGCTTCACAGGGGAGGGGAGAGGATCGGTGAGTGGCACTCGGCGCCGTGGTACATGCTGGCCTCGGGCTTCCTCGGAGTGGCGCTCTTCCTGACGATAAACGTCACCCTCCCGCGCCTTGGCGCGGCGGCGATGATCGCCCTGATCATCGTAGGGCAGCTCCTCACCGGAGTGTTCATCGACACTCAGGGTTGGCTAGGCGTCCCCGTACGCCCGCTGGACCTGTACAGGTCGGCGGGAATCCTGCTGCTGCTCGCGGGCGGCTGGCTCCTGGTAAAGTAAGCAGGCGACCGAACGGGCGCTTTTTCCGTTCGAGTCGATCGCTTACCCTGAGGAGCGCAGCGACGAAGGGTTCTTGACAGAGAGCCAGCACAAGATAGGATCCCTCGCTGCGCTCGGGATGACATAAGCAGGCGACCGGCGCAGCGAAGCGAGCCGTGTCGATCGCTTACCCTGAGGAGCGCAGCGACGAAGGGTTCTTGACAGAGAGCCAGCACAAGATAGGATCCCTCGCTGCGCTCGGGATGACATAAGCAGGCAACCGACGAAGGGTGCAGGCGACCGAACGGGCGCTTTTTCCGTTCGAGTCGATCGCTTACCCTGAGGAGCGCAGCTACGAAGGGTTCTTGACAGAGAGCCAGCACGAGATAGGATCCCTCGCTGCGCTCGGGATGACATAAGCAGGCAACCGACGAAGAGTGCAGGCGACCAACGACGGTACTGTCGTCCCGAACGACCAGCGGGAGGAGGGACCTCGACTCGAATTGGCACGCGACGAGGTCCCTCCGCCGCTTCGCGTCGTTCGGGACGACAGTCAGTACAGGTCGTTCGGGACGACAGTCGGTACCGGTCATTCGGGACGACAGTCGGTACCGGTCGTTCGGGACAACAGTCAGTACCGATCGTTCGGGACGACCTGGCGAGGCTCTACTCCTCGACCCCTCCCAGCACGGCCATCGCCCTGGCCAGGATCTTCGTCCCCTCTATCAGCCCTTTCACGGACAGGCTCTCGTTGGGCTCGTGCATCCCCGTGCCGCCGTCTATCCCCCACGCCGCCATCCTGTAGCCGAAGAGAGTCCCCTTGTCGTCCACCGGCTCATTGCTCCACGCGCTGGCGTAGGTGCCGCCGTAGGTGATTATCGGCTCAAGGTCCTTCCCGGTCACGCCCCTGTAGGCCTCGCGCAGAGCGACTACTATCTCGGAGTCCCACGGGATGGTGTAGGGCTTGCCGCCACCGGTGACCTTGACCTCCTTGTCGTCGCCGACCTGGAAGCCCTTGCCCTCGAAGGCAAGCACGACCCTGTCCTTTATCTGCTGCCCGGTGTAGTGCTTCACGTCGGGGACCTTGAGGTCCGCCCCCGAGTCCGGGTAGCGGATGTTCACGTGGAAGCCCAGGATACCGTCCTTCAGCCCCACAAGGCCCATATTGACCGTTATGTTGTCGTCGTCCTCGTAGTTGCCCTGCTTGATGCCTAGCGCCTGTCCGTCGGCCGTGTCCACCTCGATCAGACTTGCGAGCCTCTCCGCGTACTTGCCCCAGCTCTCCTCGGGGCCGGCCTTCGACAGCAGCCAGAGCGTCCTCACGTTGGCGCTGCGCCCCTTCCACGCCTCACCGGAGTGGGCCGCCACGCCGATCACGTCGATATGGACGTTCTTGCCCTCGGCCCTGACCTTGACATCGTCCTTCCAGGGCTGCCCCGCCGCCGCCTCGAGCAGCAACTCGGCGAGGGCCGAAGCAGCGGCCTCGTCCGCAGCCTCCAGCACTGCGTTGCACTGGTCGGACACCGCGTTGCGCGCCGAGCCGCCCTTCAGCGAGACCAGCGCGACCGCGACGGGCGCCTCGAGGGGCAGCTTGCCCTCGACGTTGACCCCCGTCTTCTCTATGTAGGTGACCGCGAAGCTGCCCGAGTCGGGAGAGAACCCCATCGCCGGCCACTCCTCCGTCCCTTCCTTGCACATCTTCGCGTACTCCTCCACGCAGCTCCATCCGAGTCCGTCGTCGCCGCTGCCGTCCTCGGACGTGCCGAAGAACAGGCGCACGCGGCGCGTCAGTTTAAGCCCGGCGTCGTTGATCGCCTTCAGCGCGTACATCGACGCGACCGCGGGCCCCTTGTCGTCCCACGTGCCGCGGCCGATTATCTTGCCGTCCACGATCTTCGCCTCGAACGGCCCTCCCAGGGTCCACAGGTCGAGGTTCCCCTCCGGCACCGTGTCGAGGTGGGCCAGCGACATGATCATCTCCGGAGCGTCCTCGGGGCCGAACTCCACGTAGCCGAAGCGGTACTCCGGGTGCTTGTAGACGCGGAAGCCCATCTGCTCCCCTATCTCGAGCGTCCGGTCGAGCACTTTCTTCACGTCCTCAGCGGGCGTGACCGGGGAGCCGTGGTTGTAGCTCTTCATCCTCACAAGCTCCTGGACCGTCCCGACCATCGCGTCGGCGTCGCCTGCGATCCTCCTGTCCAACTCGGCCTCCCACGAGGCCGCGAAGAGGACGGAGGCGCCGCAAAGCGCCATGACTGCCGCGACCAATAAAACACGCGCTGCCTTCACACTGCACCACTCCTTTTGGATGATTTTTCGCCCGACGACGACAAGTGATCACGGATCTCGTCCGCGCAACGCCCCGCGCAGCCCGACCCGTCGTCCATTGAATCGTATCAGGCTTGCGCTCGCAAGGCAATAGCACGAGCGCGCGAAAAGCCACAGCGGCCCTTTTCACGCACTGGTCCCCTGTGTTATCCTCGTCCCGTCACCACCATCTTTCAGGAGGATTCCTATGATCGCCGACATGTTCGACGTGTTCTTCTTCGACCTCGACGGGGTCGTCTACATCGGGGGCAGAGCGACGCCGGGGGCCGCGTCGACGCTGGATCGACTGCGCGGCATGGGCAAGGCGATCCGCTTCCTCACGAACAACCCGACCACTCGCTCGGAGATCGCCGACCGCCTGCGCCGGCACGGGATAGAGGCCGAGATCGGCGAGATAATAACGGCCGGCTCCGCCACGGCGGACTACCTGGCCGGCGAGGGGATCGTGCGCGCCTGGGTCGTGGGCGAGCCGGGGCTTCGCACGGAGGTCGAGATGGCCGGGGTCCTGCCCGCCGGGGAGGAGGACTGCGAGGCCGTGGTGCTGGGGTGGGACGACTCGGCGACGCTGCTCACGATACGCAAGGCGGCGCTGGCCGTCAGGAGAGGGGCGCGCTTCGTGTCGACGAACGTCGACAGGACCTACCCGTCGCCGGAAGGCCCGATCATGAGCGTGGGGGCCCTGGCCGAGGCGATCCGCATCGGCTCGGGGAAGGATCCCGTGATAGTCGGCAAGCCGTTCGAGCCTATGTTTCGCGACTCGCTGAGCACGGTCGACTCGCCGCCGAGCCGGGTCGCGATGATAGGCGACACTCCGGAGATCGACATACTGGGCGCTCACCGCGCCGGCATCACCGCGATACTCATGGGCGACGCCCGCGCCCCCGAGGAGGGTTTCGCGCGGCCCGACGCCCGCATAGCCTCCCTGCCGGAGCTGTTCGACCCGTCTGCGAGCCTGTCGCCCTGGACTCCCCCGCCTACCGAGTAGACTCGCCGGGGGTCGCGGCCCGTCGCTCCTCCGCGCCGAACGCGAACAGGAACGCGCCGGACAGGATGATCGCGCCGCCCGTCACCGTGGCCAGGTCGGGGAGCTCATTGACCAGGAGGAAGCCCTGCAGGGTCGTCAGGAACGGCGTGACGAACATGTAGTTGCTGACGTAGGACGTGCGCTCGGCCTTCGCGAAGGCCTTGGCCCACGTCACGTAGGCGACGGCGCTGGGGAACACCCCCAGGAAGACCACGTACGAGATCAGCCTGGCGGAGGCGTCCCGAGCCTCCCCGATGGATGACGGGAGGAATACCGCGAGCATCAGGGTCCCGGCGAAGATGCCGTATGTCGTGACCTGCAGCGCGGAGTAGCTCCTGGTGAGAAAGCGCTGCAGCAGGTTGTACGAGCACAGGGAGACCGCGGCCAGAAGCAGCCACAGGATGCCGCTGTTAAGGGTGAGGGTGCCGTCCTTCATCGTCAGCACCACTATGCCGGCGAACTCGACGGCTATCGCGAGCCACTGCAGAGGCCGCAGCCTCTCGCCGAACACCAGCCGGGCGAAGAGCGCTGTCATCACCGGAACGGTGGCAAGCATCACGCTGCTGGTGGAGACGTTAACGGTCTCGCACCCCTTGTTGAACGCGATCATGTAGATGAAAAACCCGAGCGCGCCCGCGGCGACGAACCACTTCAGGTCGCCGCGCCGGGGCGGCTTTATCCCGGCCGCCAGCGCCATCGGCAGGAGGGTGAGCGACGCCGCCAGGTACCTCAGGAAGCCGAGGGAGTAGACGGAGAAGTGGCGCAGCGCCAGGCGCGTGAGCACGAAGGCCAGCGACCACAGGAAGATCGTGACCATCGCGTAAGGGTGAAAGGAGTCCCTGAATCTCGTAAAATCTCCTCCTGACTGTCCTGCCCCGCCGGACGGAACAGGCGGATTTTCGGCACGACCGACATCGGCCGGGGGCGACGCACCGCCTCCAGGGATGGCCGCGCGGCCTCGTCCGCGGGGGGAATCGCTACGCCAGTCTCTCTATCTCCAGGACGTTTATGTACATCTCGCCGCTGCCGAGGGATGAGCGGACGTCTCCCCTGACCCGCACCAGCGCGCCTTCCTCCAGCTCCCTGAAGGACTCCTGGAGCACCGGGGCGTACACCCTGGCCAGCAAAAAGTCTTTACGGACGCTTCCATCCGCCCCCGGCGTCTCCTGGCGCACGGAGAAGGGCAGGTACTTCTTCGGCTTGCCGGTTCCCGACGCGTCGCCCTTCAGCAGATGGAGCGTCCCCGAAACAGTCACGGCGTTTTCCGTCTTCATTGGACATCAACTCCCCTTCCAGGACAATTCGGCCCGAGCACGGGCCGCCCCTCGAACTGCATCCCCATTGTACCACCCTGGGCCGCCCATGTCCTCACCCTCCAGGCGACCGCGCGGGCTAGTCCCTCTTCTCCTTCGGCCGGTGGACGTACACGCTGCAAGGCGCCTGGGCGACGACCTTCGCCGCGACGCTGCCCAGGAAGAAGCGCTGCACGGGGCTCAGCCCCCTGTGCCCGATCATTATCATGTCCGCGTCCTGTTCCTCGGCGAAGCGGACTATCTGCTCGTACACCCTCCCCTTCCTCACGGAGACGGACATCCTGGGGATGCCCCTGCCGGAGGCCCGCACACGCTCCTCTATGAACTTGAGGAACTCCGCCCTGACCGCGTCCTCCGACGGGGGCAGGACGACGTCCGCCTCCCCGTAGAACACCGGCTCGTGCTCCAGGATGGTCATGACGTGGAGGAAGAGCATCTCAGCGTCCTCCTCCCTGTTGGCGTAGTAGATCGCGTAGTCGATCACGCCCTTGCTGGTCTCGCTGCCGTCAATGGGCACCACCACTCTCTTCACCGCAATCGCCCCCCTGTCCGGTAGTAGCGCCCGCGCATCGGGCGCCTCCGATCGGAGTATAACACCGCGGGGCCGGGAGCGCCCCCGCCTTTCCTGCTAGAATATGACGCATATACAGGCAAGGGAGGTCAAGCCATGATCACAGTCTCGGACTTCGTGTTCTCGTTCTCGCCCGACCACCCGCCGGCGGCGCGGGCCCTGCCGGGGGAGGTCGTGCGCTTCGTGACGCAGGACTGCTTCTGCGGCCAGGTCACCGGGGAGTCAGTGCTGACCACGGAGATCGACATGACGAGGTTGAACCCCGCCACCGGCCCGGTGTTCGTCGAGGGCGCAGAGCCGGGCGACGCACTGTTCGCGGACATCCTGTCGATAGACATCGCCGACAGGGGGTACCTGTGCACCCTGCCCGACTACGGCCCTCTGGGCGGCTGGAGCGAGCTGCGGACGAGGGAGGTCGACGCGCGGGGCGGGGTCCTGCGCTTCAACGACCTGGTCTTCCCCGCCCGCCCGATGGTCGGGGTCATCGGGACCGCCCCCTCGGAGGGCTCGGTCTCATGCGAGAACCCGGGGGCGCACGGCGGCAACATGGACTGCAAGCTGGTAGAGGCCGGGGCGCGGACCTTCTTCCCGGTGAGGACGAGCGGAGCGCTCTTCCAGCTCGGCGACCTGCACGCCTCCATGGGGGACGGCGAGATCGGAGGCTCCGGCGTCGAGACAGCCGGGTCCGTGCTGGTCCGCCTCGGGCTGCTGAAGGACTTCCCGCTGGACTGGCCGCTGGTCGAATCGCGCGGCATGATCCACGCTGTCGCCAGCGGTCCGGAGTTCGTGGACACCCAGCGCGAGGCCGCGCGGCAGATGCAGCGCCTGATCACCGCCGCGTGGGGGTGGGACGACACCGACGCGGCCCTCTACCTCGCCGCCCGCGGCGACTCGGCGATCTGCCAGAGCTGCAAGCCGAGCGACTCCGACATCGTGCTGCGAGTGGGCGTCCCGCTCGAGCCGGGCATGCCGCGCCTGGTCCCGACGACTCGCTAGCGGCCGGGCGCAGGCTCCCGCGCCCCCGGCCGATCCTTATGGCGTCCTCGCCGCAGGCCTGCCGACCGCCGGCAGCAGGTCGTGGATCGTCTCTGCCCTCCCTTGAAAGCCCTCCAGGGCCTCGAGGCTGAGAGCCCAGACCTCCATCGGCGCGGAGCCGCGCACCAGGTCGACCCCGAACGGGGACAGCAGGGACTCGCACTCGGCGGCCTCCTCCTCCCTGTCGCAGACGAAGACCAGCCAGTTGACGCACCCCTGGTCGAAGCTGTCGAGATCCATGTAGCCTGGGAGCACCATGCGGCGAAGGACCTCCAGGGCGAGCTGGAATCGCCCTGTCGTCGCCAGCAGCTCGCGGACGCCGTCAGCGCCCGATGCCGCGGCCCTGACGCAGAAGAAGCGGTCCGCGTTCAGCAGCCCCCACGGGTCGTTGGGCGAGCGGGGGATGCCCGCGTAGGACTGGAAGTCGTACCGGCTGAGGTGCAGAAGATCCACCTCGAAGTACGACGGCGCCACCCCGAGCGTCTCGAACCACCCCTCCGCCGCACCCGGCTCGGGAGGGGGAGCGTTGCGGGCGGCTAGCCCCGTGATCGGCCAGTACTCCCTCATCCGGACGCACACGGGGGCGGAGGGCCACACCCACTCAAGCCCCGGCGCGAGCCTGTAGATCTCGCACTCCCTCAGGGGCGGCACGAGAAAGCGCGCCCTAGGCGCGAACTCCTTCAGCCCCCAGCGCTGGACGTGCTTCCTGTCGATGAGCAGGCGAAGGCGCGTCCTGAACAGATCCCCTCCCGCAGCTCCCGGCGTTCCGGGCGACGCGGGCAGAAAGCAGGCCGCCGCCTCCTCCCGAAAGGCCTCCCTCCCGGCATCCGTCAGGGAGAACACACCGCCCTCGTCGCGGAGCAGCCCGTCGGCGACCATCGCCCCGAGCAGCCCCGGGTCCTCCCCGGCCATGCCGACCAGCTCCTCCGTCCAGCTGGGGTTGTCCCCGTCGAAAAGCAGCAGAACACCGCCGTACTCCATGATTCGCTCCCCCCTTAGTCATGCTCGCTCACCGTGAAGATTAGCCTGAAACCCGCCGTCAGTCCAGCGCGGGGGCCCCATCCTCCCCGCTCCGTCTCACGATGACATTATCGCCGTCCCGAAATTTTTCGCGCCCGACCCCCTTGACAAATGCCGTTCACTCGTCTAGCATGTCCTGCCAACGGCCCCCTGCGGGGGGAATCTTCGAGGAGAGGAGACGGTCGCCATGGCGGGCAGCGCCATAAACACGAATTCAGCGGCAAACGGCGGGTTCTTCGCGTTCGCGTTTACAGGCGGCCTGTGGCTTTATTATTACGCCACCGGCCAATGCTCGCGTAGAAATCCGTCTTCGGCTTCTTTATATCCGGCCTCTCCGGGTTAGCTACAGACAGGACGAGGCGGAGCAGAGAGAAGGAATACGCCGGAACCGGGTTTCTACGCCCGGTTCCGGTTTTTTGTTTTCTGGACCAATTTAAAAAAGGGGGAGAACGACATGATGGTGGTCGAGATGGCGGACGGCAGCACGAAAAGGGACCTCGACAGGGTGTGCGAATCGCTCGCGGGGGCTGGTCGCGGCTACAGGGTTGCTCCGGGGGGCGGGCGCTCCTACGTCATGTCGGCCGACGTCTCCAGGGCCGCGGACTCCGAGCCGTTCAAAGGGCTGCCGGGGGTGCGCCGAGTGCAGGTCACGTCATGCTGCCACCCGCTGGCCAGCAGGGAGATCGGAGGGGCCTCGCGTCCGGTGGAGCTCGCGCCCGGCCTGTGGATAGGGGGCGGGGAGCCGGTGATAATGGCCGGCCCGTGCGCGGTGGAGAACAGGACCCAGCTCATGAGCACCGCCAGGGGGGTCCGCCGGGCCGGGGCGCACGTGCTTCGCGGAGGCGCGTTCAAGCCGCGCTCGCACCCCTACGCCTTCCAGGGGCTGGGCAGCGAGGGTATCGCCCTGCTCAAGGAGGCCCGCGCAGCCACCGGCCTGCCCGTGATCACCGAGGTCATGTCGCCCGACGAGGCGGAGTGGGTCGCCCCCCACATCGACATCCTGCAGGTGGGCACGCGCAACATGCAGAACTACTCCCTTCTGAGGACGCTCGGCGGGCTGGACAGGCCGGTGCTGCTGAAGCGCGGCATGTCCGCCACGGTCGAGGAGTGGCTTCAGGCCGCGGAGTACATCCTGGCCGGTGGGAACGAGCGCGTGATCCTGTGCGAGAGGGGCATACGCAGCTTCGACAGGAACACGCGCAACACCCTGGACCTGAGCGTGGTGCCGCTGGTCAAATCCATGACCCACCTGCCGGTGGTCGTGGACCCGAGCCACGCCACGGGCAGGCGCGAGCTCGTGCTGCCTATGAGCATGGCCGCGCTGGCGGCGGGGGCGGACGGGCTGCTCGTGGAGGTCCACGCGTCCCCGGAGACCGCCCTGTGCGACGGGCCGCAGTCCCTGACCCTTGACGACTTCGCCGGCCTCATGGAGCGGACTTCGCGCCTGGCGAGCGTCCTGCGCGAGGAGGAGCCGTCGTGGCTGATGCCCGTGGCCAGGTGACGACGACGATCGCGCCGGAGGCCGACGGCCGCGTGATCCTGAGGCAGGGGACCTTCCCCACCTCGGTCGCAGTGGGGGAGGGGCTGCTCCCGCGCCTTGCGCTCATAACGGGGCTCGATTCCCCCCCGTTCATCGTGGCCGACGAGATTACGGGCCCGCTGTTCGCGGACTTCCTGGGCAGAAGGCGCGGGCTGTTCAACCTTCCGCGCGGCGAGGGGGCCAAGAGCCTCGACAGCCTGTCGGCGATATACACCTCCCTGGCCGCGGCGGGTGTGGACCGCTCGGGGCCCGTGGTCGCCCTGGGGGGCGGCGTCGTGGGGGACACGGCCGGACTGGCCGCCGCCACGTGGATGCGCGGAGTGCCGCTGATCCAGTGCCCCACCACCCTGCTGGCGCAGGTGGACAGCGCGATAGGCGGGAAGACGGCGGTGAACCTGCCGGAGGGAAAGAACCTGGTCGGGGCGTTCCACCCCGCGCAGTGGGTCCTGTCCGACGTGGAGTGCCTGCGCTCGCAGTCTGACGAGGACTTCAGGCAGGGGCTGGCGGAGGCGGTCAAGTACGGCCTGGGCGAGGAGTGGAGCTTCTTCGACTGGCTGGAGGAGAACGCCCGTTCGGCGCTGCGCAGGTCGCTTCCGGTGCTCGGGACCCTTGTAGCCGAGTGCTCCCGGATGAAGCTGGCCGTCTGCGCGGAGGACGAGCGCGAGACCGGCGGGGTCCGAGCGAGGCTGAACCTGGGGCACACCGTCGGCCACGCGCTCGAGGCCGCGTCCGGCTACCGCTGGAGGCACGGGGACGGGGTCGCGGCCGGGATGATGGTGGCATCCCGCCTCTCGCTCAGGAGGGGACTGCTTCGCGAGGAGGATTTCTCCCGGCTCGACCGGCTCCTTACGACCCTGCGGATTCCGCACCGCGTGGACATGGCCTGGGAGGAGATTGCGCCGTTCGTGGCGCGAGACAAGAAGTTCCGCTCGGGGGCACCCCTGATGGTCCTCCCCCGCTCGGACGAGAGATGCGCCCTCCTCTCCGTCTCGCTCGACGAACTGCGCGAGGCCTGCGCGGAATCGGCCGGAGGGAAGCTTTGATCCGGGCCTCCCGAACAACTCTTAACCCTTGCAAGTACTGGGAACATCCTCTTTTTTACGGACGCCTCCGCCGGAACGAGGTCGAGGGCGAGTTCGGGGAGGCCAGGCGCAAGTACGGACTCGACGTAGTCAGGAGGAAGCTTGTCGCGACGAGCGAGAGCCTTGTGGCTCTCCGTTTCGTGATAATAAACCTTTGGCGGATGCTCCGCTTTTTTAAAGTTTTCTGCGCATTTTCCTCACGGGAGCGAGAAACGGGCTCTCCCACAGGGAATACAACAACTCAAACAGCCCTAGTTTTACCAGTATCAAATCAAAAACCTCCCGTTGACTCGACACCCCCCATATCTCGTCCAACTTCACGGTTTTTATACGACGTACAACAAGTCGCTTAAGGTCTTCGGTTTCCTCATTCGAATCCCATGCGGCAAGAGTTCGCAAGGTGCTTGTCATCCCTCTTACATAAACATCAGCAGAGAGCTTTTTCCATCTCGTCCTTTTGCTGACGCCGAAATCCCGTCGGAGCGTTTCTTTTACATGCAAAGCGTCTCTAAGGACCGTGGCAGTCATATTCAGTGAAATAGATGCGGGAGAGGCAACATAATAATAACCTGCATTCCCGCCCACTCATAACGAGGTCGGGGGCGGCACGCCCAGCGCGGCATAGATCTGCCTCTGCTTCTCAAGCACCTCGCCAACTCTCGACTCCTTCCCCGGGCTCTCGAAACACTCGATCACGTCCAGCTTGTCCAGAGCCCCCTGAAGGGTGTAGTCCTTGAACAGGCCCGAGTCCCGCATGCGCTTTCCGATGCAGGAGAGGTAGATCAGAGCCACGAACTCGACGAACAGCTTCCCGTCAAGGCTCCTCTCGGAGGAGACGAGGACCCGCCTCATGTTCAGTCGCTCCTTGAGGTTCCCGAAGGCCTTCTCGACGAGGTCCTTGTTGCGGTACAGGTCCAGAGCGGTCGCTGCGTCCATCGTCTCGTTGGAGAGAAGGACGAAGAAGCCGAGGTACCTCTTCTTCAGGGCGACAGCGTCCTCCTTGACCGTGACTTTCACGCCTCTTTTGGGTGTGGAGGAGACGTCGAAGTACCTGCGGTACCAAGCCTCGTGCTCGGGGCCCCTTCTGCCCGACTCCAGTTCGCTCTTGAGCTCCGCGAGGCGGCGGTCGAATGCCTTCTCCTCCTCGGCGGCCCTGTCTATGTCGTAGTAGTAGTGAAGATAGACGCGCCTGGGCTCGGCAAGGACGTCTTTCTTATAAGGGCGGTGCTGTCTGTAATCCCACTCCGCCCTGACGGTGCGGCAGTAGAGTCCACTGGCCTCGTCGTAGCTCTCGAAGGAGCGGAACCGGTCGTAGATCGGATCCAGGTTGCTCCTAACAAAGGACAGGGACATCCTGCAGGCGATAAGGAACTTGACGTGCTCCTTCATCAGGGCGTTGATGTTCTCCTCGCTGTAAAAGCCTCTGTCCATCACGAGCTTGACCTTCGAGAAGCCAAGGACGTCCAGGTCGGCCAGGAGCGTTTTCACCGTCCTGACGTCGGGGATGTTCCCGGCGAGCTTGCGGTAGTAGAAGGGAAGACCGGAGCTCTCCCCGAAGACCAGAGCGAGGTTCAGCTGGGGGAGAAAGTCGTCCTCCTTGTTCCTGCCGTAGAGCACCTGCTTCAGACACTCCGAGTAGCTGGAAACGGAGGTGATGTCGTAGGCCCAGTACTCGTTCTCGAGCCTTCTCCTCCCCTGGAGCCTGAAGAACTCCTGCTTCGACTCCTCGGTGATCGACGCGAAGAGATCGCTGCCGCGCTGGGATGTGATGTTCTCCCCGTACGGATGCCTGTGCAGATCGCTCCACTTCTCGAACCGGCACAGAGGGTTCCTGTCTTCCAGTATCAGGTAGTAGGCGACCGACAGTATCTGCCTCCAGGTCTTGGGAAAGCACTTCTTGAGGTCTTCGGTTATCCCCAGCTCCCTGCCTATCGCGTCGAACAGGTAGGTGGCGCCGCAGAAGAGACGGGCAGTGCGGGTGGAGGGAACAGGTCCGGGCTTGACCGCTGTCGCTTCCTCCTTCTTCCTTCGGCATCTGCCGTCGGTGGGGACGATCTCGCCTGTCCTCTCGTCCACTCTGCCTATCAGGGTCCTCTTCGCCCTCGACTGCTTCTTCTCCCTGTCCCAGTAGGATATTGACTCGTATGCGTAGGTGATTCCGGAGCGCTTGTCCTTCTGATGGATTATGGCCGTCATACCGACACCCCCTCGTTACGTGTATTCTAACACATCACGAGGGTAAATGACAAGGGGTTTGTTGTCAAAGTGCGATTGGTTCTGTGCTTGTTGCGTTCAATCCGCCATGCTCGTTAGGAGTAGGCGGGAATGCAGGTAATAAAGCGCCTCCTCCAGAAAGGCTACCTTTCTCACATTCTGCATCACATAGTGGTTCAGCAGCAGGTCACCGCAATAAGAAACGTCAAAAGTCTTCCGATAGTTTTCCCTGGCCATCAGATGCTTCGAATAGAGTTTGTTCCATACATAACCGTTCACCTTCTCGAGTATGACCCGTTCAATCGCTTCTTCCCGGGAAAACGCGACATCATGGTCGTATCGGAAGGTCTGGGTCATTTTTCCCTCGTTTACCCTGTACACGCCGCAGACCACCATGTCCGCACCGGTTTCGGCCATCCGATTGTACATCTTCGAGAACATGTCCGGGGCTATGTAATCATCCGCGTCCACGAAGCCGAGGCAGTCGCTCTTGCTCAGACAAATCCCCGACCATCTCGCCCTTGTCTCCCCTCGGTTCGGTTGGTTGACAATGAAATACCGCGGGCGGTCCCCGTATTGCCTTGCCACCTCCAGAGTTCCGTCGGTCGAGCCGTCGTTCACCACGATTATCTCCATGTCCTCCAAAAAATCCGAGGCAAACACGCTGTCCAGGCAGCGTTTCAACGTTCCCTCCGAATTGTATGCGGGTATGATGACGCTTAACTTTGGATTCATCTGCAGTCCTCGCAAAATAGTCTTCCCGCTGCAGCAGGTGGATCGATGCGCGGCCGATATCGACGACGTGCTTCTAAATGAGTGGAGAGAAGACGCGTACCGTGATTGAGTCCATATAATGGTGTAATTCGAATTGAGCCATTCGCTCAAGCCTCGGTTAAGATGTAGTCAGCAAACTATCATCATATCGAGGAGGCGTCCCTGCTTCAAAGGCAAAGCGGGACTCGGTGAACTCATGCTTCGTGTCAATATTACACTGGAAACGGAAGTTTTACACGGCCTGGTCTCAAAAGACGGATATGATAAAATTACGTTGTATCGAATAAAATCCAGCTTTTAGGTGTTAGTTTTCTATATAACTTTTTTTGGAGGATAAAAATGATTCGCCGTTCCGGATATCTTGATGCGATAAGACCGTTTATGAACAAAAAAATAATCAAAGTGCTTACGGGGATGAGAAGGTCGGGCAAGACAACCCTGCTTCAGCTGTTGCAAAATGATCTTAAGACAGCGGGAGTCCCGGAGAGTCAAATTTTTTCGGCAAACTTCGAAAGCATGGCGTACGAAAACACGACCGCCTCGGAGATGTACGGAGAAATCACCCGTTTTATCGAGACAGCGGGAGGAAAAAGCTACATCTTTCTGGACGAAGTGCAGGAGCTCGACGGCTGGGAACGAGTCGCAAACTCTCTGCTTGCCGATACCGACTGCGATATCTACATCACCGGGTCAAATGCGAAGCTCCTCTCGGGCGAGCTCGCCACCCTTCTCGCAGGCCGCTACGTGGAGCTGAAGGTATATCCCTTTTCGTTCAAGGAAGCGTGGGAGTGCGGAGAAAAGGGGGCGGGCGTGGAAAGGGCGTTCAGGAGATACGTTCAACTCGGAGGGATGCCCTTCATCTATGCCAATAGCCTGGATTCAGGGGCGGCCGCGGCCTATCTGAGGGATATCTACAATTCCATCGTCCTGAAGGATATCGCGGCCCGCTACTCGGTTCGAGATCTGGATCTGCTTCAAAGAATCATGCACTACCTGGTCTCCAATGTCGCTAACACCTTTTCGGGTCCGTCCCTGTCGAAATTTCTCAGGAGCGAGAAACGCAGCCTTGCTCAGGAGACTCTGTACAACTATATAAGCTATGCGAAAGAGGCGTGCCTTCTTCATCTGGCACCCAGAGAGGACGTTCTGGGGAAAAAGGGGCTGAAGTTCCAGGAGAAGATTTTCCTCGCAGACCATGGCATACGTGAGGCTCTGACAGGGAGAAACGAGCGGGACATCAACCAGGTGCTTGAGAATATCGTCTATGTCGAGCTGCTCAGAAGGGGTTATTCCGTCTCCATAGGCCGGGCCGGGGACAGAGAGATCGATTTCGCCGCGGTGAAAGGCAGGGACAAGCTGTACATTCAGGTGGCCTACCTCCTGGCCGACGACTCGGTCGTGGAAAGGGAGTTTTCGTCCCTCTTGTCCGTTCGTGACAACTTCCCGAAGTATGTCCTGTCCATGGACTCTATCGACAGAAGCCGGGAGGGGATCATTCACAGGAATATAGCGGAGTTTCTTCTGGAGGACGAAGTCTAGAGGAGACTCTCGCAGGATTGGAGCGTACTCACGAGCCGGGGCGATGGATATAATTGACGATGGAGGGAGGCTTATTTAACCGTAACGAGCGGAGGGAATCGCGAGGCGACGCCCATTGACTCGGGGCCCCCGAGGCTCTAGAATTAGTCTAGAAAAGAATAGGAGTTCTCCGCCGAGCAATCCGGTTAAAGACCGGAGCGGCCCCGCCACTGTGACCGGACGATAGTCCGGGAGCCAGAAAATCGACGGAGGACATTGGGTGTTGTGCGCGGGCATGTATCACCCTGTCTTTTTTTATCTCAGCAGGAGGCCCGCAGGGCCTCCTCTTTTTTTAGGGGGAATGCACCCATGCGTATGAGCGAAAGCGTCCGGACGACGGCGCTGATTCTGACGGCGCTCCTTCTCGCCGCGCCCGCGGGAGCGGCGCCTGGCAGGATAGTGTCCCTGACGCCCGTCGGCACGGAGATCCTGTTCGCGCTCGGACTGGGCGACAGCATCGCCGCGGTGACGGAGTTCTGCGACACGCCGGAGGAAGCCCGCCTAAAGCCTAAAATCGGCGGGTTCGCTGCATTCGGGCTGGAGTCGCTGCTGGCGATGGAGACCGACCTGGTCGTGATGCAGGATATACACGCCCAGTTTGCCCCGCAGTTTGAGCAGCTGGGCATCCCTTACGCGATGCTGCGGCAGTCCACTCTGGCAGAGGTGCTGGCCTCCATCGAGGAGCTTGGCCGCGTCTGCGACGCCTCCGCCGCGGCCTCGGAGATAACGGGAAGGCTGCGCCGGGAGATCTCGCGCGCTGCCGAGCGCTCGACAGAAACGGACGACCGTCCGCGGGTGCTGATATGCGTGTCGCGCGAGCTGTCGGAGCCGCGCATATCGGCCTTCTATGCGGCGGGGCGCGGCACCTTCTACGACGAGCTGCTGGAGCTGGCGGGCGGGGTCAACGCCGTTCCGCCAGGGGGATCCCCGTATCCTGTGCTCTCCCCCGAGGGGCTGGCGAAGATCGATCCCGACGTGATCATCGACCTGGTCGGCGACCGAGGCTACTACCACTCGATGGAGCCGGTCGACGAAGACCTCGTATTCGATCCGGAGCGGCTGAAACGCCAGTGGATGGAAAGCGCGGACACTCGAGCGGCGAGGGAGGGGCGGGTGCACGTGCTGGAGGGGACGGTCTTCCTGCGACCGGGGCCGGAGATGTGGCGCATCCTGCGAGCACTTGCGGAGATAGTCCATCCCGAACGGGAGGGATCGCGATGACACCCCTGCTGGAGGCTCGCTCGGTCGGACTGTCCGTGTCCGGCTCCGTCATCCTGGAGGACGTCTCCCTGTCGGTCGGCAGGGGTGAGTTCGTGGCCGTGATCGGGCCGAACGGCGCCGGGAAGAGCAGCCTTCTGAAGTGCCTCGGCGGGCTGGTCAGGCCGACATCCGGGGAGGTGCTGCTGGAGGGCAGGCCGCTCGGCAGGCTGTCGGGGCGCGATATCGCCCGCAAGATCGCGTGGATACCTCAGACCGGGACGGACATGCTTCCGTTCGCGGTGAGGGATTTCGTAGCCCTCTCCCGCTACGCCTGGAGACAGCCGTTCGGCGGGGAGAGCCGGAGCGACCGGGAGATAGTGGACGAGGCTCTTCACCTGACGGAGATGTCGGGGTTGGCGGAGCGGCGCATGTTCAGCCTCAGCGGCGGCGAGAGGCAAAGAGCTCTGCTGGCGGCGGCCCTGGCCCAGACGTCGGAGATGCTCTTCCTGGACGAGCCCGCGACCTCGCTCGACTACCGAAGCCAGGCCGAGGCTGCCGCCCTGGTCGACCGGGTAAACAGGGAGCGCGGCATCTCCGTGGTCATGGTCACTCACGACGTGAACCCCGCCCTGCGCAGCGCGGACAGGGTGTTTGCGCTCAAGGGGGGCATACTGGCGCACAGCGGGGAAGCGCGCCTCTTCGCCGACACAAGCCTGCTGCGCGAGTTATTCGGCACGGAGTTCCTGGCCCTCGACGGCGAGGGGGCGAGGGCCCCCTACATAGCGCCCCGGAGCATGGTCGGATGAGGCGGCTGGTCATGCCCTCGATCATAGTACTGTCGCTCGTCTGCCTGGCGACCGCCCCTTTCATAGGGATGCAGAGCCTCTCCCTCGCGGACATCGCGGACGAAGGCTCGGGGGGACGCATCCTGAGGGAGCTGCGCATCCCGCGAGCGCTCCTGGGGTGGACGACGGGGGCAACACTCTCGCTGTGCGGGATGGTATTCCAGGCCCTGTTCCGGAACTCCCTCGCCTCGCCGGACATGCTGGGCGTCTCGACAGGCGCGGCGTTCGGCGCGGTGGTCTCGATAAGATACGGCCTGTCGTTCACCCTCTTCGGGCTCCTCTCGTCCCTGTCTGCATGCTCCTTTCTGGGCGCGATGGCGGCGGTCGCCACGATCTGCGCGGCGTGGCGACTCCGCGGCGGGGGGATCTCCGAGGGGACGCTGCTGCTGTCGGGGGTCGCGGTGAGCTTCCTGTTCAGCAGCTTGAACATGATTCTGCAGTACGGCGGCGGCTACGTGGACACGTTCAGGATGATGAGGTGGTCGATGGGCGGGATCCAGACAGTCGGCTTCTCCTCCCTCGGCGCTGCGGTCCCGGCCATGCTGCTGATCCTGTTCATGGCCGCGGCCTTCTCGCGCGAACTGGACCTGATGGTCTGCGGCGAGGAGATTGCGATGAGCAGGGGGGTCCAGGTCGAGAGGGTGAGATGGCTGCTCTTCCTTGCGGTCTCCCTCTCGGTGGGGATGAACGTCGCCGTGTGCGGCCCCATCGGCTTCGTGGGGCTGGTCGCCCCCCACATCTGCCGCTCGCTGGTCGGAGCGGATCACGCCCGTCTGTGCGTCGCCAGCCTCTTCTTCGGCGGCGGCTTCCTGGTCCTGTGCGACACGGCCGCCCGGACCCTCTGGGCGCCCGCCGAGATTCCGGTGGGAGTGCTGACCTCATGCATAGGCTCGGCGTTCTTTCTGTGGCTGCTCATAGCGCGAGGGAGGCGAAACGATCGATGGAGGTGAACGCGATGCTTTCCTACATGGAGGCGGGGGGCGCTCTGATGTGGGCGCTGCTGGCGCTCTCGGTGGCCGCCGTCACGGTGGCTCTTGAGAGGCTTGTCTTCTTCTTCGCGTCTTCGACGGACGCCGCCGGGCTGGAGGCGCGGCTCGGCCCCGCCCTGAGCGAGGGCAGGCTGGACGACGCGCGCGAGATCGCCTCCTCGTCCCGCAGCTCGCTGCACCGGGTGTTCCAGGCCGCCCTGGCCCACTGGCGCATAGACAGGGAGGACATGGCGCTGCTGCTGGACCAGGAGATTCGCCGGGAGATATTCCGGTGGGAGAAGCGCCTCCCCTTTCTCGAGATGACCGCCCGTGCCGCTCCCCTGCTGGGGCTCCTGGGCACTGTGCTAGGGATGGTCGAGATGTTCTCCGCCCTGCACGACGGCGGGCAGATAACCGCCTCGGCGGTCACGGGCGGAATCTGGAAGGCCCTCTACACCACCGTGGCGGGGCTGACCGTGGCCATTCCGACTCTGTTCGTCCACTCGATGCTCGCGGGGCGCATCGACTCGCAGGAGGAGTGCCTGAGGCGAGGCGCGGATTTCCTCATCAGGAAGAGATTCAGGCGGGAGGGAGACTAATGAGCAGGCGCGCGAGGGCCGAGCTGGACATCACGCCCCTCATCGACGTGCTGTTCATGCTGATAATCTTCTTCGTGCTGACGGCCAACTTCCTGCAGGGGAAGATAGAGGTAGATCTGCCGCAGGGGGAGACAGCCTCCGAGATAGGCGAGAGCCCCCTGCTGCTGACCGTCCGAAAGGACGGCGTCGTGCTGTGGGACGGGCGGGAGGCGGCTTCGGAAGAGCTGGCGTCGCTGGCCGCAGATGCGGCTGTCCAAAAGCGGGAGGTACTGCTGGCAGGCGACAAAGAGGCCCCCTACGGTGCGGTAGCCCGCGTGCTGGAGATCCTGCGGCGCGAGGGGCTTGACTTGGCGGGGCTGGCCCTGCAGGGGGAGGATTCGCCGTGAGAAGGCTGGTGCCCGCCCTGTGCGCGAGTTTGGCGCTTCACTCCCTGCTGTTGCTAGCGCCGGAGGCGAGCGAGACCAGGAGGTCGATCCCCGGGGAGTTTCGCCTAGTGCTGCGAGCGGTGAAGGGCGAATCTCCCAAGCCGGTCGTATCGGCCCCCGAGCCTGAGAGACCCGCGCCGAAGCTGCCGGAGAAGAGGCTCGAACCGGCAAGGAAAGCGGCCCCGAAGCCCCAGCCGAAGCCCAAACCGCAGCCGAAGCCGAAGGAGCTCCCCGCTCCGCAGGCAAAGCCCCCGGCGGTCGCTGTCGATCCGCCTGAGGACGGGCGCAACGACGGCATCGACCCCTCCGCGCAGGTCGCTAAACCGCCGGGCTCGGGCAAGCCCGCGGGCGCTCCGGGCTCGACCGAGGCGAAGGCCGCCCCGGTGGACGTGGCAACGCTTCGCATTCTGTCGCAGCCGCCTCCGGAGTACCCTCTCTTCTCGCGCAGGCGCAAGGAGGAGGGGGTCGTCCGACTGTTGCTCACGATACGCTCCGGCCGGGTCGCGGACGCTTCGGTAACCTCCGGCAGCGGCTCGTCGAGGCTGGACGAGGCGGCCCTGAAGGCGGTGAAGCAGTGGAGGTTCGACCATCCGGGAGAGGTGCGGGCGACGGCGTCGATCGTCTTCCGGCTGAACTGATGCGATATCTTCGAGGAGTGGATTCCTGGTGAGAGCATTCGGTTTTTCAAGGACGTGTGCGGTCGCTCTCTTGATGGCGCTCTGCTGCGCGACGCCGCTGGCGGCGTTCGAGGCGGAGCTGCCCGAGCAGATCGTGACCGCCGACGCGATCGGCGAAGAGGAGGCGTTCTCCCCCGGCGCGGTGACGATCGTGCGCCCGAAGGAGATGGAGGGGGAGCAGAAGAGTCTCCCCGACCTGCTGAAGCGGGTCCCCGGACTGCACGTGATCGAGGCGAGAGGGCGAGGGGCCTATACTGTCGCGTCCGTCAGGGGAAGCACGTCGGCGCAGGTGGCGGTGTACGTGGACGGAGTGCTAGCCAACCTCGGCAGCGAGTCGGCGGTGGATCTGTCCACCATCCCCGTGAGCGACGTCGAGGCCATCGAGGTCTACCGAGGGTACGTCCCGTCGCGCTTCAACCGTGCCTCCATGGGAGGCGTCATCAACATCGTGACTAAGAGGCCGACCAGTGCGGGGGGGAGAGCGTCGCTGGGCGCGTCCTCGTGGGGCGGCAAGAGAGGGGCCCTGTCGTGGAGCACGCCGCTGGGCGACGGGCGATTCTACCTTGGCGCGTCCGCGGAGAGAAGCGACGGCGACTTCGAGTACTGGAACGACAACGACACACCCTACACCCCGGAGGACGACTACGAGGCCAGGCGCAGGCACAACCACTTCGATCGGAAGAACCTGCTGCTGAAGTGGGAGGATGACGACTGGCACGCGCGCGCCTCGTGGCGGGAGGACGAGCGGGGCCTGCCGCAGCCCGCGCCGGGGTTCGACAGGCCGTCCGAGCCGGGGCCGCGCGGCGCGTGGCTCGGAACTCGCCAGTGGAGCCTCTCGCTCGGCCGCAGGTACGGATCGGGGGAGCTCGACTGGGGGTGGAGGGCCGAGTGGCTTGACCAGTTCAAGGAGTATAACGACCCGGACGACGTGACCGGCGGGCTTGGCGAGCGGCACAACGAGTACCGGTCAAGGCGCGGCGGGTTCGCGGTCGACGCCTCCCTGCCGATCGGCGACTCGCACCTCGCGGAGCTCCTGATCGACTGGTCGAACGAGAATCTGGACGTGCGCGGCGACGTGATCGAGCGCCTCGGAGGGCGCGACTCCTTCTCCCAGGACAGCCTGAACATCCACCTGCAGGACACCATCTCCCTGGGACGGGAGGGGAACCTGCTCTTCACGCCCCTGCTTCGGTGGAGCGCGATGGACGGCGAGGGGCGGCTCTCCTGGGGGGCGGGAGTAGTGCAGGAGCTCGGGGACGGCCTGTCCTGGCGGGCCTCGTTCGGTTCCTACAATCGTGCGCCCAACATGTACGAGCGCTACGGGGACGGCGCAAGCATCCGCCCGGCGCCGGATCTGAAATGGGAGGAGGGCACGCGGGCCGACCTCGGCGTGATGTGGAGCGGCGAGGCGCGGGGATTCCTGGTCGATGCTGAGGCGACCCTCTTCGCGAGCCGATCGGAGAACCTCATTGAGTTCGTCATGACCAGCCCCCGCTTTGGGATTTACCAGAACATCGGGGAGTCCAGGGTGTACGGGCTTGAGGTCGAGTCGACCATGCGGCGCGGCCCGTGGGAGTTGTTCGCGTCATTCACCTGGATGGACGCGGTCAACGAGACGCCGGGCGACTACAGGCACGGAATGCGCCTCCCCAACAGGCCCGAGCTGGAGGGGCTTCTGCGCGTCGCGAGGAGCTTCGCGGGCGGCAGAGGCTCTCTCTTCACCGAGCTTCACTACACAGGGGACATGTACTTCGACAGTGCGGAGACGATCCGGTCGGGGAACCTTCTCACGGTCGGGGCGGGCGGGAAGTACGACCTGTCGGACTCGCTGCGCGTGTCCGCAGGGGTGGACGACCTGTTCAACAGGGGGCCGGAGGTGCTGCGCGAAGGAGGTGATACCGGGCCGGACAGGACCATGTACTACCCATTTCAGGGCAGGAGCTTCTACCTGACGCTCGACTGGTATTTCTAAAAACACAAAGGAGGCAGCATACATGTTGACAAGGCGTTTCATGCGAATCTTCATCCTGGCAGCCGCCCTGCTGGCGGCGTCCGTGGCCCATGCAGGAGTGGTCTACACGGTGGTCGACGACACCTACACCTCGGGAAGCCTTGGCAGGGTGATCGTCTCCCCCTCCGGGATCCCGGGGCCGGCCGCGCCGAGGATAGTGACCAACCTGGGAGGCGACCACTCCCTGCACGCGTTCCGCGACGGTGCGGGGGACCTGCGGGTGCTTCTGTCCCAGTACACCTACGGCCAGCCGGACACTGTCTGGATCTACGACGCAAAGGGCGGCTACAGGACTCCTCTCAAAGAGGCGAAGTGGAGCGGTCTGGTCAACTGCCGCGGCGCGGCCTCGCTGGGAGACGCTCTCTACGTCACCGGCTACGATGAGGCCAAGGTATCGGGGTTCAATATCGGCGGCAACTACGCGGCCGCAGGATCGTTCACCTACAATGGGACTGCCGGTTACAACTACCACGGTCAGGGGATAGTCCGTGCGGGCGACCACGTATTCGCCCTGTTCAACGAGGAGAAGGGAACCTACCCGAACTTCGAGTACAACGGCGGCAGGCTGGTCAAGCTGACAGCGGACCTGCAGGAGGCGGGAAGGGCGACGGTCGGCAAGAATCCCTTCTCCGTAAAGTCCCACGCCGGCATGATCTACGTGGTCAGCACGGGAGGCGCTCAGAATGGCGGCGACTTCAACCGCGACTCCGTCATTCAGCGCGTGAACCCCAACACGATGGTCGCGGAGACCCTTCTGCGTGCCGGCGATCAGGCCGCGACCTCGGTGCTGGACGACACGCTCGAAGACTCGGAGTGGCTGTATGACTTCCGCGACATAGCCTTCGCGCCGAACGGCGACGTCTACATACTGGCCGGGGCCTACAGCGAGGACTGGTCGCGCTTCAACGCCAAGATCTTCAAAACGACCCTCCAGGGGCTGGCGGACGGCTCGATAGGCACCGAGTACAGGGACGTGAGCGGGCCGGGGTTCGTGTGGAGCATCGAGTACGACGCTGTTGACGGCATACTCTGGTGCGCCGCGGGCAACAGGCTGCGAGCCTTCGACGGGACAGGCTCCTGGGAGTTCGACCCTGAGGATCTGGGCGGCAACTTCTACTCCTTCACGGTCGTGGACGCACCGGCCAACCCGACCCCTGGTGGCGGAGGCGGCGGCGGATGCAACAGCGCGGGCTTCCCGGCCTTCCTGCTGACAGGGCTGCTGCCGATCCTCGGAAAGGCCTCCGGTCGGCGCAGGTAGGGTTTGACACAGAGCGCTGCTCTTCTCAATACGCGAAGAGCAGCGTGTTCTTTTCCGGTACCTTCCCGTGGTATAATTACGAGGCGATCGCGGCGAAAGGGGGAGTACACCATGCTGGCCGTGGAGTTCGAGGCAAAGGTCTCGGACGGGATGATTCGCATTCCCGATCCGTACCGCAACCAGATCAGCGATATGGTGCGAGTCATCATACTGATCGAAAGGCCGGAGACAGAGGACAACTACATCGACCGCCTCCTCGCCGAGCCGCTCCAGATACCGGATTTCGCACCGCTGCGCCGGGTTGACTGACCTCCCTGCGGTCGTCGCGACTACGAGCGGCTGTCCTCCCGAGCCGCGTGCTCCCGGAGCACCTCCAGAAACGCCTCCCCGTACCTCGCCAGCTTCACCTGCCCGACGCCGCTCACCTTCAGCATCTCCTCCGGCGTCCGCGGCAGCTTCTCGCACATGTCCCGCAGCGTCGCGTCCGCGAAGACCACGAAGGCGGGGACGCCCTGGGCGCTTGCCAGCTCCCTCCGAAGAGCGCGCAACCCCTCGAACAGCTCGGCGTCGCCAGGCCCCGCGAGCATGCTCAGCTTTTCCGACTCGGCGGCCAGCTCCTTCTGCGTCCGCTTCGCGACGGGCATCATGAGCCTCTCGCCCCGGAAGAGCACGCCCTTGGAGGCCGGGGTGGTCTTAACCACCGGGAACTCGTCGTCCGTGAGCACGAGAAAACCCCTTGCGATCAGGAAGTCGATCTTCGCGCGCAGCGAACGCTCGCTCTCGTCCTTCATTATGCCGTAGGTGGAGAGCTCGTCCAGCCCAAGTTTTATCACGCGCTCGCTCCGGCTTCCGCGCAGCGTGTTCACGAGGAGGGAGACGCCGTAGCGCTCCTTCATCCTAAGCACGCATGAGAGTATCTTCTGCGCCGGGACGGTGATGTCCTCCTGCTCGAAGTCCCGCAGACAGTTGGAGCAGCGGCCGCACGCAGCAGGGGCGTCCTCGCCGAAGTAGCCCAAGATGGTCGCGCGGAGGCAGTCGGTGGTGCGGCAATACGAGACCATCTTCTTCAGTCTGTTCCGCTCGGACTCGCGCACCTTCCGCAGCGTCTCCTCGTCCAGCTCCTCGTTCCCCCGGTCCTTCTCTATGAAGTACTGGTTCGTGATCACGTCCTGCCCGCCGTAGAAGAGCACGCACTCCGCAGGGGAGCCGTCGCGCCCTGCGCGCCCCGCCTCTTGGTAGTAGCTCTCCATGTTCTTCGGCATATTGTAGTGAAGCACGTACGACACGTTGGACTTGTCGATCCCCATGCCGAAGGCGTTCGTCGCGACCATGATCCGAGCGTCGTCCGCCTGGAAGCGCTCCTGGTTCCTCCGCCGCTCCTCCTGGGTCAGCCCGGCGTGGTAGCGGGTCGCGGAGTAGCCCGCCCGGCACAGATCCTTGCAGACCTCGTCCACGGTCCTGCGCGTGAGGCAGTAGACGATGCCGCTCTTCTTCCCGCGGGCGCGTAGGAACTCCTTCAGCGCTGCAGGCTTGCTCCGGGGCGACTGCACCTCGAAGTAGAGGTTCTCCCGGTCGAAGCCGGTGGTTACCACGTGCGGCGCGCGCAGTCCCAGCAGATGCACGACGTCGTCGCGAACCTGCGGCGTCGCGGTGGCGGTGAAGGCGCCGAGCACCGGGCGGCGCGGGAGGGATTCGACGAACTCGCCTATCCTCAGGTAGCTCGGGCGGAAGTCCTGCCCCCACTGCGACACGCAGTGCGCCTCGTCCACGGCGACGAACGGGATGGAGGCGTCGTGCGCGAACTCCAGGAAGTCCTCGGCCTCGAGGCGCTCCGGTGCGACGTAGAGCAGCGAGTACTTCCCTGCGCGCGCGTTCCGGAGGACCGTCCTCATCTGCGGGAGCGTCAGAGTGCTGTTAAGGAAGGCCGCCTCGACGCCCGACTGACGCAGCGAGCCGACCTGGTCGTTCATAAGGGAGATCAGCGGGGAGACGACAAGGGAGACTCCCTCGAAGAGCAACGAGGGAATCTGGAAGCAGAGGGACTTCCCCGCCCCCGTGGGCATGATCCCCACGGCGTCGCGCCCGCCGAGCAGAGAGTCGATAACATCCTCCTGCCCGGTGCGGAAGCCCGCGAAGCCGAAGTACTCCTTTAGGACGACGTGCTTGTCAAGTGCGCTGTTCATCGGCGTTGATGAGATCCCTCCCCTAGTCGCTGCGCTGTGCTAGTCGTCCCGAACGTCGCGAAGCGACGGAGGGACCTTGACAGAGAGCCGGCACACCGACAGGATCCCTCGCTGCGCTCGGGATGACATAAGCAGGCGACCGGCGCAGCGCAGCGAGCCGCGTCGATCGCTTAGGCGGCATGCTTCTGGCCGCCCGGCAGGCGACCGAACGGGTGTTTTTCACGTTCGCGTCGATCGCTTACCCTGAGGAGCGAAGCGACGAAGGGTACTTGACAGAGAGCCGGCACCGACAGGATCCCTCGCTGCGCTCGGGGTGACAATAACGTTGTCCCCTAGCACCGCTCCACCAGCATGGCCTTCGCCAGCTCATCGGCCTTCTCCTTGCCCTTCAGTCGCTCGGCCAGGGCCAGAGCGAAGTCCATCGCGACGCCCGGCCCTGCGGCCGTGATCAGCTTCTCGCCGACGCATAGCCGCTCGTCCGTCCTGTTCGCCTCGTCCAGGCGGCGCTGAAAGGCCGGGTAGCAGGCGACCTTCTCGTCGCCGAGCAACCCCAGCGGATGCAGCACCACGGCCGGCGCGGCGCATATCGCGGCGATCATTCGCCCCTCGGAGTGCTGCTTCTTCAGCATGTCGCCGAGCAATTCGGATGCAGCCAGGTTCGACGCGCCCGGCATACCGCCCGGCAGGATGATCATGTCGAAGACCCGCCCCGCGACCTCGCCGAGCGTCGCGTCCGCCTGTACCGCGATCCCGCGCGCCCCCCTGACCAGCGGCCCGTCGAGCGACGCTACCGTCACGTCCACGTCGAGCCGCCTCAGCACGTCGATCGGCGTTATGGCCTCTATCTCCTCGAACCCCTCTGCAAGCACCGCAAGCACGTTTTTCGCCACCGCTACTCCTCCCTCCCGACAATCCCCAGCAGCGGAGACGACTCTCCGTGCCAGGTCGCCACTACGCGCGTCCGCGCCCTCGTCGCGGCCACGTGAAGCAGGGAGCGCTCGCGCGTCTCCAGCTCCTCCAGCATGCGCGGATCCTCCCGCTCCCGCCACGACTTCGGCGGGACGACCCCCTCGCAGACTCCGGCCAGGATCATCCGGTCGAACTCCAGCCCCTTCACCCGGTGCATCGTCGCGGTCCGCACCCCGTCTTCGTCGCGGTCCTCCGCGCCCTCGGCCTCCAGCCTCGTCAGGGGGACTCCCCGGTCGGCAAGAGCCTCGCGATAGCGGTCCAGCAGCGCCCTCGAGCGAACGACGAGGCAGACGTCCTTGAGGCGCTCCCCGCCGGACTCGACCTCCCTCAGGAAGGAGGCCAGGAAATCCGCCTCCTCGTCGAACGTGGCGAACCCCTTCAGCAGAGGCTCCTGCCCGCGCAGCAGAGATCGGTATCCGTTCAGGTCGTCCTCCCCGCCCTCCAGGTCGTCGAGACGGCGCCCCTCCAGCAGGGAGGCCGCCCAGCGCCTGGTCTCCTCGGTGGTGCGGTAGTTCACCAGCAGCTTGCAGCTTCGCCCGGCGACGGAGATGCCGCAGCGCGACAGCACGACCGCATGGCGGTATATCCTCTGGTGCGCGTCGCCCGCTATGAAGAGGTCGTTCGGCCCCTCGGGGACCATGGCGCGCAGCAGGCGGAAGGCCGATGGCCCGAGGTCCTGCGCCTCGTCGACGACTATGCTCCTGTACGGGAGGCGCTCGCCGCGCTCGATGATCGTCCGCGCCTCGCGCATGGCGTCGTCCGGCTCGCAGAGTCCGTGCTCGGCCAGAAGCTCTCGGAAGCGGGCGAGGACGCGCCAGACGGACCTTCTCCTCCGCTCGTCCAGCGGGATCCCCCGGCCGCGCCGGTCCGCCCGCAGGTACTCCTCCTCCGACGAGATCTCCTGCCCCAGCACGATTCGCTCCCACTCGTCGCGGAAGAACGACTCGGACAGCCCGGTCTCCGCGGGAGCCAGCGAGATCGCGTCCTCCCAGAGCTCCTTCCGCCTCGCCTCGTCGAACAGGTAGTTCGGCGTCCTGCCGCGGGAGGAGAGGAAGCGATACACCCACCTGTCCAGGTTCACCACCTCGACGCGCTCAAGCGCCTCGTCCGGACAGATGCGGGCCAGGTTCGCGGCCAGATCGGAGGCCAGGTTGACGGTGAAGGTGGTCACCAGCACCCTGTCGTCCGTCCCCGGAGGGAGAGCGCGCGCAAGCCTGCACGCCCTGTGCACGGCCGCCACGGTCTTCCCCGTCCCCGCGCCGCCGAGCACGCGCACCGGGCCGCTCCAGTCCCTCTCGACCAGACGCCTCTGCGACGGATGCAGGAAGACGCGCCACAGCTCCAGCGGAGAGTTCAGAACCGAGCGCAGCTCCTCCTCGTTCTCCACCACGAGGAAGCGCGAGCGCCCCTCGTCCGTCCGGACGGCCGAGTCGATGTCGGCGACCGGGGCGGCGCCTCTCTCAAGCTCGATGTGCCGCAGGATCTCCTCGGGCGGCGTGCCCAGGTGCATCAGCGTCAGGTAGTCGCCGACCTCCGTCGGAAGACGCTCCGCGAACGGTTGAAGCTCCTCCTCCGTGCTCAGGGCGCGAAGCTCGGGCAGCAGCTCCTCCGGGACGCCCATCTTCAGCAGGTGGCGATCTCCGACCCCGGCGAAGAGGGGCGGCGCATCGGCGACCGCCGGCTCCGCGGCCGTCCGCTCCTCGCGGACCTCGAAGATCTGCAGGCTGCCGGTGTAGGGGTTGACCGAGCAGGAGCGGTTTCTGGCCCAAGCGTAGGCGTCGTCGTGATGGTCCACCCAGAGGAGGACGTAGGTGTTCCCCGTCTCCGGGTGCAGCACGATGCCTCGGTAGGCGTCGTCGATCCGCACGGAGCGGAGCTTCTTGTCCCTCGCGTCGCGGATCTTCTCGAAGTTGATCCCCGGGGAGTCCGGCCGCTCGGTGAAGCGCCTGATGAATTCCAGCACCTTCTCCTGCCGGGCGCGCGGCATCCTGAAGAGCGAAGACATGCAGTCCCTGGAGACTGCGATGTTGGGAGTGAAGTTCATGAGGTTCTGCCTCCTTGAAGGAGCGTTAGGGCGCTGCGGGGCGGAGTGGAGATCGGGAGGCGCAGCGCTTGGGCTTTTTTGGGGGCACCGAGCAAAACGCCGCATCCGTTAAGAAGGCGGTCGTTCGACATAGCGTTCCGATAATCCACAGACAGAGCAAAGGCACATTACTCGTCCATTAGCTGAATCACTTTGCAGTCATGCAGGGTTATATCCAAAGAACTGGCTTCAACGCATTCGTCTAAGACGCGACATGCCACTAGGGCTTTCTAAAACCCCCCTATGTACCATAAATATACATAATCACAGTTTCCTCCGGCTATCGCATAGGTACCGTCTCGCGAAAAAACCACATCATGAACATCGCCATCAAAGGGGAAAGAAGCCAGTAATTCTCCAGTATGCGCATCCCATAATTTTACAAAATCGTCATTGCTACCGCTTAAAATTTTTGTGCCATCAGGTGAGATCGCAACGCAATTAACATCGCCATCGTGTCCTTGTAGAGTCATTTGTCCCTTCGCGGAATAAAGAGTAACATTATCATCCCAATCTCCAAATGCGATGATTTCTCCATCTCTCCAGATATCAATACTGGCAGGGAGCCATTCAGTATAAGTCACATCCAGAATTTTCAAATTATCATCTAGGATTAGAAAGTAGTTGTCATTCCCATGCCCAACAACCAAACGGTCTCCCTTGGATGAGACAGCTCCGCACGTAATACCTAAACTGAGGAGAAAAACGCCTTCCAACTCAAATGACTTAAGTACGCCTCCCGTTTTTATGTCCCAAATTCGCACAAACTCTCCAGAGCCAGTGAATATTTTCGATTCATCACTCGAAAAGCCGACAAAAACCACTCCTTTTTTATGGGGAAAGGAGGACAACAAGGCTCCCGTTTTTATGTCGTAGAGTCTTGCATAGTCATCGGTTCCCCCTGAAAGCAGTCTCTGCCCATCAGAAGTAAAGCGAAGTGACTGACTATTCCTCACCCAACCCGGATGTGCGTAAACTGAAAAAACCTCTTCCATCGTATCCATATTGAATACAGAGACATCGCCCTTGTTTAGTCCCACAGCAAGAAGATTCCCTTCAGGGGAAGAGGCCAATGACCAGACTATAGTCCCTACAAAAAGCTTAATATGGCCCTGATTCAGAGTCATCTCGTTATTTTCTATGCCATTTTTAACAACGCTTTCCCCCTCTTCATCTCTTAATGACGGAAGAGTCTCCTGTTCTACTCCCTCTTGTGACAAGACTGCTTTAATGCGTTCAGGAAGAGCAGATATATTTAGCGAACCTGCTTTCATAGAATCCAGGACGATTTGGCTGATCTCCCGCTCCGATTCAAAGGCAATGTTCAACTCAACACATTTGATTGCCTGCTCTTTTTCTCCTATGGCATACAGAAACACACCTGCGACAAGATAGTTCATCCAATCGGACACTTGGGAATTATCGCGTATTATTTTTATGTATTTCGCTATCTCCTTGGAATCAGTCGATGGGTTTAATAAAAGAATTCGCTCTTTCGCGACCTCAACATAAAACGGGTCTTTACGGAGGACACCTCTCCAAACTCTTTCAAAAGCATCGAAGCAATTGATGGCAAGGTCTTGCCTCCCCACCTCTCGCGCAACTTTACCGTAGTGATACCAGAAGGGAGGAAAAACTGAAAAAGCATCCTCGAGATGAGCGAACATAATAAGGGCCTTTTCCTTGTCCTGTTCCGCAAGCGCTTTTGAGAAGTCTCTCAAAGTGTCCTCCGTCACTCTGTACTCATCCGGAAGCCTGTATTTCCTCAACAAACGCCAGGATGATGTCAATAACTGTTTCTGCAGGTCGTTTAAATCAATTACTCTCTCCTTTTTTAACGACCAGAGAGAATCGTCCAGCTCCCCTCTGATGCTGTTTATTTGATCCTTGTATCCGAAATAGGCGGATGCGGACGAAGCAAGAAGGCTGCCTAAAAAACTCCAGGGATCACCGCCGTAAGCTCTTATCCCCGTCAAAGACCTTGTGATCGCTTCTTGTTCTTTTTTTGTATATTTTGACTTAAACAACTCCTCCTCTTCGATTCGAAGAGTTTCGTTCGTTATGATATCCATCATCCGTTCAAAAAGAACCAGAATCTCATCGTCATCGGCTATACTTCCGACACTAAGATTATTGATAATATTGCGGTATTCCTGATCGAGAACGACACGATCCGAACTGCTGATAATATTGCTGATGGAAGAGATGGCCATATTGAGCGTAGCGATAGTTACGAGCGGGTCGTAAGGTTCGGCAGCAAACGCGGCATTGGAAATAGAAAAAAGTGCGCATACAAGAATTAGCACGCAGACCATTTTATGCGGTTGCTTCATGTCTAATTACCCCCTTTGAAATAGACAGCCCTTATTTTCTCTTTTACAATATGCTCTTCGTAAGGCGTGCTCGGGACTGCATGTTTTATTCCCGTTCGCTGAAATACAGGACTGACAATACGGGGAAGATAAACCGCTATCGTAAGAAGGGCATTCAAAGCCCGTTCTTTAGATGTCTCCCCGATATAAAAAGACGCTTCGATAAGGCCCCGGTATTCACTCCCGCCTGGAAGACGCATAATGCCCAGTTGCACGAAATCATTTGCGATATAGCCTATATCAGGAAGCGCTTGTACATCAGTAGTCGAATAGTCAGCAAGTATGTGCAGGTCATACGCGATCGTTGCAATCGCCCTTGGTATAAGGCCTGATATGCCGAGCAACCTCTCCAGCTTTTCAATAATCTTGCGGTTGCGACGCGCTTGCTCCTCCGTCACGCGTTTGTAAAAATCGGCTTTCTGATCTTCAGGCACAGTGTCGTTAACACGACGCACCAAGGGAATATGTTTTTTGACATCCGCATTGAAGCCCCAATGAAACAAAAGACGATGACCGTATACCCCCCAATTAAACGGTGGAAAATTATTCTTAAGCTCGTTGTAAAAAGCAAGATCCCCTCCAGGGTGTTCTTTATCGATCACTTCATTTTGTAAAAAAGACCAAAACTCCTGAAATACCACATCTTCGATCTCGGAAATACCAAAAGACGTGTTCCATATCTGAAAATGCTGAGGTGCGGCCATGCCGCAAGCGAACGAAGGAAATATAAACAGCGAGAGTAACGCAGTAGTAATAATTATAAGCTTTTTGCACCAACTCCGCATTACCACACCCCCAAGAAAGGAGTTGACAGAAGGCTATTTCGTTCTATCCGCACGGCTAGTTCAAGAACCTTTAAATTAAGCCACCTTCATCCAACACGGCACTTGATGCGAACGCCCTTCTTTACGAGCTAAAGACATTTGATCGGAGTTCCCTTAAAAAAAGGATCCCTCCACCCATTTCTCCCCGTATACTAACAGAAAAATGAGCCTTGACCAAGCAATCATCCAAGGAGTCAAGGCTCATTATGTTGTGCCGTCCCCTGCGCTTTTCGTCAACTCCGGCGGGCAAGCGGCACCGGCGGCGGCGGTCCCGGAATCCGAGAGCCCTCGGCGCGCCACTCAAACGGCGGCGGAGGGAGAA
>JAKJGK010000080.1 GCA_022704435.1 Synergistota bacterium | reverse complement strand
CTTGGCATACTTAGAAAGGACGTCGCCATGGGGCTGCTGGGGGCGCTCGGCCTGTCCCCGGCCCAGCTGGTGGTCGCCACGGTGACGTTGTCGATGACCTTCCCGTGCGTAGCCACGTTCATAGTGCTCTGGAGGGAGCTAGGGGGGCGCAGGCTTGCGGCGTCCATGGGCATCATGATCGCCTCCGCGATGGCCGCTGGCGCGGCGGTCAGGCTGCTGCTCGCAATCAGGGTGTGATCGCCGCTCCTTGACTTGCGGAGCAGCAGCCCCGGTCACGCCGGGGCTGCTGCTTTCAGCACTGCCCTCAACCCCAGCAGGTAGCTGTCCGAGCCGAAACCGCAAATCTGGCCCGTCACGACCCCTGACAGCACCGAGCGGCCGCGGAACTCCTCCCTCGCGTGGATGTTGGACATGTGGACCTCGACCACCGGCGCGACCAGGATCTCGACGGCGTCCCTGATGGCTATGCTGTAGTGGGTCCAGGCACCCGCGTTGATGACGACGCCGTCCACCCGGTCCCGGTGCGCCCGGTGAATCCTCTCGCACATCTCCCCCTCGGAGTTGGTCTGAAAGCACTCGACCTCGGCCCCGAGCTCGAGCCCCAGGGCGCGAAGACGCGCGTCTATCTCCGCGAGGGTCTCGGATCCGTAGTGGTCCGGATCGCGCTCGCCGAGCATGTCGAGGTTCACCCCGTGAAGCACCAGGATCTTCTTCATCGGGTTCCGCTCCCTGGCCTCGGTCAGCTCCCCAGGTGCCCGGGGACGACCCGCAACACCCCCGCCTTCAGGATGGCGCCCTCCTCGTGCAGTGTCTCCATCCGGGACTCCATCTCGTCGACGTAATCCTCGTCCTTAATCGAGGCCAGGTTGATGAAGACGTTCATCACGGCGCTCTCGAGCCCCGCCAGCGCCGCGGAGGACGCCACTCCGAGGTCGCTTGCAGCGTTGACGTTGCTCTTCTCCGCTATTCGCGCACACAGCCGCAGCACCTGCAGACAGCCGATGGCGATATTCGACGGCGACTCGCACGCGCCCTTGAACGCGGTCTGGATCAGCTCGCGCCTCGCTTCCCTCTCCTCCTCCGTCCCCTTGGGGGCGGCGAAGGCCTCCATCACCCTGTCGAATGCGCCCGCATCGGTATCGATAGCATCGACCAGGGTGCGCCTGAGCTCCTCGGACTCGGCGAGGACCTCTTTTACCTCGTCCTGAAACTCCTCGTAGCCCTTCTTGCCGATCGTCAGTCGACAGACCATCGACACGAGCGACGCCCCCAGCGCCCCCGACAGGGCGGCGACGCTCCCCCCTCCGGGGGCGGCCGAATCCGCGGCGAGTTCGTCGTTGAACTGGACAAGCGTCATATCCTTGAGCAGTGCCACTTCTTCTCCTCCTTATCGTCGGCCTGCGCGCGCAGGGCGGTGCACTGGCCGCTTAAGTTATATGCAATGGCATAATGGCATAACACTGTCAAAACCTAAAAGCCCTCGGCGATCCGCCGCAACCGCATGGAAACGGCAGGATGCCGACTCCTCCGTGGCCGCCAGGGTCAGTCCCCGGCCCGCTGCCCTTCGCGGGCTCTCTCAAGCTCGGCAATCTCCCTGCGAAAGGTGTCAAGCAGAACCTTCGCGAACTCTCGATCACCGGCGAGCTCCATGTACTTCGGGTAGACCCCGCTTGCGATCTCCCTGAAGGCCGCCCTCTCCTGCGGGGTCAGCTCGTAGTACTCCTGGCCCGGCCCCAGTTCGTCGACCAAGGTCTTCAGCCTGGCGGCGTTCAGCTCCATCTGAACGCGGCGTATGTATAAAGACGCCTCCGCAACCGACTCCATGAGCATGGCCCGCACGTCGTCGTCGAGGGACTTGAAGAAAGCCTCGTTGACCACGTGCTGCATGACGTAGACGTTGTGGCGCGACCCTATCAGGAAGTCCTGGACCTCCATGAAGCCCATCTCCTGGACCGTGGCGGGGGCGTTCTCCTGCCCGTCCGCCTCGCCAAGCTGAAGCGCGGTGTAAAGCTCGGTGAAGGGCATGGGCACAGGGTCGGCTCCGTACGCCCGGTAGGACTCCTCGAGCAGCAGGGAGGGCATGACCCTGATCCTGAATCCCTTGAAATCGTCGGGAGAGTGTATCGGCCTGTCTGCCGTCCAGAACATCTCCCCCTCCGCGAAGTACGAGAGTACGCGCACCCCCTTCTCCATGTACTTCTCGTTCAGCATGACGTTGAGAGCCCTGCTGTTCGCGAGCAACTCCCCGTTTACCTCCGGGTCGGCGGAGAAGAGGAAGTGCAGGCCTAGGAACTGGTTCTCCGGCACCAAGTAGCTCGATTGGCAGGGACCGGTGAGGCAGAACTCCATCGCCCCGTTCCTGACCAGCTCGAACATCTCGCTCGGAGTCCCGAGGGTGCCGAAGTAGAACACGTCCAGGCGGATTGCGTCTCCTGATTTCTCGGCCAGCAGGCGGGCCAGCTCCTTGGCGTAAAGGTCCGCCACTCCCCCCTCGACGGTCTCGCAGGCCACCCTCCACTCGCGAGCCGGCGCTCCGGAGGCGCACCATCCCGGAGCCGCCAGGGCCACCAGGAGGAGTAAGACTGCGACAGATCCTAATCTCCTCACCGCTCGTCACCCCCTTTTTACCCCGGCCCTGGGTAGGTGCGCAGGCCCGGGCCGAGGCATTCCGAAACCCTCAGCGCCTCGCGGGGAGCGACCTCTCGGCCTGCTCAAGGGTATTCTCGAGCAGCATCGCTATGGTCATCGGGCCTACGCCGCCGGGAACCGGCGTTATCCACGACGCCCTCTCCGCCGCCGGCTCGTAGTCAACGTCGCCCACGAGCCCCTCCTCCAGGCGGTTTATCCCCACGTCGACCACTATCGCGCCCTCCTTGACCATGTCGCCGGTCACGAAGCGCGGCTTCCCGACCGCGGCCACCAGGATGTCCGCGCGCCTCACATGGGCGGCCAGGTCCTCCGTCCTGCTGTGGCAGATGGTGACGGTGGCGCTCTCGGCCAGCAGCATCAGGGCGACAGGCTTGCCCACGATGTTGCTCCTGCCTATGACCACCGCCTCTTTGCCGGAGAGGGTCAGACCGGTGCTCTTGAGCAACCTCATTATCCCCTTCGGCGTGCAGGGCTCGCTGGCTGGAAGGCCCGCCACCAGGCGGCCCATGTTCACCGGGTGGAAGCCGTCCACGTCCTTCTCGGGACGGATGGCGGCCAGCACCGTGTCCGGGTCTATCTGCCGCGGAAGGGGGAGCTGGACCAGGATCCCGTGAACGGTCCTGTCGGAGTTCAGGCGCTCTATCAGGGCCAGCAGCTCGCCCTGCGAGGTCGACTCGGGCAGACGGTGGAGAAAAGAGGCGAAGCCCGCCTCGAGGCACCCCTTCTCCTTCTGCCCGACGTAGACCTTCGAGGCCGGATCCTCTCCCACGAGGACCACCGCGAGCCCGGGCGTTACGCCGCGCTGCTTGAGCAGCGCGGTCCTCTCCTTGACATCCGCCTTTATCTCGGCGGCGAGCTTCTTCCCATCAAGAATCCTGGCTGTCATCCCGCACCTCCCTAGAACAACCCCGTGATCCGCCCGTCGGCGTCGATGTCGATGGACAGGGCCGCCGGCTTCTTCGGCAGTCCCGGCATCGTCATTATTGAGCCTGTCACTGCCACCAGGAACCCGGCCCCCGCCGACAGCCTGACCTCGCGAACGGTTATCTTGAAGCCGGAGGGGCGTCCCAGCAGCGCCGGGTCGTCTGAGAGCGAGTACTGGGTCTTGGCCATGCAGATCAACAGGTCGTCCTTGCCGAGCTCGTGCACCAGGGCCAGGTCCTTCTCGGCCTGGTCCGTGAAGACCACGCCGTCGGCGCCGTACACTCGCCGTGCTATCAGGTCCATCTTCTCCTTGGGCGAGAGGTCTTTTTCGTAGAGAAACGCGAATTTCGACGCCTTCTCGCACGCCTCGACCACCCTGTCGGCCAGGTCGAGTCCGCCCTCGCCGCCCTTCTCCCAGACCTCCGAAAGGGCCACCGGCGCTCCGAGCGCGTTGCACTTCTTCTCGATCAGGGCGAGCTCCGCCTCGGTGTCCGCCGGGAAGCGGTTGATCGCGACCACCGCCGGAAGCCCGAACATGGCCACGTTCTCGATGTGCTTCTCAAGGTTGGTCATGCCCTTCTCGAGCGCTGCAAGATCCTCCTGGCCGAGCTCGTTCTTCTTCCTGCCGCCGTGCATCTTGAGGGCGCGCACGGTTGCGACTATGACCACTGCCGACGGCTTCAGTCCCGCCATGCGGCACTTGATGTCTATGAACTTCTCCGCACCGAGGTCCGCGCCGAAGCCGGCCTCGGTCACGAAGTAGTCCGAAAGCTTTAGCCCCAAACGGGTGGCCTGTATCGAGTTGCAGCCGTGGGCGATGTTCGCGAACGGGCCCCCGTGGATGAACGCCGGGACTCCCTCGAGCGTCTGGACCAGGTTCGGCTTGATCGCGTCCTTGAGGATCACCGCGGCGGCCCCCGCCGCCCCGATCTCCCCGGCGGTGACGGCCCTGCCCTCGTAGGTGTAGCCGATCACGGCGCGGGCGATGCGAGCCTTGAGGTCCATCAGGTCGGTCGACAGGCACAGAATGGCCATCACCTCCGAGGCCACAGTGATATCGAAACCGCTCTCGCGCGGCACTCCGTTGGCCTTGCCGCCGAGGCCGATGATCACGCTGCGGAGGGCGCGGTCGTTCAGGTCCATGACTCGGCGCCAGACTATCCTCCTAGGGTCGAGGTTCAGCTCGTTGCCCTGCTGAATGTGGTTGTCGACCATGGCGGAGATCAGGTTGTGAGCCGTCGTTATCGCATGCAGGTCGCCGGTGAAGTGCAGGTTGATGTCCTCCATCGGGATCACCTGGCTGTAGCCGCCGCCCGCCGCCCCTCCCTTGACGCCGAAGCTGGGGCCCAGCGAAGGCTCGCGAATTGCCATGCTGCTCCTCTTGCCCCTCTTCGCAAGCGCCTGGGCCAGCCCGACAGTGGTGGTGGTCTTCCCCTCCCCGGCTGGAGTCGGGGTTATCGCCGTCACCAGGATCAGCTTGCCGTCAGGGTTGCCCTTCACCCTCTCCCAGGCCGACGGCTTCACCTTCGCCTTGTACCTGCCGTAGAGCTCGAGCTCGTCCTCGCCGATCCCCAACTTCTCCGCGATCTCCGTCACCGGACGAAGCTCCGCTCCCTGCGCAATCTCGATATCGCTCGGTACGTGCATTAACTTACTCTCCTCCTCGAAAACTAGGTTGCTTCACTCTTCTCGCCCTATAATAACTGCTATCGCCTCAGAAAAACTCCCCTTCCCTTCTTCCCGAGAAACCGATCCTCGGAGAAGACGATCTCCCCACGGGAGATCGTGAGCCAGGTTCTGCCGGTCAACTTCATATTCTCGTACGGGGAGAAATCCACATTCATCCTAAGCCCTCCCGCATGTACGCACCATACTTCCTCCGGGTCGAAGACCACGATGTCGGCATCGGAGCCGGGCATCAGGCACCCCTTGCGAGGAAACAGGCCATAGCGTCTGGCCGCGCGGTCCGAAGTGATCCGCGCGAGATCGCAAAGCGACAGTCTGCCGCTGCGCACACCCTCGGAGTACAGCAGCGGGAGCAGCAGCTCCACCCCGGGCAAACCGCCGGGAAGGCGGTCGAAAGCCCCTTTCCACTCCTTCTGCGTCCTGGTGAAAGGGCAGTGGTCCGTGGCGGCGAAGTCCACATCTCCAGTGGAGAGCCCCGTCCACAGCGCGGCGTTGTCTCCCGCGCCGCGAAGCGCCGGCGCGGCCGAGTACAGATGCCCCTCCGGACCGCTGTACGCGTCGGATGTGAGCAGCAGGTACTGGGGGCAGGTCTCCGCGGTGAGGTCGGCGCCCCTGTCGCGCGCGTACATGACCTCCTCCAGCCCCAACTCGGAGCTCAAGTGCACTATGTGACACTTTGCGCCCGTCAGGGCCGAAAGCCAGCCGACCGTGTTCACCGCCGACGCCTCGCAGACATCGGGGCGCACCCTGGCAAGGCTCTCCATGCGACTCCATTCGTCGTTGGTCAGAAGGGCGGACATGCTCTCTATAATACTGTCGTCCTCGGCGTGGACTACGGCAACCGCGTTCATACCGGCAAGGGCCCTGAACGCCTGCAGCAGGGGGCCGTTGTCCGTCCTCCTGCCGGACGCGCCATAGGCGGTGAAGAACTTGAAGCTGGCGACACCCATGGACACCGCCTCGGCTATCTCGTCCACCCTGCCGGGGCGCCAGCCTACCACCTCTCCGTGCAGGGCATAGTCGACTACGGACGGCTTAGCGTCCTCGAGGCGCCTTTCGACATCCTCGGGGATGCTTCTGTCCGACGCCCCTACCGTGAAGTCGATGACGGTGGTCACCCCGCCGCAGGCGGCCGCCACGCTGCCGGAGTAGAAGTCGTCGCTGGACACGTAGTCGCCCACCGGCAGAGCAAAGTGCACGTGCGGATCTATAACCCCGGGCAACACTATCTTTCCCGTCGCGTCGATCACCTCGCGCCCGTCTATACCTACGCCCAGTGCGGCTATCTTCTCGCCGAGGACGGCGATGTCCGTGTACAACACGCCACCGGCGGTGGCGACCGCGCCTCCTCGTATCACAAGATCGTACATATGTTCGATCCTCCCGTCATCTGCTCCCCTCGTTTATAGACGTCGCGGGCGGAACGGACGCGCCTGGATGCCCCGCCCGGAACGCAGCGTAACGAGTATAGCACAGGAAAAGCCGCGCCCGGAACGGCCGGGCGCGGCTTCGTGATTTTTTTACCTGCCGCCCATCGTCAGGGCCATGACAGCCTTGGCGGTGTGCAGCCTGTTCTCCGCCTCGTCGTAGATCGCCGAGTGCGGCCCGTCTATGACGGAGTCCTCGACCTCGTTCACCCTGTCCGCGGGCAGAGCGTGCATGTAGAGCGAGTGTTTGTCGGTCAGGGTCATTCGCTGCTCGGTGCACTTCCAGTGCCTGTTGGCCTCGAGCGTGCTATCTATGACCTCCTTGCTCTCGTTGGTCACCCAGTTGCCCCAGTTCTTGGGGATCACCACGTCGGCGTCGCGGTAGGCCTCCTCCTGGTCGTTCGTGATGCGGAAGGAGCCGCCGTTCTCAAGCGCGTTCTTCTTCGCCTGTTCTATGACCCAGTCGGGCATCTCGTATCCCTTCGGATAGGCGAGGGTCACGTCCATTCCGTAGCGAGGGAAGAGCAGGGCCTGGGTGAGGGGCACGGAGATCGGCTTTTTGTGGGTGGTGGCGTAGGCCCAGATCACGGAGACCTTCAGCCCCCTGCTGTTGCGTCCCCTCTTCTCCTGGATCGTCATCAGGTCGGCAATGCCCTGCAGCGGGTGATAAATGTCGTCCTGCATGCTGATGATCGGCACGGGGGACCACTTGGCCATCTCGCGCAGGTAGGCGTTGCCCTCCTTCCAGAAGCAGTTGCGGCATGCGATGGCGTGGCCCATCCTGGAGAGGATTATGGCGGTGTCCTTCGGGACCTCGCCGTGGGCTATCTGCATGTTGCTCGTGTCCAGGAAGTGGGCGTGCCCGCCGAGCTGCGTGATGCCGGCCTCCATGGAGTTGCGCGTGCGGGTGGACTGCTCGAAGAACATGAGGAACACGGTCTTGTTGGGCAGGTAGTTGGTCGGCCTGTCCATGGCGAAGTCCTTCTTGAGGTCGTAGGAGACGTCGAGAAGGGTATCGATCTCCTCCTTGGTCCACTCCTGAAGGGTTATGAAGTGCTTCCCTCTGAAAAGCGTCTGCATTGCTCTCTCCTCCTGTTGTCTGTTGTGGGCCCCTGTGGCCGCGCATCAACCGGCGTACTTGCCGGTGTAGATCGAAGGAATGACCGAGTAGAGCGCCGCCGCCCTCACCAGCTCGCTCTTCCACGTACGCTCGTTGGGAGCGTGGGCCTGGTCCTCGTGCCCAGGCCCGAAGCCGATGCACGGGATCCCGTAGCGCCCCATGATCGAGACCCCGTTGGTCGAGAAGGTCCACTTGTCGACCAGCGGCTCGCTCTTGAACAGATCCCTGTACCCGTCCACGAGGGTCTTGCAGGCGGCGTGGTCTTCGTCGAGCACCCAGGTGGGGAAGTAGCAGTCGGTCGGGTAGACCAGGCCGGTCCAGGACGGGCGATCGTACTTGTACATGGTGACCTCGCCGCCGGCGGCCTTGACTGCCGGCAGGTTCCTGATCTGCTGAAGGGCCATCTCCCAGGTCTCCCCGTTGGTCAACCTGCGGTCGACGGAGATGGCGCAGCTATCGGCCACAGCGCAGCGCGACGGCGACGTGAAGAAGATCTCCGACACCGTGAGGCTCCCCTTGCCGAGGAATGGATCGTAGTGCAGGTTCTCGTGCAGCGCGCGAAGCTCCTGCAGGATCGGGGCCATCTTGTAGATGGCGTTGTCGCCCCTCTCCGGGGCGGAGCCGTGGCAGGAGACCCCCTTGACCTCGACCCTTATCTCCATTCTCCCGCGCTGCCCGCGGTAGATGTTGCAGGAGGTGGGCTCGGTGATGACCACGAACTCCGGCCTGTGCCCGTCCTCCTCGATGATGTACTGCCAGCAGAGGCCGTCGCAGTCCTCCTCCTGGACAGTCCCGGTCACCATCAGGGTGAAGTCGCCCGGCAGGCCCAGCTCCTTGATTATCCTCCCGGCGTAGACCATGGAGGCCATGCCGCCCTCCTGGTCGCTCGCGCCGCGTCCGAAGATCAGCTCATCGTCCTCCTTGCCCTGGTAGGGGTCGAACTCCCACAGGGAGCGGTCTCCGATGCCGACCGTGTCTATGTGCGCGTCCATCGCAATCAGATGCTTGCCGTTGCCGATGAATCCGAGCACGTTGCCCATCGGGTCTATCTCCACCCGGTCGAACCCGCAGGCCTCCATCTCGGTCTTGATGCGTCTGATGACGTCGCCCTCCTCGCAGCTCTCGCTGGGGATGGCGATCATGTCCCGCAGGAAGCGGGAGATCTGGGGTTTATACTCCTCCGCCTTGGCAAGCACTTTATCAAAGGGAATCATGAGACACCTTCTTTCGTCGTGTTGGGTAGAGGAGGAGATTCCTCCCCTCGTCGCTACGCTTCTCGGGATAGCGAACGACTGTGCGAAGCCTCCGGCACGCAACAGCCGGAAGGCTCGCTTCGCCTCGCCTGTCGCCTGCTTACCTCGCTTCGCTCGTCGGAATGACAGGTTGCCTTCGCTCGTCCGAGGGGCAGGCGGTTTTCGCGCGTATGAAGGACAGACTGCCTTCCTTGGTCGGAATGGCGAGGAGGACCCGGCGATAGATTCCTCCTCGCTTCGCTCGTCGGAATGACAAGAGGGCCGTGCTCGTCGGAATGACAGGTTGCCTTCGCTCGTCGGAATGACAAGAGGGCCGTGCTCGTCGGAATGACAGGTTGCCTTCGCTCGTCGAACAGCCCCGCCACGCCCGAACTGCGGGCGTTCCGCGCTACAGCAGGCCGGTCAGTCTGTTGAACTCGTCTATCCTCTCGTCGATCGCTCCTGCCATGGACTGGACCGCGCCCCAGTACTCCTCCGCGTCGTACCACTGGGCGTTCAGCTCCTCGGAGGTCTTGCCCTGCTGCTCTATCCAGGTGTAGTACTTCAGGTTGTGCACTCGCCTTCTCTCCGGGTAGGTGAGCTCCAGCACCCCGTCGGTTCTGACGCCGAGCACGTGGCGGGCGTGGTTCGCGGCGGCCTTGCAGACGCTGTACGGCCCCTC
>JAKJGK010000227.1 GCA_022704435.1 Synergistota bacterium | reverse complement strand
CAGGGTCGTCTTGCCGTGGTCTATGTGACCTATCGTGCCTATGTTTACGTGCGGCTTGGACCTCTCGAATTTCTCCTTTGCCATTGCCTGTTCCCTCCTATGAAAAAAATCCTGCTTTGCAGTTGTTTCGTTTTTCCCTAGCCCTTAAGGGCCTTCTCGGCCAGTTCAGGGCTCATTGGCTCGTAGCTGTGAAACTGCATGGAGTACGCCGCGCGACCGGATGTCTTGCTCCTGAGGTCGGTGGAGTACCCGAACATCTCGGACAGGGGCACGAAGGCTCGGACTATGCGGGTGTTCATCCTCATGTCCATGCCGCCTATGCGGCCTCTCCTCGCGGACAGGTCCCCGATCACGTCTCCGACGTACTCCTCCGGGGTAACGACCTCGACCGACATGACCGGCTCCAGCAGGACGGGCGAAGCCCTCCTCATGGCCTCCTTAAAGCCCATCGACGCGGCTATCCTGAAGGCCATCTCGGAGCTGTCCACCTCGTGGTAGCTGCCATCCACGAGGGCGATCTTCAGGCCTATGACCGGGTAGCCTCCCAGGATGCCGTTGTTCATGGCCTCGGCCAGGCCTTTCTCCACCGCCGTGACGTACTCCTTGGGCACACAGCCTCCGACGGTCCTGTCCTCGAACTCGTACCCCTTGTCCTCCGGCTGAGGCTCCATCTCGAACACGACGTGGCCGTACTGGCCGCGCCCGCCCGACTGGCGGACGTACTTGCCCTCCGCGCTCGCGGCGGTCCGGATCGTCTCGCGGTAGGCCACCTGCGGGCGGCCGACCTTCACGTCGACGCCGAACTCCCTCCTGAGGCGCTCGACTATGATCTCGAGGTGAAGCTCGCCCATCCCGGAGATGATGGTCTGGGAGGTCTCCTCGTCGGTGCGGGCCCTGAAGGTCGGGTCCTCCTCGGACATAGCCGCGAGGCCCTTGGTAAGCTTGATCTTGTCGTTCTTGGTGGCCGGCTCCACCGACAGGTGGATGACCGGCTCCGGGAAGACGAGGTCCTCCAGCACAAGCTGGGCCGCCTCGTCGCACAGGGTATCGCCCGTCCTGGTGTTCTTCAGTCCGGGCAGGGCGACTATCATGCCGGCCGTCGCCTCGTCGAGCTCCTCTCGCTTGTTGGCGTGCATCCGAAGGATGCGTCCGACCCTCTCGCGGGTCCGGCTGCCGGGGTTGTAGACCGTGCTGCCCTTGGTCAGCTCGCCGGAGTACACCCTGGTGAACACCAGCCTGCCCACGAACGGGTCGACGGCGATCTTGAAGGCCAGTGCGGCGAAGGGCTCGTCCACGCTGCTGTTCCGAAGCACCTCGGCACCGGTCGCTGGGTCGAGTCCCTTGACAGGCGGAAGGTCGACCGGCGAGGGCAGGTAGTCCACCACTGCGTCGAGCAGAGGCTGGACCCCCTTGTTCTTGAAGGCGGAGCCGCAGAGCACCGGCACGATCTTGAGCGCCACGGTGGCGGTGCGAATGGCCCTCTTCAGGACCTCCACCGGGACGTCCCGACCGTCCAGGTAGGCCTCCATGATGCTTTCATCGAAGTCCGACAGGATCTCGAGCATGGCGTCGCGATGGGACTTCACCTCGTCCGCGAAGGACGGGGGCACCGGCATCGCGCGCGGATCCGTGCCGAGTTCGTCGGTGTACAGGATAGCCCGGGATTCAACTATGTCTATGACTCCGGTGAAGCTCTCCTCCGCGCCCATCGGTATCTGGATCGCGAGCGGTCTCGCCCCGAGCTTCTCCCTTATCCCCAGCACGACGTTCTCGAAGTCCGCGCCGACCCGGTCCATTTTGTTCACGAAGGCGATCCTGGGGACGCGGTAGCGCTCGGCCTGTCTCCAGACAGTCTCCGACTGGGGCTGAACACCGCCTACCGCACAGAATACGCCTACAGCACCGTCCAGCACCCGAAGAGACCGCTCGACCTCGATGGTGAAGTCCACATGGCCCGGGGTGTCGATGATGTTGATGACGTGGTCCCCCCAGGTGCACGTGGTCGCAGCGGAGGTGATGGTGATACCCCGCTCCTTCTCC
>JAKJGK010000079.1 GCA_022704435.1 Synergistota bacterium | reverse complement strand
TGTTCTTCAACTGGAGCCGACTTGCGGACTCGAACCGCAGACCCCATCCTTACCATGGATGTGCTCTACCTACTGAGCTAAGTCGGCGCTCTCTCACAAAAGTGGTGGTGGGAGAAGGATTCGAACCTTCGTAGACGGAGTCGGCAGATTTACAGTCTGCTGCCTTTGACCACTCGGCCATCCCACCACTTTGCCCTCAACATGGAGCCGGCACCCGGACTTGAACCGGGGACCTGCTGATTACAAGTCAGCTGCTCTACCAACTGAGCTACACCGGCCCGCCGGAAGTACATTATAGCGGGTGTTTTTGGGTTGTCAACCGGAATGGCGCATTTTTTCGAGGAGGAGGTAGACGGGTTCTGCGTGATCCTCGAAAAGTAGTCCAGTGAACAAGGCGGCGGCGCTCTTCTTGACAAGGCGCGAGATCGAGCTTATATTCCACTTATCTAATCCAAGATAGCCTAATTTCGATTAGGCTATCTTGGATTAGATCGGGAGGTGGCGTAATGTTCGTCGGCAGAGAGAGGGAGATGGCAAAGCTGGAGGCCCTTTACCATGAGCCCGGCTTCCAGATGCCTGTGATCTATGGGCGGAGGCGAGTGGGAAAGACGCGGTTGCTGCGGGAGTTCTGCACCGGGAAGAGATGCGTATTCTTCGCGGCCATCGAGCAGAATGACGCCGAAGCCCTTCGCCTTTTTTCCACGGCGCTTCTCGAGGCGCTTCCGGGAGACGCGTCGTCCTACATAAGTGCCTTCGACTCGTGGGACTCGGCCTTTCGCTATGTCTCCGGCTTCGCCCGCACGGAGCGCCTTATCCTGGCCATCGACGAGTACCCATATCTCGCGTCGGCCAACCCCTCTCTGCCGTCGATCCTCCAGAAGGCCATAGACCACTACTTCGTCGGGACCAATCTGTTTCTCATACTGTGTGGTTCTTCCATGAGCTTTATGGAAAACGAGGTCTTGAACTACAAGAGCCCTCTCTACGGAAGGCGGACCGCCCAGTTCAAAATCCAGCCCCTGGACAGCTTCGACAGCATGAAGTTCTTTCCGGGATGGAACGGCCCGGAAAAACTCATGGTCTACGGAGTCGCGGGAGGCATTCCACAATACCTCCTGGCCATGTCTCGCAGAGGCGGCTTCAGAGAGGCGGTGACAGAGGAGTTTCTGACCAGCTCGGGGGTCTTGTTTGAAGAGCCCGCAAACCTCATGAAGCAGGAGATGCGCGAGCCTGCCGTGTACAACTCCGTCATCAGGGCCATAGCCGGCGGTACGAGGCAACAGTCCGAGATATCCGAAAGAGTCGGAGTGCCATCGAAGAGCGCCGCCAACTACATCCGGGCGCTGCTTGAACTGGAAATAATCGAAAAAGAACGCCCTTTTGGCGAGAAGTCCCCTCGGAAGGTCCTCTACCGGGTAAAGGATCATCTTTTCAGGTTCTGGCACCGATTCATTCCGAAAGCTCTGCCGATGATCGAGATGGGGATGGCTTCCGAGGCGTACGACATGATGATCAAGCCTCACTACAACGAGTATTTTGGACCTGTATTCGAGGAGATATGCCGCCAGTACCTGGTCAGGCTGAACAGAAAAAAACGCCTCGCGGGTATTTACACGGGCTTTTCCAGGTGGTGGGGCGCAAACCCGGCGACGAGGCAGCAGGAGGAGATAGACATAGTAGCCTCCGGCGAGAATATCGCGCTGTTCGGCGAATGCAAGTGGAGAGGTGAAAAGACGGCCTCCGACGAACTGGACAAGCTGGTTCGGAGATCCGCGAATCTGCTTCAGGATTCCGAAAGGGAGTTTTTTTTGTTCAGCAGATCAGGCTTTACGAAAGGGTTGGCGGAACGGGCCGAGAGAGCGGGGAATGTAACCCTCGTGAGGCTTGAGGAGCTTTTGGATGAGTGCTAGCACCTGCGCACCTCGGCGCCTGTTCGGACAGGAGGGAGTCGACGAGGGATTCCTACAGCCGGGATGACATGCTTATGTCGTCCCGACGACCAACGGGAGGAGGGACCTTGGTGCGTGTTGCCTCCAAAGTTAGGTCCCTCGTCGCAAGCTCCTCGGGACGACATAAGCAGGCGACCGAACGAGCGCTTTTCCGTTCGTGTCGATCGCTTAGGCGGCATGCTTCTGGCCGCCTTCCGACAGCGACGTTCGGGACGCCGGCGGCACCATCCAGCGACCTCAGGCTATTCCGCGGACTCCGGCAACTCCAGTAAAAAACGCCACGCGGGCAGGATGTTGATGACGCCACCAGGCGTCTCCAACCTTTCGTCCTCGTTGCGCGTCACTATGGTCCCGTCGGTCAGACCCTGTTCCTCCATCGCCTCGCTCAAAGCGGAGATCTCTCGCTTCCTGGTCTGCGGCTCTGCCAGGGATTCGCACGCTTGGACCAGCATCCTGGATCGTCCTCGCAAGGTGACGATGAAGTCGACCTCTCGGCCGCCTCTGGTCCTGTAGTAGCTTATATCCGGGCAAAGACGCCGAAGGGCGGTGAAGACGAGGTTTTCGAGGAGATGGCCCGTGTTTGTGAGGATGCCGGAGGAGACGGAAGAGACGAGAGAGTGGTCCACGCAGTCGGTCAGCGCCTTGGGGTGAGATATGTCGTGCCGCTCCACCGAATCCCTGAATATGAGTGATTCTGGAACGAATCATACCCACAACACACCAAAAGTGTCAAGAAATATTACCACTTCCGCCCATGAGCTCGCGGGAGAAGGTCGCCCGCTTCGAGGCGAGCCGCGGATGGAGGGGCGTGAAGTAGGGGAAGGCAGACGGGTTCTGAGTGGTCCTCGAAAGGCAGTCCGCAAGAACGAGTCGGCGGCACCCTCCGCGAGACTTGCCGGAGGCGCCGCCGGATGTATCATCGTCAGTCAACCTGGAAGTGCTTGTTGGAGTCCTCGGGGGCCTGGGCCCTGTCGTCCATGGAGTACGTCCTGGCCACTTCCGCCACGGTTATCCTGTAGCTTTCGAACAGCCTCTCCCTGCCTGCCAGTTGGGCCATCCGGTGCTCGGCCCTGTTTCTCCACTTCTCGAGCTCCTCCTCGCTCTCCCAGAAGTTGATCGACAGCAGTTTCCTCGGGTCCGTCAGGCTCTGGAACCGCTCCCCGCCCAAAAAGCCGCCATGGTCCGCGAGGAGGGGCCTCAGGCTCGCCGACAGCTTCAGGTACTCCTCTTTGCTCGCATCGTCGAACGGCGTCACTTCAAATATCACTACCATCCTGCTCATGTTCTCGCCTCCAAGCCGTCGATCCGCATCAGAGCACTCGCTCCGCTTCGGATACGTACATCACGATCCCCGACCCCCTGACGAACGGGTCCTCCATGAGGGCCTCCAGGCGCCGCTTGATGTCGTCCACCGTCTCCGGCTCGCAGAGCAGCTGTACCGCCCAGTTCTTCCCCGGGAAGACGGCGTCGTCCCAGCGCGTGTTGTCGCCAACGTTGTCCCTCCAGAGTACGTCGCGCCAGACGCTGTAGTACTCCACTCCAGCGTCGTCGAGCAGCTCCATGACCTCGTCGGCCAGCATCTCGCCGAAGTGAAGCCACACCATGTTCATCATGCCCTCACCGCCTCCGCAAAGCGCCCTCTTCTCCTGATCTTCTCCTCGAACAGGCTGTAGACCACCGGCACCAGTACCATAGTGACGAGAGTCGAGACCGTCAGTCCGCCCATGACGGACACCGCCAGCGGCCGCCAGATCTCCGAGCCTTGCGCGTTGCTGACGGCCATCGGCAGCATGCCGAAGAACGTGGTCAGGGTGGTCATCAGCACCGGGCGCAGCCGCCTCCCGCCGGACTCTATCAGCGCCCTGCGCAGTGGCACGCCCCTGGCGCGGAGCAGGTTGATGTAGTCCACAAGCACGATCGCGTTGTTGACCACGATCCCGACGAGCATGACTATGCCGAGCATCGCCTGCAGCGAAAGGTAGAGCCCGGTCGCCAGGTAGGCGAACGCCACGCCGGTCAGGGCGAACGGTATGCTGAACATTATCACGAACGGGTCGAGGTAGGCCTCGTACTGCCCCGCCATGACCATGTAGACCAGCGTGATGCCCAGCAGGATCAGCAGCGCCATCTGCTGGAAGGCCTCGGCCTGCTCGCGGATCTGCCCTCCGAACTCGATGGTCACCCCGGAGGGCTTGTCCATCCTCTCGATCAGGGCGCGCGCGTCCGCCGTGACCTCGCCCAGCGAACGCCCGTGGACGTTGCTCTCCACCGTGACGTAGCGCTGCTTGTTCTTCCTCTGGATCTCTGGAGGCCCCATGGTGTCCTCGCAGGTCGCGAGGTTTGACAGGCGCGCCGTCCTCCCGGTGACGGACGGGATCATCAGTCGGTCGAAAACCTCGCGGGAGTTGCGCTGCTCCTCCCTCAGGCGCAGCCTGATCGGGTAGTCGTCCTCCCCCTCCCAGTAGCTCTCGCCCGTCTCGTAGCCGTAGAAGTACGTCCGCAGGGACTTGCCCACCGTCGCTGTGCTCACGCCGAGCATCGAGGCCTTCTCCCGGTCGACGTTCACCCTTATCTCCGGCCTGCTCTGCTTCTGGCTGGCGCTGATGTCGACCACGCCCTGGATGCCTCCGACCAGCCGCTTGACTTCGGCGGCCACGGAAGTGACCTCATCCAGTTTCTCCCCGAATATCTCTATTGTCAACGGCTTGGCGCCGAGGAACATGGCCTTTATCGGGGAGCTCACCAGCACGTTCATCTTCTCTATCCCAGGCTGCTCGTTCAGCCACGCCCGCAGCTCCTCGCCTATCTCGAAGGCGCTCCTCCTTCTCTGGCTCTTGTCGACCAGCTTGAGCCCCACATTCCCGATATTGGGCCCGGACTCCTGCCCCGCGGCGAGGGAAAGCCCCTTCTCGTCGCGTCCGTCGTAGCCGTATATGTTGACAGCTTCGGGTACCGTCTTTCGAGCATGCTCGATCGTCTTGAGCACCAGCGCGTCCGTCTCCTCTATCCTCGTCCCCTCCGGCAGTGTGACGGTTATCATGATCTCGCCCGTGTCCGGCTCCGGCGTCAGCTCCGTCCCGATCATCCTGAACGACAGGAAGGTCAGGGCCAGCATGACGACCGAGACGGTGAACACCTTCCGCCGGTTGTCGAGGCTCCACTCCAGCATACCCTCGTACCCGGCCTCCAGTCTCGAGATGATCCTGTCAGTGTACTTGTGCAGGCGCAGCCTGTCCTCCTCCCTTTTGAAGAACACGCTCCCCATCATCGGTATGAACGACAGGCTTACGAACAGCGACGCCGCCACCGCGGTCACCATGACGATGGTCAGAGAGGAGAAGAACACCCCCACCAGCCCTCTTATGAACGCCAGCGGCAGCAGCACCACCACGGTGCCTATTATGCTCGCAGCGCTCCTCCGCGCCCCCTTCTCCAGGTGGTAGACGATCTGGTCGGTGGCCACGATGCAGTTGTCCACGACCATGCCGCTCGCCATCGCGAGGGCCGAGAGGGTGAAGATGTTGATAGTGTAGTCCAGCTTCCCCATCACTATGAATGTGATCATAAGCGAGAACGGGATGGCCCCGCAGATTATCAGCGAAGCCGACAGGCGCTTCTGAAAGATCCACGTAACGACGAACACCAGTACTATCCCGACTATAAGCGACGAGGAGAGGTTGTTGATCGAGTTCATGATGAACTCCGACGTGTTCATCCCCACGTGGTAGTCAACGTCCGCGGGGAACTCCTTCTCCTTTAGCTCCTCGAGCCTGTCGAGCACCGCGCGCGTCACCTCTACCGTGTTCGCGTCGCCGGTCTTCAGCACCACCATGATGACAGCGGGCTCCCCCTGGTGGAAGCCCTTGATCTCCTGATCCTTGTAGGTGTCGGCAACCTCGGCGACGTCGTCAAGGTAGACCGGCCTGCCGCCCGAGACCCCGACCACCGTCCTGCCGATCTCGCTCACGGAGGCGAAGCGCCCCGGCACTCGGATGTAGTACTCCGTCTCCCCCTGCTTCAGGGATCCGGCCGGGATGTTGATGTTCTCGCTCTCTATCGCGCCGATTATCCCCGGGATCGACACCGCGAACGCCTCGAGCTTCTCGGCGTCGATGCGCACCTGTATCTCCCTCTGCTCTCCGCCGAATACCAGCACCTGCCCCACGCCCGGAATGCGGGCCAGGTTCTCCATCACGACCCTGTCGGCGAAGCGGTACAGCCCCTCGTAGGACCTCTCCGCAGTCAGCGACAGAGTGAGAAAGGGAATCGTCCCGGAGGTGATCCTCAGAAGGACTGGCTCCTCCGCGTCGGCGGGCAGGTCGCGCTTGACGAAGCTGATCGAGTCGCGGATGTCGCCCATCTTGACGTCGAGGTCCTCTCCCCACTTGAACTGCACCGTCACCACGGAGACGTTGTCCATCGAGCGCGAGAAGATCTTGTCCACCCCCTCGATCATGGACATGTCGTCTTCGATGGTCTTCGTGACCCTCTGCTCCACGTCGCTGGCCGACGCCCCCGGCCATGTCGTCAGGATGTTGACCACCGGCGGCTCTATCTTCGGCAGAAGGTCCAGCTTCAGCGTAGTGAAGACGATCCCGCCCAGCAGGATGACTACCAGGAAGACCATGAGCATCATGGTTCTGCGCTTGACTGAGAACTCCGGCAGGTTCATCTGTCGGCCACCTTCACCCTCGTGCCGTCCCGCAGCTTGTCGGAGCGATCCGCGACCACGTTCTCATCCGCCTCCAGGCCGCCCGTGATCTCGACGAATCCGTTCTGCTCGAACCCGGTGGAGATCTTGCGAAGAAGGGCCGTATCCGAGGAGACCACGTAGCAGACGCTCTCCCCCGCCCCGGCCATCCTGCCCACCGCCTCCATCGGCAGGGCGAGCGACTCCCTCTCGCCCAGGAGCAGGGTCACGCGGGCGAACATCCCCGGCATGATCCTCCCCTGCGACGGCAGGGAGACCTCCACCTTCCCAGTCCTTGTGGCCGGATCCAGCGACGGCGCTATGCGCGACACCACGCCCTCGAAGACCTCCTCCGGGAAGGCGTCCAGTATCACCTCTACGCTCTGACCGACCTTCACCCTGGGGTAGCGCCTCTCCGGCACCCCTCCGGACACGGTCACGTTGTCCTGCTTGGAGATCACGAAGGCCGGCGACTGGGAGGCTGTATCGCCAGGGTCCACGCTGCGCGCCATCACCACACCGTCCACCGGCGCCTCCAGTGTGTGGTAACCGAGCGTTATCTTTAGCTGGTTCAGCGCGGCGCGAGCCTCCTCCACCTGGCGCGCGGCGACCTTGGACTCCCCCTCCATCCGCTCGAACTGCTGGCGGCTCACCACGTTCTCCTGGTAGAGCGACTCGATGCGCTTGAAATCCGATCGCACCGTCGCGGCGTAGGTCCCCGCCTTCCCCAGCGCCGCCTCCGCCTGGGCCATCTGCTGGCGCAGCAGGCTGTCGTCCAGGGTCGCGAGAGTCTGCCCCTTCTTCACCCTGTCCCCCTCGTTCACCAGCACGGTCAGCACCGTGCGGCCCGGGACCTTCGCGACGACCGCCGCCGTCTCCTCCGGCTCGACGTTCGCCGCGAAGGAGACCGTCTCCGCGAACCTGCGGATCACCGGGGAGACCGTCCTCACCACAAGCTCCTCCGTCGCCGGCCCGTTCGCCAGGGTGGGCTCGCTCTCCTTCATCCTGTAAAAAATGAGGCCGCCGAAAACCGCCAAAAACAGCAGCACAACCGCGTACTTCTTCATCTCCCCGCCACCTCCGCTCCCCGATCCTCGCCGATGACCCCCATCGCGAACTCCATCTCCGCACGCGCCTTCAGCAGGTCGTAGCTGCTGTCTACAAGCTGGTTCCTCGCATTCGACAGGGCCACCCGCGCGTCCAGCACGTCGATGTTCGTCCCCACCTGCGCGGTGTAGCGCCTCAGAGACATCCGGTAGTCCTCCTCCGCGCTCTCCACCATCGCGCGACCCGTCTCCACCCGCTGACGGGAGGACTCGCAGTTCAGCCTGGCCACGGAGATCTCCAGTTCTATCTGCCTCTTGAGATCCTCCATCTGAAGCAGGAACTCCTCCGCCGCAGCCTTCGCCTCACGCGCTCGGGCGGAGGAAACGCCGCCGTCGAACAGGCTCCAGGAGAGCATCAGCGTCGCCTTCCAGTCGTTCTGCTTGTCGGGGAAAAAGGTGTCCCCCGCGGAATAGGCCTCCCCCATCAGCATCAACTGCGGCCCGTCCTGGGCCTTCGCCGCCCTCGAGGCCATATTGGCCGACCGGGCGGCCAGCTCGAGCGCCTCCATCTCCGGCCGCCTGGCCAGGCCGGCCTCGACCGCGTCCTCCGGCAGGGCGGGCGCCTCCGGCATCTCCTCGCTCGGCGGGAGGTCGTAGACCCCCTCGAGCGAAGCCCCAACCGCCCTCTCGAGCGCCTTCCACCCGACCGAGACCGCGTTCTTAGCCTGTATGACGTTCAGCTCCGCCTCGGAGACGGACACTCTCACCCGAAGGACCTCGTTCTTCGCGACTACCCCGTTGCGGAAGAGCGCCTCCACGTGCTGAAGATGCTCCTTTGTGAGATCCAGCACGTCGGCGGCCACGGACAGCTTCCCCTCGGCCCGCCTCAGGTCGTACCATGCGGAGGTAGTCCCCCACTCGACGGCCTGTCCGGTCCGCCTCTCCCTGGCCTCCACGCCGCAAAGGGCCAGCCGCCTGGACTCCGTGTTGAACTCCACTGCTCCACTGCTGTAAAGCAGCCAGTTGAGCGTAAGCGCCGCCTTCCACGTGCTCTCGAACCCCGCCTTCGCGTACCCGGCGGGCACAACCGGATAGCGCGGCTCGTTCTGCACCTCTTGGTAGAGCAGGGAGACGCCGAGCTTGGGCAGAGAGTCCCCCCTCGCCTGGTCGAGCCTCGCCCTCGCCTGGGCGATCCTCTCCGCCGAAGCCGCCGTCACCGGATTGTTCACCCTGGACATGGCCAGGGCCTCTTCCAGAGTCAGCACCGGCCTCTCCGTCGCGTCGATACGCCCCGCAGCGCCTAAAAGAAAAAACAGAAGAAGGAACGCCGCCCCCCTCACCCTCGAACTACGCATCGCCACCAGCACCTCCGAATACCCTCTCCACCAGGAACCGCCAGCTCTTCTTGGCCTCGTCTCTGCTCACCATCAGCTCGAGGTTCATGATCAGACCGTTGAGGACGCTGACGAACATGCTGACCAGATCCCTGTGCGACAGAGAATCCACCCGCAGCGGCTCGTCCGGGAAGAGCGAGTCCAGCATCGAGACCGCATCGTCCGTGATGGACCCGCGAAGCGACGCCGCGAACTCCACCATCTCCTCCCTGCCGCGCATGGCGTCGAGCATGAGCTGGACGAACAGCAGCCGGCTGACCGTGTCCTCGGCCAGCATGTCGATAAGGCGCTCACCCCTGCTTATCAGATAGTCGACGAACTCCTCCCGAGGCAGCGACAGCTCCTCCGGCATCATCACGTCGATCATGCTCTGCGTCTGCTCCATGATCACGGCCTTGTACATCTCCCACTTTCCGGGGAAGTACCAGTAGATGGCCCCCTTGCTCAAGCCGGTCCTCTCCACTATGTGACCCATGCTGGCGCCGTAGTAGCCCTTCATGGCGAACCCCTCGCGCGCGGCCTCCATGATCTCCCCGCGCACATCGCGCGCCTCCGGCGCCTCTCGCGTATCGACTGCACCCCGCATGACAACGCTCATAATTCCACCTCCCGACCGTTCGGTATGGAGATAATATCACAGACCAACCGGTCGGTCAAGAGGGGCGCAGGCCATTCAGTCGTCCCGAGCCCCCTTGCGTCATCCCGAGCGAAGGCGAGGGATCCTATTCCGTGCCAACCCTCTGCTAGGGTCCCTCCGTCGCTTCGCGACGTTCGGGACGACAGATACTGCTT
>JAKJGK010000078.1 GCA_022704435.1 Synergistota bacterium | reverse complement strand
AGACGTTGAATCCACCGACGATGATGATGTCCGTCACCCTGTCCAGTATCTGGACGTAGCCCTCCTCGATCCTCACGTAGTCGCCCGTGTTGAACCACCCGTCCTCGAACCTCTCGGCGGTCATCGCCGGGTCCCGGAAGTAGCCGTCGGTCACCGACGGTCCCCTCACCCAGAGCACTCCCTCGCCCGACGCGGTGACGTCCGCGTTCTTGTCGTCCCTCAGCCTCCACTCGTAGCCGCCTATGAACGGGCCGACCGTGCCCAGCCTGCGCTTCTCGTAGTTGTTGTTGACGGCCACGACGGGCGAACACTCCGTGAGCCCGTACCCCTCGACCACTCCCGCGCCCAGGACGGCCCTGGCCTTCGCGTCGAGCTGGACGTTCAGGCGGTCTCCACCGGTGACCACCATCTTCAGGCCTCTCGGGGCCGGGGCGCCCTTGTCCGCGGCGATTATCATGAAGTGGAGCATCGCCGGGACCGCGACTATAACGTTGGTCCCCGAGGCGTGAATCGCCTTCATCGACTCCACAGGCGGAAGGAAGGATGCCAGTATGGTCTGCTTGAGGTTTCGGACCAGTGGCATCAGGCCCGACACTGTATAGCCGAAGGAGTGGAAGTTCGGCAGCACGTTGAGGAGCACGTCCCCCGGCGCCAGCAGTTCGAGCGCCTCGTACATCTGCAGCGCGTTGTCGAGCAGGTTCCCGTGGCTGAGCGGGACCGCCTTCGGGAGACCCGTGGTGCCGGAGGTTGCGAATATCACCGCGAGAGAGTCATCCTCCGTGCTGGTCTCGACCACCGAGAACTCGGGAAGCGGGGCCGTCAGGCTCTCCGCCGTGATGACCGGGACCCCCCGCTCCACCAGGGCCCCCTTCAGCTCGTCGAGGCCGGGGGCGAGCACCACCGCGCAGGGCTCGATCAGTTCGAGCGTCCCCAACAGCGACGGCAGGCCGGATTTGGCGTTCAGCGGAGCTATTGCCCCGCCCAGGCTCCACGCCGCGAGCGACAGCGCGAGCACCTGCGGGGAGTTCGGCAGCAGGGCCGCTATCCTGTAACCCCTCTTGAAACCGGCTTTCCTCAGTGATTCAGTGTTCTTCGCGGCCAGCTCCAAAAGCTCCGACGAGAGGCGCCATGAGCCCTCCCACCAGTAGCAATCCTCACCGGAACGATCCTGCAGGTTTTTCAGTATGATCTCTTCCAACCTCTGCATCTGAAGATCTCCTCCTTATTTGACGCCGGTCTGCTCCGGCGTCCTTGGGGGTGCCTCCCCGCGGCGCAGGGCGTTAAAGGCCTTTTCGATCAGGGGGGCCGACTCTCCCAGGACCGACCTTCTCTCCAGGTCGGAGCCCGAGGACAGGAAACGCCTGGTCTTCTCCTCCACGGCGTCCACCGCCAGCACGAGAAGCTCCTCGACTTCGAGCCCGTCGGACGAGTCCGGGTTGGTCATCTGGATGGCCAACCTCAACTTCTTGAGCGCGTCCGCCAGGTCGGACGCCTGTGCCGCAAACGGTGAAAGGCTAAGCTCGTCTATGAGAGAGGCGACCCGAGTCATCTGTACGAACAGCCGGCTGCGCTTCAAGGACGCGCCCATATCCGTCTCCCTGGCGGTGAGAGAGAGCACAGTTATGAGCCCTCCGCCCCCCACCAGCACCAGGAACCCGGCAATGTGCACCGCCAGGCAGGCCGTAAGCGAGAGTCTCGGGTAGAACAGGCAGATCAGCACGGTTACCAGCACGAAGACCTCGTAGAGCGCCACGGTCCTCGATATCCCGAGCAGCAACGGTATGGGGGCGAAGTCGTCGCGCCCGACCACGGCGTGGAATATGAGGTAGGAGAAGGAGAGCACCAGCGCGAACAGGATTACCCAGAAAGAGGCCCAGAATATGTCGGTCCTCACCTCGGGCGCCACCAGCAGGAACACCGCGGCGGACAGCCCCGCCAGGATGGTGGACATCACCACCAGGAAGATGAAACTCTTGCCCAACGTCCTGTCCGAAGAAATGAACATTTCAAGAAAACTCCCTTCACTGCATAAAGATCGTACCGACACCACCGCCCGGGCTCGGTGCCTCATGAGCCCGTCCACCATGATTTTACATCAAAAGCCGCCGTATGTTCGCCGCACTTGAGGATTGTTCCGAGGTAAAACAGGTCGCGCATGAAAACCGCGTTCCTGCCGCGCTGTCCTTATGCTACCATAGCCACCGGGCAAAAAGGGCAAAAATCCACCGATCAGGAGATGATCATCAGCCTATGGACGAGCAGGAGCTTTACTCACTCGCGGCGCGACTCCGGGAGGGAACCCTGGAGACGTCGGAATTCGTGGCCAGGATAAAGGCGCTCCCCTTCCAGGACCTCGGGGATGTCAAGATCGACACCCACCGCCGCCTTCGCAAGGGGTTCTCGGAGATAGTCTACTGTCCGGGCAAGAGCGACGAGCAGCTGCGCACGATAGCGCGCTCTCTCTCGGACTCGGCCTTCAACATACTCTTCTCCCGAGCCGACCGGCGTCAGTTCGAGATAGTCCGCGAGGACATCCCGGACGCGATATACCACGACAGGGCCAGGCTGATCGGGGTCCGAAGGGAGGATCTGCCCCTCCGCGACGGGCTGACCGTCGTGACTGCCGGCAGCAGCGACGTGCCGGTAGCGGAGGAGGCCGCGGTCACCGCCGAGTACATGGGGTGCGCGGTCATCCGCATATATGACGCCGGCGCCGCAGGGCTGCACCGGCTGCTGGCGCACGCGGAGACGCTGCAGGCGTCGAAGGCGATCGTGGCGGTAGCCGGCATGGAGGGCGCGCTTGCGAGCGTGATAGGCGGGCTGGTCGCGTGCCCGGTGGTCGCCGTGCCCACCAGCGTAGGGTACGGGGCCAACCTAGGAGGGCTGGCCCCGCTTCTGACGATGCTTAACACCTGCGCCTCGGGCGTGGCGGTGATGAACATAGACAACGGCCTCGGCGCCGGGTACTTCGCGGCCAGGATAGTGCGCCAGTCGAGGTGAGAGGCGTCGATCGGAACTGTCCTCCCTCCGTCATTCCGAACGGGCGCCTCATCTCTGTCATCCCGAACGAGCGCTTCCCCCTCTGTCATCCCGAACGAGCGAAGCGAGGAGGGATCTCGTCCCTCGCCAACCCTCAGCCGAGATCCCTCGGCAAAAAACGCCTCGGGATGACAGGAGCGGTCATCCCGAACGGGCGCTTCCCCCTCTGTCATCCCGAACGAGCGAAGCGAGGCAAGCAGGCGTCAGGCGAAGCGAAGCAAGCCTAGTCGTTCGCTGTCCCGAGGCCGGAAGGCCGAGTGGGAGGGATCTCGATCCTTGCCAACCCAAGCCGAGATCCCTCGGCAAAAAACGCCTCGGGATGACTCAAGCAGACGACAGGCGAAGCGAAGCAAGCCTAGTCGATCGCTTGTCCCGACGACCAAAGGGAGGAGGGAGTCCCCGCCCTATTTCGTCGCGTAGAGCTCCACTATCTTCAGTATGACCTCCACCGCCTTCTCCATCGACGGTACCGGGATGAATTCGTGCTTGCCGTGGGCGTTGTGCGCGCCGGTGAAGATGTTGGGCGTCAGCAGCCCCCTGCAGGAGAGCTGCGAGCCGTCCGTGCCGCCGCGCACGGGGATGATCTTCGGCTCCAGCCCGACCTGGCGCATGGCCTCCATCGCGGTCTCCACGATGTGCATCTGCGGCTTGATTTTGTCCAGCATATTGTAGTACTGGTCGGACATCTCCAGCTCGGCCCTACCGGCACCGTGCCTATCGTTTATCGCGGACACCGCGGCCTCGACCGCGTTCTTGCGCTCGGCAAACCTCTCCGCGGAGTGGTCCCTGATAATGTACTCCATCACGGTCGTCTCCACGTTGCCGTTGAAGTTCATCAGGTGGTAGAAACCCTCGTACCCCTCCGTGCGGGCCGGGGTCTCGTCCGGCGGCAGCATCGCGGCCAGCTCCATCCCGAGCAGGATGGAGTTCACCATCTTGTTCTTCGACTTGCCCGGGTGAACGCTGCGTCCGTGGATCGTTATCCGCGCCTTGGCCGCGTTGAACGTCTCATAGCTCATCTCGCCGACCGCACCGCCGTCGATGGTGTAGGCGAAGTCAGCGCCGAACTTCTCGAGGTCGAGCAGCTTCGCTCCGTGGCCTATCTCCTCGTCGGGTGTGAAGGCCACCTTGACGTCTCCCCTCGGGATCTCGGGATGGGCGACCAGGTGCTCCAGCGCCGCCATTATCTCTGCGATCCCGGCCTTGTCGTCCGCTCCGAGCAGGGTCGTCCCGTCCGTTACCACCAGCGTCTGCCCCTTGTAGAGCAGGAGGTCCGGGAATGTCGAGGGGGAGAGGACCACGCTGCCGTCCGCGCTCAGGACAATCTCCCCTCCGCCGTAGTTCTCCACCAGGCGCGGGCGAACGGTGTCGTCGGTCACCTCTAGCGCCGTGTCGAGGTGCGCGAGAAATCCAATTGCGGGAGCGCCGGGCGTGTTGCCCGGCAGGGAGGCGGTCACGTAGGCCCGCTCGTCCACGGCGGCGTCCTTAAGCCCTATGGCCTTCAGCTCCTCCACCAGCTCGCGGGCGAGCGTCATCTGCCCCGGTGTGCTGGGAACCTCTGCGGTGCCGCTGTCCGCCTGAGTCGGTATCTGCACGTACTTGACAAAACGGTCCAGCACGCTGCTCATCGCGCCTCTCCTCTACGGTCGGTGGTCAGGTACGCCGCTATCAGGTCGCTGCAGGCCTCGGCCGCCTTGACCGTGGTGCGCTCGTAGGAGTGGGAGGCATCCGTGCCAGGCCCCAGGCAGGCGAAGTCCGCGTCGAAGCCCGCGGTAGCGGCCACGCTGGCGTCCGAGCCGTACCTGTAGTGGACGTCCACCCTGTGCGGTATTCCGCGCTCCCTGGCGAGGCCGGTCAGGAAGTTCCTGAACTCGAAGCCGTAGGGTGTGCGGCTGTCGCGCGCGACTATGGTCACCGAGTCCTCGCGCGAGTTCGCTGGCGGGGCGACGATGCCGATGTCGATCGCAAGGTGCTCCGCAACCCCCTGCGGGATGGCGGACACCCCGTGGCCAACCTCCTCGTACTGAGAGATGTAAAAGACCGTGGTGCGAGCGGGCGAGACCCCTGCATCGACGAGCGCCTTTATCGCTCCGAACAGGCAAGCGACGCAGATCTTGTCGTCAAGGAAGCGCGACTTTATGAAGCCGGACCCTGTCACCTCGTAGCGCGGCTCGAAGAAGACGAAGTCGCCTACCTCTATCCCCAGTGCGCGTGTCTCCTCGGCCGAACTCGTCTCCTCGTCCAGCCGCACCTCCACGTTTTCATCGGTGCGTATCGTCTCGCGGACCACCTCCGAGAATGCGTGCAAGGAGGCCTTCTCGGGAAGCAGCACGCCCCGGTGCTCCCTCCCCGAGGCCGTCCTCACGGTCAGATTCTCCCCCTCGAAGGAGGTCCAGGCGAAGCCTCCCACCTGGAGCAGGCGCAGCCTGCCGTTGGGCTTCACCTCCCTCACCACCGCCCCCAGTGTGTCCACGTGGGCGGATACCAGCCTCATGTCCGAGTTGCTGACACCCTTCATCGTCGCCAGTAGGTCGCCCTTGCGCGACCTCGAGGTCGGCAGTCCGAGCGAGGCGAACTCCCTCTCCATCCGCGCCAGTATCTCCCTGCAGTCCCCGGCTATGGACGGGATGCCGATGATCTCCTCCGCCAGGTCCAGCACGTACTTCATGTCTGTCTTGATGTCCTTGTTCATATTCGTCGAGTCGCTGCCTTTCTGGTTTTCGATTTTTCAGGCCCCGCAAGCTACGAGGATCTCCTGGACAGATTGCGCGCGAAGTGACAGGCCACGAATCTGCCGGGCTCTATCTCGTGCAGCTCCGGGGTCTTCCGGGTGCATATCTCCTGCCTGTAGAAGCACCTGCCGGCGAAGCGACAGCCGTCAGGCGGCTCTATCGGGCTGGGCACGTCCCCCTCCAGTATCAGCCTGTCGCGCTTCTCCCCCACCTTGGGGATCGGTATGGCCGACAGGAGGGCCTGGGTGTAGGGGTGCAGGGGCTCCTTGAACAGACTCTGGTAGTCCGACATCTCGACTATCTTGCCCAGGTACATGACGGCGATCCTGTCGGAGACGTGCTTGACCACACTAAGGTTGTGCGATATGAAGACGTAGGTGTAGCCGAACTGCTTCTGAAGGCTGTTCAACAGGTTGAGCACCTGGGCCTGTATGCAGACGTCGAGCGCCGACACCGGCTCGTCCAGCACGATGAACTCCGGCGACAGGGCGAGCGAGCGGGCTATGCCTATGCGCTGCCTGCGCCCCCCGTCCAGCTCGTGCGGGTAGGAGTTCACCAGCCGTCTGGCCAGCCCCACCGTGTCCATCAGCTCCAGCACCCTGCCGGTGCGCTCCGCGGTCGAGCCGCATACCCTGTTGACCAGCAGCGGCTCGGAGATAAGATCCGACACCGACAGGCGCGGGTTGAGGCTCGAGTAGGGGTCCTGGAAGACTATCTGCACCCTCTTCCTCATGTCCTTCATCCTGCCCGAGGAGTACTTGAGGATGTCGTCCCCGTAGAATCGCACCTCTCCGCTGGTTGCCTCCAGCAGCCGAATCATCACTCGGCCGAGCGTCGACTTGCCGCAGCCGGACTCTCCGACCAGCCCCAGGGTCTCGCCCTTGTCTATGGTGAAGGAGACGTCGTCGACAGCATGGAGCATGCCCTTCTTCGTGTGGAAGTACTTCTTGAGGTTCTTCACCTCTACGATAGTGTTGCCGGTCACCGTCCGGCACCTCCTTTCCAGCCGACCGAGTTTAGCCGATGCTCGGTGCGCACCGGGCAGGCGACCAGGTGTCCGGGCTCTATCTCCACCATGCCCGGTGCCTCCCTGGAGCATGACTCCACCGCGTAGGGACACCTCGGGTGGAACGGACATCCGCTCGGTAGGTTCGTCGGGTCGGGCATCAGTCCCTGGATGACCTTGAGCTCCTCCTCGTCGCGGTCGATGTCGGGTATCGAGTTGAACAGGCCCTCCGTGTACGGGTGAACCGGCCGGTTGTACAGGGCCTCCGTGGTCGCGTACTCCACCACGCGCCCCGCGTACATGATAGCGACCTTGTCGCACATCTCAGCGACTATGCCGAGGTCGTGCGTAATCATGACAAGCGAGGTGTTGATCTTGCGGCGCAACTCCCTCATGAGCTCCAGCACCTGGGCCTGTATGGTCACGTCGAGGGCCGTGGTCGGCTCGTCGGCTATGAGCAGGATGGGGTTGCAGGCCAGGGCTATGGCTATTACGACGCGCTGCTTCATCCCGCCGCTGAACTGGTGCGGGTAGTCCCTGGCGCGCTCGCTCCTTATGCCCACCAGCTCGAGCATCTCAACGGCGCGATCCAGCGCCTGGCGCTCGGTCACGTCGTTGTGAAGAAGCACCATCTCCGCTATCTGCTTGTCCACCGTCATGACCGGGTTCAGCGAGGTCATCGGATCCTGGAAGATCATAGCGATCTTCCCTCCCCTGATGGACCGCATCTCGTCCTCCGTCTTGCGGAGCAGGTCCGCGCCCTCGAAGAGGATCCTGCCGCTCGTGATCCTGCCCGGCGGGTCCGGCACGAGCCTCATTATGCCAAGCGCCGTGGTGGTCTTGCCGGCGCCGGTCTCCCCCACGAAGCCCAGGTTCTCGCCGTACCCGAGAGCGAGGTTCAGGTTCTCCACCGCGTGCACCGTCCCTCCCTCGACCCTGTACTGGATGGAGAGGTCCTGGATATCTAGAATCAGCTTTCTGTCTTCCATGTCTGCATCCCCCAACGCTACTGCTTCAGTTTAGGGTCGAGGGCGTCGCGTAGGCCGTCGCCCAGGAAGTTGAGGGCAAGGATCGAGATCATGATCGCAAGCCCGGGGAAGATGGTCATATACGCGTAGTCCCTGATGTACTCCCTGCCGCCCGATAGCATCGCACCCCACTCGGGGACCGGCGGCTGGATGCCGAGTCCGATGAAGGAGAGCCCCGCGGCGGTAAGTATGGCTATAGCCACTCCAAGCGTCGACTGGACTATGATCGGGGCCATGCAGTTCGGGATGATGTGCTTAAGTATTATCCTCAGGTCCGACGAGCCCACCGCCTTGGCCGCCTCCACGAACTCCTGGTTCCTGATCGACAGCACCGAGCCGCGCACTATGCGGGCGTAGTTCGGGGTGGACGAGATCCCGACCGCGATCATCAGGTTGAACAGCCCCGGCCCGAGCGACGCCGCTATGGCGATGGCCAGCAGTATCGAAGGTATGGAGAGAAGGATGTCCATGCCCCGCATTATCAGGTTGTCGAGCCTGCCGCCGTAGTAGCCCGACACCGCCCCCAGGAACCCGCCGGCGAAGACAGCGATGCCAACTGCGATGAACCCGACCTGCAGGGAAATGCGCGACCCGTAGATTATTCGGCTGAACAGGTCCCGTCCGAACTCGTCGGTGCCGAACCAGTGATTGGCCGACGGAGGCTCGAAGGCGGACATCAGGTCCTGCGCGGCGTACCCGTAGGGCGCTATGTAGTCCGCGAAAACGGCGATCAGCACTAGCGCGATGACCGCCGCCAGGCCCAGCATCGCCAGCGGGGAGCGCCTGAGCCGCGCGAACACCGCCCCTATTCCGTGCATGCTCTGCCCTGGTTGTTTGTTTATCTGCTCACTCATTGCATATCCTCCTGACTCGACGGAGATGGCTCATCTGTATTGGGCCTTGATGCGGGGATCCAGCCACGCATACAATAGGTCCACCAGCAGATTGACCAGGCTGAAGGCCACGGCGATGAACAGGACACCGCCCTGCACCAGCGGGTAGTCCCTCATCTTTATCGCGTCCACCATAAGGCGTCCCACCCCCGGAATGGAGAAGATGGACTCCGTGAGCACCGCCCCGCCCAGCAGGTTGCCGAATTGGAGCCCGACCACCGTGACCACCGGGATCAGCGCGTTCCCCAGCGCGTGTCTCCAGATGACGACCGACTCCTTCTGCCCCTTCGCCCTCACCGTCCTGATGTAGTCCTGCCGCACGACCTCGAGCATGCTCGAGCGTGTCATCCTGGTTACTATGGCGATCGACTGCGCTGCCAGGGTCACCGACGGCAGGATCATCGCCGCTATGGTGTTGAAGCCAGAAGAGGGCAGCCACCTGAGGTGGACGGAGAAGAAGAGTATGAGCAGGATGCCGAGCCAGAAGACGGGCATCGACAGCCCGACCATGGCGAAGATCATCATTACCGAATCGAATAAAGAATATTGCTTGATCGCGGAGATTATTCCGAACGGAATGCCTAAAACGATAGCTATCAGCATGGAGAAAAGCGCCAGTTTGACAGTGTAGGGGAAGGCGTTCATTATCTCGCGAGCGACGGGAAGGCGCGTCATGTACGAGCGGCCTATGTCACCCTGCACGGCTTTGTAGACGTACCTTCCGTACTGCACCAGGAACGGATCGTTCAATCCCTCCTTGTCGCGGAACTCCCTCACCGCCTCCTCCGTCGCCTGGTCCCCGAGCACCATCCTTGCGGGGTCGCCCGGAGTCAGGTAGAGGAGGGTGAATACTATGAAGGATACCCCTATCAGGATGGGCAGCAGGAAGAGGATCCTTCGCGTGATGTATTTGAGCATGCGGTGTTCATCCCTCCGTTTGACAAAAGTGCGGGAGCACGGAACAGGCTCCATGCTCCCGCGTATACAGGACCTGTCGATTCAACCTTGGCGACGGTTGAACGGTTTCAATCGTGCCTCGTTAGTCCTCGAAGGTGACATGTGTCAGGAGATGGAACCCCCTGGCGCTGGGCACGAACCCCTTGACGTTCTTCTGCGACCCGTGGAAGGTCTCCTCGTTGTACAGGTAGACCCATGGAACGAGGTCGAACAGGCGCTCCTGAAGCTTCAGGTACAGGGCCTCGCGCTCCGGACCGTCGACCATCGTGCTG
>JAKJGK010000077.1 GCA_022704435.1 Synergistota bacterium | reverse complement strand
AGCTCGAACTTCATCAGCATCATCCGCCTCTCCACGCAGCAGTCCGGGCTCAACTCGAAGGCCTCGACAGTCTCCACCATCTTGCGGAGCTGGCGCACGGCCTGCGAGGCTTTCCTGTCGTCCCCGGCGATCACGAACGTGAAGCGCGAACGCCCCGGCTGCTGGGTCGCGCCGGCCGACACCCCCCTCACCTGGAACCCCCTGCGCTCCATCAGCCCCGACAACCGCGAGAGCACGCCCGGCCTGTCCTCGGCGACCACCCCTATAGTCCTCTCCATTTCGCGACCCCCCCGATACCGATATTTGCATAAAAAAAGGCCGGGGCCCCCAGTGCTGCGGGGACCCCGGCCGGAATGCACTTCGTCTGGCTACACGCCGACAAGCGCTCCGGGGGAATCCCCGCAGCGAATAATAATAACGACGGCTATAGCCGAAGAACTTGCCAGGCACTGAATGTGCATGCTATTCACGGGTCTTCCTCCTTTGCGCGTGTGTTCTGTTGGCGGCGCATGTGCTACTATAAAGCGCGGAAGCAGATCCAGGCGCCGCTCCCTCAAGTTGCGGGAGATTCTACAGGCCCCTTGATGCAATGTCAATAGGCGGGCCGAACAAAAATTATTCGCGCTAATCAAATTTACGGGGGATCGCAGGATGGACGCAGAGAAGCTACGCGAGTGCAGGGAGCGGATCGACGAAATAGACAGGGGCATAGCGGCCCTGCTGTCGCGCAGGATGAAGGTGGCTATCGAGGTCGGGGCCGCCAAGAAGGGGGCCCCGGCCTACTGCCCGGCGAGGGAGAGCGAGGTCGTCGACAGGGTGGCCGCGGCCTGCGAAGGGGTGGAGAGGCGCGTGGTGGAGAGGATATACCGCGAGATAATCTCCGCCTGCAGGGAGGTCCAGGGCCCCCTCAGGGTGGCCTTCCTGGGCCCGGAGGGCTCCTTCTCGCACGAGGGGGCCCTGGCCGTCTTCGGGTCGGGGATCAAGCCGATGCCCTGCCAGTCGTTCGTCGACGTGCTGGCTGCGGTGGAGAAGGGCGCCGCCGAGTTCGGAGTGGTACCGGCGGAGAATTCGCTCGAGGGGACGGTGCTGCCCACGATGGACGCCTTCGCCTCTCTGACCGGCACCGCGCTGTCCATCCAGAGCGAGATGTCGATAGCGATAGACCACTGTCTTGCATCGCAGGAGACAGCCCTTGACGGCATACGCGAGGTCTTCTCGCACCCCCAGGCGCTGGGCCAGTGCAGGGAGTGGCTCAGGCTGAACCTCCCGTCGGCCGTCCAGATCCCGGCTGGCAGCACGAGCGCGGCAGCCGCCGTCACTGCGGACAGGCACGGCCGGGCGGCGGTGTGCAGCGCCCTGGCCGCGCGGGCCAACGGGCTGAACATACTCGCGGAGAAGATCCAGGACCGAGGGCGCAACACCACCCGGTTCTGGACGGTCGGGTTCGGCGCCGCGCGGATGGGGGCGAAGAACAAGACCTCGATACTGTTCAACGTGGAGCACAGGCCCGGGACCCTGTTCCACGCGATGGAGCCGCTGTACCTCAACGGTCTGAACCTCACCCACATCCAGTCCCGCCCGCTGTCGGGGGGGCAGTTCGAGTACTACTTCTTCATAGACGTGGACGGACACGTGGACGAGCCCCGCGTGCGGAAGGCCCTGGACGAGATGAGGAACCGCACGTCCTTCCTGCGCCTGCTCGGCTCCTACCCCTGCCTCTGACCCGCCCCCGGCAGGCTGTCGATGATGCGCCCGGCCACGGCGTCCACCGACAGGTTGTCCGTGCTCACCCGAAGGTGGCACGATGAATAGGCCTCGGCGCGGGCCTCCATAAGCTCGCGCACCCCGTCGTTCAGCAGGGGGCGCGAGCCGCGGCCGGAGGCGGCCCTTTTGGCGACCGTCTCCGGACTCGCGTCCAGTATCACCAGGAAGGAGCGCCGCAGCACCTCCGCGCGCGACCCTTCGTCCAGGAGCGCCCCGCCTCCGAGCGACACCACGCGACCCTCGCCGTCGAGCGCCTCGAGCACGGCCTCCCGCTCCATGCGCCTGAAGCGCGGCTCCCCCAGGCGGGCGAACACCTCCGCCACGGTCATGCCCGCCCTGGACTCCACCAGCAGGTCGGTGTCGATGAAGTCGCGGCCGAGTCTCGCCGCGAGCACGCGTCCAACGCTGGTCTTGCCGGAGCACATGAACCCGCCCAGGCAGACGACGCTGCTAGGCATGGAGGTTCCACCCCTCGGCCCTCCGCCTGTAGAGCATGAAGCGCTGCGCCAGGTCGTCCATCCTGTCCCCGCCGAACTGCTCGATCACGGCGCAGGCCATCGTCCAGGCCGCCATCGCCTCGCCCACCACGCAGGCCGACGGGACCGCGCACACGTCGCCGCGCTCCGCGTGCCCCTCGCTAGGGGAGCGTGACGCGACATCGTAGGAGGGCAGACCCCGCCTCATCGTGGGGATCGGCTTCATGGCCGCCCGGACCAGGATCTCGCCGCCGTTGCTCATGCCGCCCTCCAGCCCCCCCGCCCTGTTAGTGGGCCTGGTCCAGCGGCCCCCGTCGACCACGATCGGGTCGTGGACCTGGCTTCCAGGCAGGCCCGCGGCCGCGAACCCCGCGCCGAACTCGACCCCCTTGATCCCCGGAATGGAGAGTATGGCCTGTCCGAGCAGCCCGTCCAGCCGCCTGTCCCACTCCGTGAAGCTGCCTATCCCCGGCGGCGCCCCCGCTATCGAGATCACGAACGTCCCCCCCAGGCTGTCCCCCTCCTCGTCGGCCCTCGCGATCCTCTCCCTCAATGCCTCCTCGTCCTGGGCGAACGCGACCCCCAGCGGGGAGAGCGACGCCCGCGCCCAGTCCTCGAAGCACTCCGGCGCACGGGCCGTCACCCCCCCTATGGACTCCACCGCCCCCCGCACCGAAATCCCGAGCTCCTCCAGCATGAGGGCGGCCAGCGCCCCCGCCGCCGTGCGCGGCGCGGTGGACCTCGCGCTGGCCCTCTCGAGGACCGCGCGCATATCCAGGTGTCCGAACTTCACCCCTCCGGGGAGATCGGCGTGTCCCGGACGGGGGGAGGTGACAGCCCTCAGTCGCGCAGCCTCCGCGTTCACCGCCCACGGGTTCATCGCCTCGTCCCACAGCTCCCTCTCCGCGTTGGCGATCGAGATCCCGACAGGAGCGCCCGTCGTCCTGCCGTCCCTCAGCCCGCCCCAGACCTCGAGCTCGTCGCGCTCCACGGCGGCCCGCCCGCCTCGGCCGAACCCCCGCCGCCTGCGGGCGAGAGCCCGCTCCAGGTGCTCCCGCGACACCGGGATCCCGGCCGGCAGCCCCTCCACCACCGCGAGCAGCCCCCTGCCGTGGGATTCGCCGCTGGTCAGAAATCGCAGCCCCATCAGGCGCTCCTGGCCGCCAGGGAGTCCAGCGCGTCGAAAAAGCCGGGGTAGGAGATCTCGACGCACTCGTGCCCCTCGATCTCGACCGGGGCGTCGGCGGCCAGCGCCGCCACCGCAAGCGCCATCGCCACCCTGTGGTCCCCCATGCTCGACACGCGCCCGCCTCCGAGCCTCGTCGGCCCGGCGATCCTCCAGCCGTCCTCGAGCTCCGTGATGTCCGCTCCCAGCTTCGACAGGGCCCGCGCCACCGCCACGATGCGGTCGCACTCCTTGAAGCGCAGCTCCATCGCCCCTCGGAGCTCCGTCACTCCCTCCGCGCGGGTCGCCGCCACCGCCAGCACCGGTAGCTCGTCGATCATCAGGGGGATCTCCCAGGGATGGATCTCCGCGGCGCGCAGGTGGCTGGAGTGGACGGTGATGGTCGCGGAAGGCTCCCCTCCCTTCAGACCCTCCTGCTCGATCGAGTAGGCCAGCCCCATGCGCTCGAGCACCCGCAGCAGTCCCGTGCGGGTCGGGTTGATCCCAGTGCCCGGAAGGGTGACGCAGGAGTCGGGCAGTATGGCCGCCGCCACCATCCAGAACGCGGCGGACGAGAAGTCCCCCGGGATCGTCCACTCACCCCCCTTGAGGGGCCTGGACGTCGCTATGGTGATCGCGGATCCGTCGATGTAGAGGGGCACGCCCAGGTGAGCGAGCATCCGCTCGGTGTGATTGCGGGTCGGCAGAGGCTCGATGACCGTGGTCGGCTCGTCCGCGCCAAGCCCCGCCAGCAGGATCGCGGTCTTGACCTGGGCGCTGGCAGTTTCCATGACGTGGGTCGCGCCCCTCAGCCTCCCTCCCGTCACCTCGACGGGAAGCCGCATTCCGCCCGACGGCCCCCCGATGCTGGCCCCCATGCTGCGAAGCGGTGTCACCACCCTCTGCATAGGCCGCCTCGACAGGCTCTCGTCGCCGGTTATCCGCGCCCTCACCCCCGGACGCCCCGAGACCAGCCCGCACAGGGTGCGCGCCGTGGTGCCGGAATTGCCGGCATCGAGCGCACCCTCCGGCGAGCGCAGGCCCGTCGGCGCGGACACGGAGAGAGTGTTTCCCCGCCGCTCCACCTTCGCGCCGGCCTGCCCCAGGCAGCGGAGGGTGGAGGCGCAGTCCGCGCCGTCGGAGAAGTTGTGCACCGTTATCCCGTCCGGGGACAGGGCCCCTAGCAGGGCCGCCCTGTGCGAGATCGACTTGTCGCCGGGGAGGGCGACCCTTCCGGAGACCTTCCGCGCTGGATCCACGCGCTTCATTGCTACCACCCCTTCTGTTCGTAGTGATGAAAAAAGGACCGGTCTCGGATGGAAACCGAGCCCGGTCCTTGCAGTACCTTCGTAGTTTTTCGCCCCCGCGGGGCCTCTTTGGAGTTCCCCCTAGCGCGCCGGAGCCTGAAGAGCAAGCCGTTGTTCGGTTTCCATCGCGAGCGAGACCAGGGGATAGTAGTATCCCTGGTCGCAGGTAAACGCGAAGTTGAACACGAAAGCTGCCCCTTTTGCGAAGACCATCCGGCTGTACTCCCTTCCACGAATCTTGAAGAGCAACATACATCGAATTTCTACGACTGTCAAGGGGCGCGCGGAGAAACGCCCCTTGACTTGCAACGGCGCTGCGGCGGGCGGCTTCAGTCGGTCGGTCGCCGATGCACTCGAATGCGGGTCGAAAAGCTCTTTCAATTGCGTCTTTACTAATATGATATTGCATTATCCAGACTCCGTGCTATCATGCTAAACAATTTTTGGGCGGGAGGGGGGAGGTCGTTCTTCCCCTCGCTCGCCCGGGACATCAAAAGCAGGGAGAGGTAAGGATGATCGTCATCAAGGAGGCTGAGAGGGACGTCGCCGCGGAGGCGGCCTCGGTGGAGCGGACCGTGAGGGAGATCCTCGAGTCCGTACGGACGAGAGGGGACGACGCGATAAAGGACTGCACCGAGCGGTTTGACGGCTTCCGCCCGGATTCGCCAAGGGTGGGGAGGTCCGCCGTGAAGGAGGCCTACGACAGGATCCCGAGGGGTGCCGTGGAGACTTTGGAGTACGCCGCGGACAGGATTCGCCGCTTCGCGGTCAGGCAGAGGGAGTGCATAAGAGAGCTGCGCTGGGAGGAGTCCCCGGGAATAGTCCTTGGACACAGGCTCATCCCGGTGGACTCGTGCGGCTGCTACGTGCCCGCCGGCAGGTATCCTCTTCCCTCGACGGCCCTCATGTCGGCGATCCCGGCCAGGGTGGCGGGCGTGAGGCGGGTGGCGGCCTGTTCCCCGGCGAGCGCGGAGTGGGGCGGGATTCACCCGGTCGTCCTGGTGGCGATGGACATCGCGGGCGTGGACGAAGTCTACTGCATGGGCGGCGCGCAGGCGATCGGCGGGCTCGTGTTCGGCACGGAGACGGTCAAGGCCGTAGACTTCATCGTCGGGCCCGGGAACAGCTACGTCACCGAGGCCAAGCGCCAGGTCGCCGGGAGGGTAGGGATAGACATGCTGGCGGGCCCCAGCGAGGTGGTCATAATCGCGGACGACAGCGCGAGTCCCGAGTGGGTCGCTGCCGACGTGCTGGCCAGGTGCGAGCACGGCCCCGGCTCATGGGCGGTGGTCGTCACCACCAGCAGGGAGCTGGCGGAGCGCCTGCCGGCCGAGATCCGCGACCAGGCGCGCGGGCTGCCGACGGGGGAGGGCGCGCTGAAAACCTGGACGGACAATGGGCGAATACTGCTCGCGGACTCCATGGACGAGGCGATCGGGCTGGCGGAGGATGCGGCCCCGGAGCACCTGCAGGTCATGACCTCCGACAGCGGGGCGGTGGCGGCCAGGCTGACCAACTACGGCTCCATCTTCATCGGCCCCTGGGCCCCGGTGGCCTTCGGCGACTACGTGTCCGGCCCCAATCACATCCTTCCCACGATGCGGGGCGCGCGCTACTCCAGCGGGGTGTACGCTGGGACCTTCCTGAGGACGCGCTCCTACCAGGAGATAACCTGCGAGGGGGCGCGGGCCCTGTCCGGGCCGTGCGAGGCCTTCGCGAACATGGAGGGGCTGTTCGGCCACGGACGATCCGCCGCGCTCCGCGGGAGGGGGCGGCGGATATGACCAGTCCCTCGCTGATCCTGCGCGATATCGCCAAGGTCTACCCCGGCACGGTGGCGCTCGACCGCGTATCCTTCGACGTGCTGCCCGGGGAGGTCCACGGGCTGATCGGAAAAAACGGCGCGGGGAAGTCCACCCTGGTGGGCGTCCTGGCCGGCCTGATCGAGCCGAGCGGAGGGAGCATCGTCATCGGGGGGCGAAGCTTCAAATCCCTTTCGCGGGGGCGGGCGAAGAGGGAGGGGGTGGCCATAGTGCCGCAGGAGCCGGAGCTGATCGCGGAGCTTACCGCGGCGGAGAACCTCTTCCTCGGCGGACTGCCGTCGAGGTGGGGCGTCCTGGACAGGCGGGGGCTGCGCGCGGCCGCGTGGAGGGTATTCGCGGAGTACGAGGCCGGGATCGACCCCGACCAGCTCGCGGGCGACCTCCCTCTCAGCGGGAGGCAGCTCCTGCTCGTGCTCAGGTCGTGCGTGGTCGAGGACGCGAGGATCGTCGTCCTCGACGAGGCTTCCGCGCCCCTCGCCTGCGACGATGCCCGGAACCTGCGCAGGATCGTCCGAAGGCTGCGTTCCGAGGGCAGGAGCGTGATCTACATCTCGCACCAGGTGGACGAGCTCCTGGATGTATGCGACAGAGTGACGGTGCTGCGGGACGGGCGGGTGGCGGCGGTCAGGGAGAGGAGCTCGCTCGACCGCAGACGCCTGTCGGAGCTGATAGTCGGGGAGGGGGCGTCGCTCTCGCCGGTCCGGCCAAGCGACGTCGCTTCCGCAGGGGAGGAGGTGCTTCGCCTGGAGGGGCTATCCAGGCCGGGGGCCTTCAGCGGCATCTCCCTCTCGCTGATGCGCGGGGAGATCCTTGGATTGGCCGGGCTGCGTGGCAGCGGCAGGACCGAGCTCCTCAAGGCAATAGCCGGCATCGACCCGGCGGCGGGCGGGGCCATGTTCGTGAAAGGGCGGCGCATGTCACCATCTCCATCATCCCCGTCGGAGGCGATGGCCGCGGGGGTGGCCTATCTGCCCGAGGAGAGGGATGGGGAGGGTCTGATCAGGGGCTTCTCGGTATGCGACAACCTGCTGCTCAACCGTCTGGGCGGCGGCCGCGGCGGGTTCGTGAACAGGCGCGCGGCGCGGGACAGGGCGGCCCGCCTGTTCAGCGACGTAAGGCTGAAGGCCAGGTCGATCCACCAGGACGTGGACGAGCTGTCGGGCGGCAACAGGCAGAAGGTCGTGGTCGGCCGGATCATGGCCGGAGCGCCGGACGTCTGCCTGCTGGACGAGCCCACGAGGGGCGTGGACATAGGCGCCAAGAGGGCCATCCTCTCCATCGTCGCGGGCAGGATCAGGGAGGGCGCGGGAGTGATCCTGACCTCTCCGGGGCTGGACGACCTGGTCGAGGTGTGCGACAGGATCCTGGTGATGTCGGAGGGACGGATCGTCAGGGAGTACGGGCGCGGACGTTTCAGCGAGAAGAGGCTGTTTCTCGACATGCAGGGATCGGAAGGGACCGAATGGGAGGAGCTTGAAAATGCAGGATAGCTTCAAATTGAGGATCGGACTCGTGGACAACATAGTCTGGATATTGCTGGCCGCGTTCTTCGCGGCGTGCGCCCTGTGGGTTCCGGCCTTCGCGAGCCGGGTCAACCTCGTCAACATACTGTACCACACTGCGATAATGAGCATGCTCGTGCTTGCCCAGGGATTCGTGCTGATGAGCGGACACCTGGATCTGTCCATAGATTCCGTGCTCGCCTTCGCACCCGGGATGGCGGTGCTTCTGGCTACGCGCTGGTTCCCCGATCTGCCGGGAGGCCCCTGGGCCACCATCCTGCTCACCCTCGGGATCGGGGCGCTTGTCGGGCTGTTCAACGGCCTCTGCGTCGCGCGTCTAGGCATGAACGCCTTCATGCTCACTCTGTCGGTGTCCATAATCCTCAGGGGGCTGGTGCTGTTCTTCATCCCCCTGTCGATATTCCCGCTCGACCCGGTCTACTCCTTCCTGGGCAAGGCCAGGATCGAGCAGCTGGGCGGGATCCCCGCCGCGATCCCGGCGACCTTCTTCATATACTTTTTCTTCCACGTCCTGATAAAGCACACGGTCCTAGGCAGGAACTACCTTGCTACGGGCGGGAACGCCAGGGCGGCCTACATAGCCGGGATAGACACGAAGAGGATGGTCGTGCTGGGCTTCGTCGCGGCGGGAATCCTGTCCGCCGTGGCCGGAATGCTGGCGGCGGGGCGGCAGGACTCGGTCTCGAACACCATGGGAAGCGGGATGACCCTGCTGGCCTTCGCCGGCGCCCTGCTGGGCGGCACGTCGATGTCTGGCGGCAAGGGCTCGGCCTTCGGGATGCTGGGCGGAGCGCTGCTCCTGGGGATGTTCGCCAACGCGCTCAACCTGCTCGGCGTGAAGGTGACCCTGATCCACGCGGCGCAGGGCGCACTGATACTGGTGGCCATCCTGCTCGACAGGGTCAGGATATTCATAAGAGGCGCGATGCTCCGCAGGGAGCAGGCCGCCAAGCTTGAAGGAGGAGACGGTATGAAGAAGCGCGCACTTCCATGCACACTGGCGGCGCTCCTCGCGGCCCTTTCGATCTCGGCCGCGGGAGTTGCGGACGCAGACGCCGGCAGGCCCGTGGTAGGAATGATCATAAAGGAGCCGACGGCCCCCTACATTCAGGCCTTCATAAAGGGAGCGGAGGAGGAGGCAGCCAGGGCGGGCGCCGACCTGATGATCCGGGACGGCGAGGGGGACTCCATAAAGATAATGGAGATCATCGACACGTACATGGCCCGCGGCATCGACGCATTCATCCTCGGCGGGGCGGTGGACCTCCGCGCCCTGGTCCCGGGCATCCGCAGGCTGAACGAGGCTGGGATCCCGGTCGCGGCGATAGACACCTCCCCCGAGGGGGGAGTGGTCGACTACTTCCTGTCGTTCGACCTAGCCCAGTCCAGCGCGAAGGCCGCACGGCTCTTCGTGGACGGCATCAGGGCCAGGAACGGCGGCGCCGTCCCCGAGGGAGTGGTCCTCGAGATAATCGGCGACAGCGCCGACATGTTCTGTCACTCCTGCACCGAGGGGTTCATGTCCGTGCTGTCGCAGTACCCGCAGATCGAGGTGGCGCAGGGGGAGGGAAAGTGGAACAACACCGACTCCAACGCGATCGCGTCGGACCTGCTGACCAGGTTCGGGGGAAGGGTGCTCGGGATATACGTGCAGACGCCGGACATAATGGGGCCGGGGGTGGTGGCCGCGATAGAGGCGGCCGGGCTGAAGGCGAAGGACTTCGGGATCTGCGGAATCTGCATAGGGCCGGAGGGGTTGGACCTGATCAGAAACGGCAAGATGCTCGGCGCGGTCGCCCAGCCCGCTTACGACGCGGCAGCGCTGGCCGTCCGCTACCTGGTGGACGGCCTGAGGGGGAACCCGATCCCGGCGATCGGGGACACCATCGTGGCGGACGGACAGA
>JAKJGK010000008.1 GCA_022704435.1 Synergistota bacterium | reverse complement strand
TCGGCGTCTATGAAGGCCGCCACTCCTCCGGCCTTCTGCGCCTCGGCTATGGCGTGGAGGGAGACAGTGGTCTTTCCGGAGCCCTCGGGCCCAAAGACCTCGATTATCCTTCCGCGTGGAAGTCCGCCTATGCCAAGCGCGACGTCAAGTGGAAGTATTCCGGTGGATATCACATCGACAGCTGTTTTGAACGAATCCCCCAGCCTCATTATGGACCCTTCGCCAAACCTGCTGCGAATGTCCTCAATGGCCAGCTCCAGGACATCCTCGCGCGTCTGCGGAACTCTCTTTTTCGCCAAGTTGGTTCCCCCTCTCGATTTTTCGCGGCTTTGCTCAAGCTAGTTTAATCGCCGCCCAATTTCCAGACTTTTATCGGTGTGTAGATGCTGCCAGCTCTGGTCAATTCGCTTTTCATCAGGGTTACAGCGGTGGCGGTCCAACTTGAGACGGCGGGCGTCAGTAACTTTGCGCTCTCAAGGTGTTCAATCTGCCTAGCGCGTGCCAAAGTCACGTGCGGCCGAAAAGGGCGCTTATCATCGTCAATGCCGTTGACGCGCGCGGTAGAATCGCAGATAGACGCCAGAAGCGACAGTGCCGCGATCCCGCCTTTTACCTGGATATACAGGGTCCTGGCCCTGTTCAGCCCGGGGAATGCGCCAAACTCTCCGGTGCAAAGGGGAATCTCCGAGAACCCGGCCGATGTCAGCTTCTGCCCGAAGGTCGCGGCAATATCGTCTACCGAGCTCACCTTCAGCTCGCCGAGAAACTTCAGTGTAATATGCAACGAATCGCGAGCAACCCACTTCAGAGCCGGGAACTGCTTCCGCAGAGCTGCAGAGGAATCATACAGGCTCTTTCGAACGTCCGGCGGGAGCTCAACGCAGAAGAAGGCTCGGGCTGATTCAGTCATCGCCGCTTATCTTCATCAGGGTCTTTCGGAGATAGTATAGAGCCCTGTTTTTTGCCCATATCCTTACCTGTTCCCTGCCGCCTGGGAATTGGTGCTTGTAGGTGCACTCGCAATCAGGGGCGGCGACGGCGAACCAGACAGTGCCCAGCGGTTTATCGTCCGATCCCCCGCCGGGGCCTGCCACCCCCGTTATCGCCACCGCGACCGTCGAATTGAAGCACCTGCGCGCACCTCTAGCCATGTAGAGAGCACACTCGCGACTTACAGCGCCATGCGCCTTGAGCATGTCATCCGGGACTTCGAGGACTCGTATCTTGGCCTCGTTGCTGTAACACACGGCGCTCCCAAGGAAGGCGGCCGAACTACCCGGCACATCCGTCAGGGCAGCCCCTACCAGACCGCCCGTGCACGACTCGGCGCATGAAATCGTTATCGCATGGGAACGGGCCATGGAAAGCAGGTCCTCGGCTACCGAGTTAGCTCCTTCCTTCAGACAATCACCGGGAAACAGGGCTCGCACTCTTGCCGCTGCCTCCCCGATTCTGCCGCGCTCTCCCCTGAACACCAGCTCAACCGTGCCTGCGGAGGGGAGTATCGAAGTATGGAGCGACGGGTCTTCCGTCAACTCTTTTATCCGGTCCTTCAGGACGCCCTCAGCCCATCCCGCCACTACTACAGAGGTCATGGAACGCTCGTCGGGGGTCAATTCCGACTTCAACTCCTGCTCCACCATCGCGTCGAACTCGGCCGGCACCCCCGGGAAGGAATATACCTTGGTGCCATCTCTGTCAAAGAAGATTCCAAGGGCCGATCCGACGGGGTTGTGGACCGGCCTCGTACCGAGGGGCACGGAACCTTGCGTATCAAGGCATCTTCTGAGATTTTCCATCATCTCGGCTGGATACCTGGCTAGTATTCTTTCGTAAGCCTCCATCTCCGTTCTAAGCGGAGCCCCAAGGAATCTTGCGAGGGCCTTCCTGGTGCAGTCATCGTGCGTTGGGCCCAGCCCTCCCGAGACGACCACCAGGTCTGTTCTGCCGACACTGCCGGCAAGCACCTCTTCGAGCGCGTTGGTGCCGTCCGGAAGTATCTCGATCCTGGTCACCTTCCAGCCCGCCATGGTAAGTCGCTTGGCCAGCCTGCGGCAGTTACCCTCGGCTCTCACCCCGCTCAACAGCTCGTCGCCCAGAGCGATCAGTATCGCCTTTCTCACGCGCTTTCCCTCCTAAAGACGAGCATAGTCAAAGCCTGAAGAAAGCATCCGCCAGGAGCAGGAAGATATTAACGAACAAGCCGCCAAGACAATCATCTGCCATTATTCCCCATCCACCGGGCAGCCTCTCGGCGGCGTTGACCGGGAAGGGTTTGATAATGTCGATTATCCTGAAGAGCACGAGAGCGGGCAGAAAAAGATGTGGAGCCAAACCATACATGGAAATCCATACGCCCGCGACCTCGTCGATTATGACCTCGGACGGATCCTGCACACCCGTCCTTTTTGAGTACACATCGGAAGTATAGACTCCGAATATGGCCACCGCCAGTATCAAGTAGTGCGGGATCGGGTGGACCAGGTAGACGAGAAAAGCCGCGACCGATCCCAGGGTGCCAGGCATGGATGTGAAAAAGCCCAGTCCGAACAGCGTGCTGACCCCCCACTCAAGGTCCTTGACTCCCTGGTATTTCCGCGAAGAGATCATATTCATCAGCATCCGTCACCAATACCTCCACAAAGGAACCCTCTTCGATCATTTCTCCGCCATGGATTCCCACCAAACCGTCCACCTCGGGCGCCTCCCTGTACGAGCGTCCCCATGCAAGGCCTTCGCCGGGCTGGATCTCCTCGACCAACACCTTCATCCTCTTTCCGATGAAACCAAGCTGACGCTCTTTTGAAATCTCGGCCTGCAGGGCCAGCAATCTTCTGCAACGGTCGTTCTTTATATCCTCGTCAAGCTGGTCGGGCATCTCGGCTGCGGGAGTCCCCTCCTCCGCCGAGAAGGGGAAAACGCCAACTCGATCGATCTCCGCCTCTTCGAGGAAGGCCAATACCCTGTTGAACTGGGCCTCGGATTCTCCAGGGAAGCCCGCGATCAACGTGGTGCGCAACGCAAACCCTGGATCGACGCATCTCGCGTAGCGGAAAACCCTGCGGATATTCCCCTCGCTGTCAGGACGGTTCATCCTCCGGAGTATGTCCTCGTCGACGTGCTGGATAGGAATATCCAGGTAGGAGAGTATTCGCGGACTTTCAGCCACTATGTCGATTAGAGGCTCGTTCACCCGCGACGGATGAAGGTACAGCAGACGTATCCAGACGTCGGGTGGAAGCTCTCCGTCCAAAGCTGTCAAGAGGGCGCGGAGGCAGGTCCCTCCACCTAAGTCCGCCCCGTACAAGGTAAGATCCTGCCCCACGAGACACAACTCCCTCGCCCCGGCTCGCACGAGGTCGACCGCCTCGTCCACGAGCACGCGGATGGGGACGCTGCGGGACCTCCCCCTTATGCTGGGAATAGTGCAGTAGGAACACCTGGAGTCGCACCCCTCCCCAACTTTCAAGTAACGCGACCAGGGATTCGTTTCGGGAAGCACGCCTCTTGTCCCCGGGGCGAAAGTCTGGTCAAAAAAGGCGGCCACGTCCCCCCACTCCTCAGCCTTTGCCCACAAATCCACCGATGGGAGCTCCTTTTTCAGCTCCTCCCCGTACCTGTTCACCAGGCATCCTACAACCCCGATCCGTTTCAGCAGGCCCTTCTCCTTCATCCGTTCAAGGTCGAGGATCACGTCGACGTTCTCCTCCACGGCGGACTGGATGAAGCCGCAGGTGTTCACGATCGCCATGTCGGCTGAAGCGATGTCCGGAGCTATCTCCAGGCCGACTCCGCTTAGAACTCCCAGGAGTTTTTCGCTGTCCACGGAGTTCTTGGCGCATCCCATGCTGATTAGATGTACTCTCACTCTTCTTTGCCGGTAGTCCCGTCCGGGTCGTAGAATACCCTTTCAACGCCCCGTCCGGGCTTCCCTATGTCCTTGCCGTTCCAGGTGACCCTGGCGGCGCTTCCGCGTCCATAGGTTACACTGTGACGCTTTGTCACTTTAAAATCTGCCGTGTCGCCGGAGCGCATAGTCCTCTCGAAAACAGTCTTCCCCTCCACGCGGACCCTTACCCAACAGTCTCCATCGGCCGTAATTACCAGGGTGTTAGGCTCCGGCTTTTTCTCCACTGTCGCAACCGGGCTCTCGGTCACGCCTATTAACTCCGCCGCCGTAGGCAGATCCGGTTTTAGGGCTGCCCCGGCTGTGTCTCCGGCCGGTTCGGCGCTATCTTCCCCGGTTGATATCTCGCCGGTGGTATCGCCCTCGGAGGTCTTCTCCTCGAAAGCGGGCGTTTCCCCCGGGCGAAGGCCGTCCGAAGGGGTGTCCCCATGGTTCACCAGGGCCTGTTGATCCTGTTCGCCATTCGGCGAGAAGAAGGATATTCCGCTCTGATCCCACGAGTACCATACGTACCAACCGGACCCTATCACGATCATGAACAGAAAAACGAACAACCAGAACCTGGACGCAGGCTTGAAACCCTTCGTAGGCGGCGTGCACGAGCCTACGACCATCTCCTCGGGGCGTTTTTTCTCCATGCCCTCCGACAGCATCGGAAGGAACTCGCTCCACAACTCCTCCGCGCCGAGAAATTGGAGGTAAGTCCGTATGAAACCCCTGACGTACACTGTGCCCGGGAATCCGGAGTAATCTCCCTGCTCAATGCCTTCCAGGAAATTTATCCTTATCTTCGTACCCTCGTGAACATCCTCGAGGGTATAACCCGCCGACTCTCTCCTGCTTTGAATCTTCTTTCCCGCTTCCCTGAGCATGCTCTCTCTTTCTTCAGGCACGTTCGTCCGCCTCCTCGACGATATTTCTAATTTCTCGGAGGGTTGAGGCCGGGTCCGGGGTACCGAAAACCGCGCTCCCCATCACCAGGACGTCGCATCCACCGCGGGCCGCCATCGCCGCGTTCTGCCTGCCCACTCCTCCGTCTATCTCAATCAGAAAGGACAATCCAAGGGCTGCCCTCCACCTAGCCAAGGCCGTCACTTTTTCCATCATGGTTCCAATGAATGTCTGTCCCCCGAATCCCGGATTCACCGACATGACCAGCACCATGTCGACGAAGGGCAACAACGGCCTGATGATTTCCTCCGACGTCCCCGGGTTTATGGATACGCCTGCCTTCCTCTCGTTCTCTCTAATCCTGGACAGAGTCCTGTGAACATGGTGATCGGCCTCCGCGTGAACGGTGAGGTAATCCGCGCCGGCGGTAATAAAGGCATCTACCATTCTCGACGGCTGCTCTATCATGAGGTGGACGTCCAACACCTCGTCCGGGAAGGCCCCTCGAAGGGCTCCAACAAAGCCAGGGCCAAACGTGATATTCGGCACGAAACCACCGTCCATCACATCCACATGCAACCAGTCGTGCTCCCCTTCAAGGGAGAGTATGGACGACTGCATGTTCATGAGGTCGGCGGACAGAAGGGAGGGCGCCAGCAAGGTTTTCCCCCTCATTTGTATCGCTCCTGCCAGACGAACTCGCCACCCAGGTAGACCGTCACCACCGCCTCGGTCATGAAAGGCGAGTCCAACGAGATGAACTCCCCTCCCTTGACATCGCGAGCAAGCAGGGCCTTCGTCCCGGATCCGTCGACCATCTCTATCTTCAAGGGAAGAGGCTTGGTCAGCGGCGGCACCTGATAGCGTATCCTGGCGGTCCCGGTGGACGGTCCCGGCCTTGGGGAAGGTGGCTCCTGCTTGACCGGAGGCCCGGCAACAGGCGTCGGCGCAGGTATTTGCGAGTCCCCTGGAGGCACCCCTATTGCGCCGGCCAGCTCCTGCTGCTCGGGAGTCATGGGCCTTACCGGACCGGCCGGCCCTATCTGGCTTACCGGGTTCTGGGGTTGTTCAACGATAACGGCAGACGTTGCGCCAGGCGTAACCGGCTGGACTGGACGGGACTCAGTGGGTGGCTCGGGTTCCTTCCTCTTCGCAGCCGCGACTTGGATCACGATTGGATCTCCCTGTCTGACCATTGCCCCGGCCTTTGGCTTTGTGCCCATTACCATACCGCTGGGCGTCTGCTGGGTATTGACGTACTCCACCCCGCCCACGCGCAGTCCCGCCTGTTGAAGCAGCTCCCTGGCAGTGCCCTCGTCCCTCTGGGCGATGTCTGGAACCGGAATTTTTCCGTCCCTGGGTACCGGCCCCATGCTGACGAGCAGGTCGATCTTTCTGTCACCCTCCACCATTGCCGGAGAGGCAGGGTTTTGCGCGACTACCGATCCTGCAGGGCGCGCATCGTCGTGTATGCGAAGCACCTCGCCCACCACGAATCCCTGCTCTTCGATCGCGCGCGCCGCCTGCTTCTGCTCCATTCCGCGGAGGTCAGACAGCGCCCTCCTGTTGCCGCCCTTGCTCACCTTGAGGATGACCGTCTTGTCGCGGCGAACCTTGGCGCCCGGGTCCGGCCACTGGGCAAGCACGGTGCCGGCCGGAACGGAGGAATCCACCTGTTCGATCTTCACCTCGAACCCCATGCGCTCCGCGCTCTCAACGGCATCCAGCACGGACATCTCGCGCAGCGGCGGGACCACTAGATCCTTCCCTCCAAAGAAGACCGTGTAAAAGGCTACGCTTCCCGATATCAGGATGACCAGCAACGCAAGGACTACGGCCCAGCGTAAAAGTTTACCTATCAACGTCCTTCCCTCCCGATCTCTTTAGTATGGCGGCCGCATAAAAACCGTCAAGCCACGGCAGTTCCGGCCAGATATAAACCCCCCAGGGGCGCCCCTTCCGCATGTGCTTGGACGTGAAGGCAAATGGCCTCTCCACCAGTGACGGGTCCTCGGACAGGACTTCAGCGACCACGCCCTCGTTTTCGGTCTTCATCAGGCTGCAGGTCGAGTAGACCACCACACCGCCCGGCTCGACGAGCGAGACCGCCCTTTTCAGCAGGCTCTTCTGGAGCGAGGCCAGAGAGTCGATTTTTTCGGCGGTCAACCGCCACTTGCCCTCGGGATGACGGCTCCAAGTGCCGCTTCCGGAGCAGGGCGCGTCGAGCGATATCAATCCGGGGACCCTTCTCGGGGATAATTGTAGCGCATCCCCCTGGGAAAAGTCAGGAAGGTCGCCGTGCCTCAACCTCCTCAGCTCCCTTTGAGCCGAGGAGATGCGCCTCGGGGACATCTCCATGCACTCCAGCGCGACGCCCGGGAAGAGACCCATCAAGTGCCCGGTCTTTATGCCTCGTCCAGAACACATCTCCAGTATGGGGCCTCCCCTGTACACCTCTTTCATCAACTCGCCGATCATCATCGAGCCCTCCGTCTGGGGAGTTGAAAGGCCTTCGGAATACCCGGGAAAGTTGCCAGGGTAAATGGTGGAACTCATCCGCAGGCCGGACGAAACAAGCGGAGAGGGCCAGCAACGGAGCCCCTTCGACCTCGCCTGGTCGATGACCGAGTTCATCTCCTCTTCCGGCAGCACCCTGAAGGAGGAGTAGGGACGTATCCTGGCCATCCTCAGAAGTCCCTTTGCGTCATCTCCGAACGAGTTCCTCCATATCGTGGCAACCCAGGCAGGTATGCCTGCGTAAAGCGCCTGGTCTCTCCAGTTCCCGGACGATCCTATCGTCGCCAGCAATCCCGCGCCCTCCTCCGATACCCTGCGAAGGACGGCATTCAGCAACCTGGCGCCTCTCTCGTCCCCACCTTCCTTGAGTGCCTGCACCAGGGCGTTGACGAGGACTTTGGGGGCGAAATTTCGCAACTCAAGCATTCCTGCAGTTCCAACGCAGAGGGCGTCCTCCGCCAGCCTCGACAGGCCTCCGGCGGGAGGCTTAAGAAGGCGCGAATAGACCTCCTTCCATAGCAACAACCTGCGAAGGGTAGCGTACACAAGCGTCGATGCCAGTGTCAGATCGCTCGCCTTCATCGAGTCGGCCATACCCCTGATTACCTCCGAGGCGAATCGTCCCTCGCGAACCTGGCTTAAGACCAGGAGGGCCGCTTCTACCCCCCTCATGGGGAGATCACCTCCGCGACTCTTGGAGCGCCAGCCTTCCTGGTCCGGACAAAAACTCCGGCAGGGGCAAATAAGGAAAAGCCGCCAAAGGCCATTCGACCCCCGTCTACCTCAACGCCCACTATCTCCATCCCGGCCAGGTCGTCGGAAACCAGGCCCAGTCTCTGTACCAACGGGCCGAGCCGGGCCCCGGCGAGGTAGACCGAGACCAGCGAGATTACAACCGCAAGCAGGCCCCCGATCCCCATGAGGCGCAGGGCCGGATACAGCAGGAAGGCCAGCAGCAAGTCCGCCAAAAGCACGCTTATTCCGCACCTTGCGTGAAAAGCGAACGGCTGTCCCCCCTTGAGGATGAGGGAAAGGGCCTCCCTTGAGGCTAACAATACGGGCTCGGGGTCGACGAACCCCCTCAGCGAGAAGCCGTCCCTCGTCGGCATCCCCTCTATGTTCAGGGCTCCATACTCCCTCTCCAGGATCTGTATGGTGCCGTGCATTATAGCGTGATTTCTTCTCGCCTGCCCATCCGTAACGGCGCTGAAAAGGACCGACGGCTCCGCTACGATCCATAGAAAAGACTGGACCGAGAAGCCGAGAGGTATCAACACGTAGAGTACGAGGATCAGCAGAAGAAAAACCCAGGGAAAGAGAAAGAAGAATATCAACAGCAAAAGAAGATGCATGGTTCAGCCCCTTTCTCCCCAACGAAGTAAATGGAGCGACCGGGGAAGCCGCTCCATCTTTCCTGGATCACGCCCGGCGGCCTGCTCGGATGCCTGGTTGCGCTCAGTTCCTGTTGCCGTACATCCCTCTCAGGGCCAGGAGCCTTATCAGCTGGGCAAAGGCCATCACCGTCGCCGCGATATAGGTCCAGGCAGCGGCACGCAACACCGCTCCGGCACCGGTGATTTCATCGGAGGACAACATCCCGGTGTCGGCCAGCAGGCGAATGGCGCGGTTGCTGGCGTCGAACTCGACAGGCAGGGTGATTAGATGAAACAGGATCACGCCCAGGAACATGAAGATCCCGAGATCCATCAGGGTCTGGCCGCGAAGCAACAGGCCTATGAAAAAGAGCGGGAAGGCCAGGGAGGAGCCTATCCCCACCACCGGCACAATCGAATTGCGTATCTTGAGCGGGGAGTAGCCTGCCCCGTCCTGAATCGCGTGCCCCACCTCGTGGGCCGCGACCCCGATCGCGGCGATGCTGGTGCTGTCGTGAACAGAGCTGGACAGGCTCAGGCTCTTATCCCGCGGGTCATAGTGATCTGTAAGGTTGCCCCTTACCATGCGTATCGTCACGTTGGAAAGCCCGAAACGGTCCAGCAACGCCCTGGCGACGGCGGAGGCAGTTACTCCCCTCCTTGAAGACACATTGGCGTACCTGGCGTAGACCGTCTTAACCCTGGTCTGCGCCCATACGGCCAGTACCAGGGCGGGCAACAACAGCAGCATCGTCGAGTCGAAGAAAAAAGGGAACATGCGCCCACCTCCCGAATAGCTTGTCCTGATCACTAGTAGAAGATTACACCGTGCACCAAGTTCCTCCATCGGTATTTTACACGGTTAACCACGGAAGAGCACTATTGATCAGGACTATTTCATGTAGAACTCTTTAATGGCGCCTACGACGCGGGCCTGATCCTCCATGGCAAGCTCCGGGAACACCGGGAGGGCCAGGGTCTCCCTGCTGAGGAGCTCCGACTCGGGAAAATCTCCCGGTTTTTTTCCGAGGAAAGAGAAACACCTCTGCAGGTGAAGCGGGAGGGGATAGTACACCCTACTGGTGATGCCCTCCCGGTCAAGATGCTTTTGCAGCTCGTCCCGGTTTTTTACCCTTACCACGTACTGGTGATAGATGTGCCGGTTCCCCTGCAGTTCAAAGGGGATCGTCACCTCGCCCATCAGGCCGTTCTCCGCGAACAGCGCATAATACCTTCCCGCCACGACCCTGCGCTGCTCGTTCCATTCCTCCAAGTGACGGAGCTTTACCCTGAGCACCGCCGCCTGAAGCGTGTCCAGGCGGCTGTTCAAGCCGACCTCGTCGTGAAAATACGTGCTGTCGGCTCCGTGCACCCGCAGCCTTCGAAGACGTCCGGCGATCTTCTCGTCCGTAGTGACGATCATCCCGCCGTCGCCATACGCTCCAAGGTTTTTCGTCGGGAAAAACGAGAAGCAGCCTATGCGCCCCATCGCCCCGGCGCGCATGATCCTGCCGTCGGCTATCCTGGTGGCGCCGAAGGCCTGCGCTGCATCCTCGACTATCGTGGCACCACGCCTCTCGAACTCGACAATGCACTCCTCGAGTGGCGCCATCTGGCCGAAAAGATGCACCGGGATAAAGGCCTTCGTCCGTGGAGTTATCGCCGAGACGGCTTTTTCCAGGTCGATGTTGTAGGTTTTTGGATCTACGTCCACGAAGACCGGGACGGCTCCAAGGCGGACGATACTGCTTGCCGTGGCGAAGAAGCTGTACGGGGTCGTGATCACCTCGTCCCCCTCGCCTACATCGAGTGCCATCAGCGCCAGAAGGAGTGCGTCCGTGCCGGACGCGCACCCCACGGCGCTCACCCCTTCAAGGTAGCTCTCGCACTCCTCCTCGAACAGGCGCACCTCCGGCCCCATTATGAAGCTCTGGCTCTCTAGAACCGAGCGGATTGCCTCCAGCATCTCGTCCTTGACTTCCGAATAATTTTTGACCAGATCCAGAGTTGGTATCCTTGCGGCCATGAACTGAAAACCTCCCGAATAGATGCGAGGCGACGACAAGCGACGCACCCGCAGTATAAAAACTCCGTTCTATCCAGCATCATCACAAGTTCTGCGAGAATAATGGCAGCTGGATGCGCCGATTTTCTTCCTTAGCCCCGCTACGCCCCCGAGGCCATTTTATCCAGCCCGGCAACCGCCCTCTGCAGATGCGCCTTCACAAGTGAGACGCACTTCTTCTTGTCGTGCGACCTGAGCGCCTCCAGGATATTCCTGTGATCGTCCGTGTTCGGCGAGTCGTTCGGGTGATAGAAGGGATCCGAGAATACAACGTATGAGTTTGTCCTGGCTATGATCTTCCCCACGTAGTCCGCGAGAACTTCGTTTCCGCTGGCATCGGCGACGGCCTTGTGAAACGTCTCGTTCGCCTCGAGGTACTTGTCCAGGTCTCGATCCTCTATGGCCTTTCCCTCTTCCACGAGAGCCTCCTCGATTCGGCGAAGGTGCCTCTCTCCGATTCTTTCCGCGGCATAGCGCGCCGCCAGGCACTCTAGTCGTTCTCTTACCAGAAACGTGTCCTCTATCTCCCGCAGGGTGGGTTTCGCGAGCGTCGCGCCACGATTCGGGATTATCGTCACCAATCCTTCGCTGGAGAGACGTCGAAGGGCCTCTCTCACCGGGGTCCTGCTCACACCGATCTCGACTGATATGCGCACCTCCGGCAGTCGCTCCCCCGGCTTCAAGTCCTTTTTTCTAATTCTTTGCCGCAGCTCTTGGTACGCATAGTCGGCTGAAGTCGTGTACAGCTTTCGCTCTCTCATATTCAGAGGACCTCCTAAGCTCTTAGGCATGCAAGGTGCAGAACTGGGTCATTTCAAAAGGCGAACTCCGCGTAATTCACGTCCGACTCGTGTATACTTGACCCGGCTCGCGGACGAAGTTCTCCACCTGTGCATCCTACTGCAGATTTTGGATTAAAAAACGTTGTATAACAGTCAGTATTATATATCTTGGTGTACCTTATCATACCAGACACAAAATCTCAAGATGTCGGCGTACGATTTTCAACCCGGGTCCGAGTTGCAGTCCGATTCGGATCGCCCGGGCCTATTGAACGATCGGCATCGTTGAACAGGGGGCAATGTGCGTGCGTCTTTTTGTGCTGTTTCTATCCATGGGCTCCGTGTACGGTTTCGGCTACGCCCTGGCGGGGATGGGCGGGTTCCTGCTCGGCAGAGGGCGACTTGACTATATCGTGCTGGGTCTGCTGACGGGCTGTGCACTTGCCGCGGCGGCCCTCCTGCTTTGGCGGCGATGGTTGTTGACAGTATCGGATGAAACTCGCCGAGCAGAGACGGGAAGGGACTGATCTCTCTCTCCGAAGGCATTCTGACGTACAGCTCAACAGGCGAGGCCGCGCCAGGCCTTTTGCAGGCGAGCAGCCGCCTCCGGCATGATCGACTCGGGGACGGCGATGATTGAGAAGCGCACCGCGTGCGGCCTCTTCCTGCCGAGCGCGAACTCGACTCCCGGCGAGACGCATACTCCGTATGCCTTCGCAAGTGCAGCGGCATCCTCTCCGTCAGTCCTCCCGGTGGGAAACCACAGGTACGCCCCGCCCTCGGGCCTGTCGACGCGAGCAGCGGGGAAGCACCTCCGCAAAGACCTGTACAGCGCCTCCATACGGCCGGACAGGACTCTCCTGACCTTTTCTACCGCGACGGACAGCCTCCCCTCCTCCAGGAACCTGGTGACGATCGCCTGCACCAGGGAGGAGACGTGCCCCTGCCGCAACGAACTTATCCTTAAATACGCCTCCCTGAAAGGGGAGGGCAGAAGGGCGTATCCAAGCCTCATTCCGGGGAAGAGCGCCTGGCTGAAGGAGCCTATGTAAGCCACGCCCGCACCGTCGTCCATGGACTTCAGGGCCGGGATCGGCTGTTCCCCGTAGCGCAGCTCTCCATAGCTGTCGTCCTCCAGTATGTGAAACCCCAGCCTTCCGCGCATCGACAGGATTCTCTCTCTGAGCCCGTGGGGCATGGTCCGGCCGGTAGGGTTGTGGAAACTGGGCACTAGGTAGAGGACATCGGAGGGAGTAAGCCCCTCCAGCCGCGAAAGACTGCATTCATCTATGAGGGGGAGTGTGCGCAGGACCAGGCTTTCGTTTCTTGCGATGCCCGCGATGCCTCCGTAGGACAGTTCCTCCGCCCAGAGCCGCCTCACGTCCAGCTCTCTGAAGGAGCGGAGCGCCGTGGAGAGCGCGTCTTTGCCTCCGGAGGTGACGACCAGTTCGGCGGCGTGCGCCGGTATTCCCCTGAGCGCGGAGTGCTGCAGCAGATGGCGTCTCAGTGCCGGCTGACCCTCGGGTGGGCTGCCCTCCATCGCGCTATTGAAAAACGGGGGTTGCAAGTTTTTGGTGATCTCCGAAAACTCAAGCACAGGGAGGAGGTCTGCCGTGGGAGACTCGGAGTCAAACCGCATCAGGCAGTCGTCACTACCGTACTCCGGCTCTTCTACCGCGTCGGCGGACGAGACGTATGTTCCCTTTCTTTCGGATTGGATCACCAGCCCCTTCTCGGCAAGCAGGGCGTAGGCCGACGCCACCGTGCTCCTGCTGACGCGAAGCATCCGGGCCAGTTCTCTCGCGCCGGGCAGCCTCTCCCCCGCGGATATGCTACCCGCTAATATCATCTTTTCCAGGTGATCGGAAAGCTGTAGATACAGGACCCCGGACGAGTAGTTCAAAGGGATTTCCAACAGCACGGCAAAACCCGCCCTTCGTGGCCGCGCCTAGACCGCGGCCTGCCGGTATATGCTCCGAGCGCTGGAGCTCAGGCCTTCCGCATCATCAGCCATCGGTGCACGCCCTCCATGTTGCTCCACAGTTCGAGACAGATCTCGGTAACGATGGACGGACCTTTGCACCACCCTGATAGCCCTATATCCGCGCTCTTGTTCGGATTGACCACGCTCCAGGACGCACCCGCAGTGTTCCCGGGATCGCGTATGGACAGGTAACCGGGTATGTAACCCCGAATTTTCTCCCCCCTGTTGAGCATTATGTCTTCTCCGAACGAGGAGACAGCCTCGACGAGGCGCGAGTCAACGGACGAGGGGATTTTAAACAGTCCCTGGAATGGGAAGAGTTTCAACCCCTCGTATCGCTTGTCATTGGGCAACGAGAAAGACTCGCCAAGCAGTGGAGCGACTCCTCCGCCGACCAAAACCGGCTTGCGCGAAAAGAATGAGAGAAACCAATCCCTTATGCCGGATTTTCCAAGAAGGCGTTCCGCACAAAGAAACCCGGGTGCATGCGGAACGTAAAGAGCGTCCAGCTTAGGGTCTGGTGCAGCGCCGTCCAGTGGAACGGTCCTGACGGAACACCCAAGGTACCTGAACAGGAGCTCCGCATTGTTGCCCCCCAGTCCAAATGCGGGGTTTGACAGAATTCCCACCTTGACTCCTCCGCCCTTCCCCTTCATCGGGTCTGAGACGACGCTCCATTCCGGGCTCTTCTTTGCCAGGCCCCAAAGGACGTCCCACTCGACCTGGTTCAGCATTCCCGTGATCTGGGCAGTGGCGGCTTTTATCGGAAACACCGCGCGCTGCGCCATATCCGGCATGCAGAGTTCGAGTAACGATGATTCATCCTTTTCCATCGTCTTCGGGATGTAGCCAAGATAGAGCATCTCCGTCCTTCGCCCGGACTCTATCTCCAGGAGCTGGTACTCCCTGGGGTTGAACACGGACGAGAAGAGAACCGCGGACGGCTGCGCCCCCTGCGTGGACATCTGCTGAGTTATGCTCTCAAGAATTTTCGACGTGATGGCGGTCGAAGAATCCGCATACACCGACAGGACCACAGGGCAGTCGAGGATGCGCGCGACCTCGCCCGTCAGCTGGTTGACTGTGAAGGAGTCGATCTCCTGGCGCTCCCCCAGCGACCCGAACACGATATTGAGAGCGTCGGGAGAAGACGCCTGCTGGAATAGCAGCTTCATGTTTCGGCTGCTCCCGCAGGTGAAGGGATTGAGGATAGTGACCTCCTGCCCGGTTACAAGCTCCGCGTAGCGGACGAACTGCTCGTCATAACATGCGCTGAACAGCCTGATCGGGCGTCCAATCCCCTTTAGGACGGATGCCAAAAGGATCCCGGCCGAGATCTTTTTCGCCCTTTTCTCTTCAGCAAACACCAGGCGAGGAATATTCACCCTTCACCCTCCCATTTTTTATGCCATAGTGTATCATATACTGTACTGGCAAAAAAAGGTTTTCTATTCCCTCAGACTCCTGGAGGTCGATTACTCATGACAACACAATGGATTGCAATTAGGGATCTTCCTGCCCATACCGGCGAAAAGATCACCCTATGCGGCTGGCTTTACAACTTGAGAAGCTCCGGCAAGATTCACTTTCTGCAGCTCCGCGACGGGACGGGCACGGTACAGGGCGTCATGGTGAAAAATGAGGTCCCCGAGGACCTGTTCAATGAGACAAAAAGCCTCCGCCTCGAGGCCTCCGTGGAAGTGACCGGCGTGGTGAGGAGCGACGAACGCGCGCCATCCGGGGTGGAACTCTCCGTATCGTGCCTTCGGGTCTTTCAAAACCCCGAGGACGAGTACCCGCTCGGCAAGAAGGACCACGGCATTGACTTCCTTCTCGATCACCGCCACCTGTGGCTTCGCAGCAGCCGCCAGCAGGCGGTGATGCGCCTCAGGGACCGCGTAATCCGCTCAGCCCGCGAGTACCTTCAGAATAACGGCTTCATCCTGGTCGACAGCCCGATAATCAGCGGATCGGCCGGGGAGGGGGCCTCCGGGCTGTTCGAGATAGACTATTTCGACTCAAAGGCCTACCTTGCGCAGACGGGGCAGCTGTATGCCGAGGCCGCCGCCGCCGCCTTCGGAAAGGTCTACTGCTTCGGGCCGACCTTCAGGGCCGAGAAATCAAAGACCCGCAGACATCTCACGGAGTTCTGGATGCTGGAGCCGGAAGTGGCCTTTTACGACCACGAGGACAACATGGACCTGCAGGAGGGGCTTGTCTGCCATATAGTTGCCGAGGCCCTGAATCACTGCCGGCCCGAACTGGCAGTGCTGGAGCGCGACATTTCAAAGCTTGAGAACATCAAGCCTCCTTTCCATCACCTTCAATATGACGAGGCCATGGAGATGCTTCACGACCTTGGCAGCAACACTCCTTACGGCGACGACCTCGGAAACGAGGACGAGACCATCCTGACCCAGCAGTTCGACAGGCCGCTGTTCATCGAGTGCTACCCGAAGGCGATCAAGGCCTTCTACATGAAGGAGCACCCGACCAACCCGAACCTGGTCCTGTGCGACGACCTGCTGGCGCCCGAGGGGTACGGGGAGATCATTGGAGGCTCCCAGCGCGAGGACGACTACGACCGTCTTGTGGCGAGGATAAGGGAGGAGGGGCTTCCGGAGGAGGCCTACGACTGGTACCTTGACCTCAGAAAATACGGTACTTTCGTCCACAGCGGGTTCGGCATGGGGATCGAGCGTGTGGTGGCATGGATCGGCGGGCTGCAGCACATTCGCGAGGCTATTCCGTGGCCCAGGACGATCTACCGGATAAAGCCCTGATCCGCAGGGTGCAACCCTCCTAACGAGAGCATGTTAAGTAAGTTCTGGTCACGATTGTTTACTCGTCGAAAATCCCGTCGACATCAGCTATCTCCACAGACGAAAGGGACTTTACCAGAGTTTCCATAAAAAAAGAGGCCCTGCAGGGCCTCTTTTTTTTGCGCTTAATGCAACAACCGGAAACACGGCCTTACAGGAACACGCCTCTCATGCGGACCGCGTCAGCAACCCTCTGGATGGCCGCCATGAAGGCAGCGCGGCGCATCTTGATATTCTTCTCCTTGGCATAAGCCCAGACGAGCTGGAAGTTATCCTTCATTATGCGGATAAGCCGCTCGTTGTACTCCTCCTCCGTCCAGAAGAAACCGCTGAGGTTCTGGCACCACTCGAAGTAGGAGCCGATGACACCGCCGGAGTTGGCCAGGAAGTCGGGAACCACGAGCACGCCCTTCTTGTCAAGGATCGCATCGCCCTCGGGGGTAATCGGGCCGTTGGCCGCTTCTACGATGTACTTCGCCTTTACCTTGTCGGCGTTGCCTCCGTTTATCACGCCCTCCAGGGCGCACGGCATGAAGATGTCGCACTCCACGTAGATGGCCTCCGGAAGGTCGAGCTTCTGGCAACCGTCGCAGGCAAAGCCCTCGAGCAGCTTCTTGGGATGGTTCTGCACGTGCTCCATCGCCTTCTTGATATCGAGCCCCTTCGGGGAGTAGTAGGTCCCGGTGATGTCGCTGATCGCAACGACCTTCGCGCCGGCGTTGACCATGGTCAGGGCCGCGTAGGTGCCGACGTTGCCGAATCCCTGGATCGAGACCCTTATCGTGGAGGGGTCGAGGTTAAGGTTCTTGAGGAGCTCGAGGGCGCAGGTGGCGACTCCGTACCCGGTGGCCGCGGTGCGCCCCTTGGACCCCCACATGCCGACCGGCTTGCCGGTGAACACGGCCGGGTCGAGCTTGTTGTTCATCTTGCTGAGCGTGTCGATGAACCACATCATCTCCGGCCCGCTGGTTCCGACGTCCGGCGCGGGCACGTCGGTCCAGGAGCCGATGACCGGCGCCATTCGCGCCGCCCACGTGCGGGCCACGCGCTCCTTCTCCTTCTTCGAGAGCTTCAGGGGATCGCAGTCAACCCCGCCCTTGCCGCCGCCGTAGGGAATCCCGGCGAGCGAGCATTTCCATGTCATCATCATGGCGAGCGCCTCGCACTCGTCTAGGCAGACGTCCTGGTGGAAGCGAACGCCACCCTTGCCGGGGCCAATCGCGGAAGAGTGGAGGACGCGATAGCCGTTGAACACCTTTACGGAGCCATCGTCCATCTCCACCGGGATGGAGACGGCGGTTCTGCGCTCGGAGTGGCTGAGAATGTCGACGAGGTCGTCGCTCAACCCCATCTCCTCGGCGGCGGCGTAGAAATTTTTCAGTGCGGTGTCGAGAAGGACGTTAGAGGAAGTACGCTTTTCAGCTGACATGAAACACACCTCCTGTATAATTACGGCCTTGGCCGTTTGAGACCTTTGTAACTATCATAGCACTGTTTTTACAAAGAACAAGCGTGAAATGAAAATTCATCGGCCTAAAACGAACATTCCGTTTTCATTCCTCCCCGCAAGGAATTTTCCGGACCCGACCGCCTTTAGCATCATCTCAACGATCGCAGCACTCGCCCTTGTCGCTCGCCTCGGTCCCTTCGATCACGAGGCAGGATGCCCAGGGAGGCCCCCTGCGAACCACCCGGACCTCTCCGTCCTTGAATTCAAGGAACGACGGGACCCACAACACAACCCCGTCCTGGTCGATTCTTACATACTCCGCCTCCGCCGGAGGCGGGCCGTCCTCTATTCGGACGCTCTTTTTAGCGTTTCAGCCGATTCCGGTAGTCCTCTGGACCGCGCTTGACTCCACGGCCTTGCGAAGCCTGTTCATGACCCTGTCATCGGCGTTTATCCTCAATTCTCTCATGTTGCCTCCTCCCTCCCGTTCATGCTTTTTGGACACTCAGAGATTCCTTGGTCCATGCCTGTCCAACAGACTCTCCTGCCCTTCGAAACCCAGGGCCGCTAGTTCGATGAGACGTCTCATGTCCTCCGGCGCCGGCGCGAAGACGGCCGTTCCGGAGAGCGGTTCCAGCTCCCCCTCCAGCGCTCCGAAGGCGATGCTGTGACTGTGAAGCAGGGGCCGACGGACTCCCCTTCTCCTCCACCTTTCGTTGATCTCCCCGTCCCCGTAACGGACGTCGCCCAGGATCGGGTGTCCCGCATGAGCCATGTGCACACGCGCCTGGTGGGAGCGGCCGGTGACAAGTTCCAGCTCGACCAGCGAAAGCCCGCCTCCAGCGGCAAGCAACCTGTACAGGGTCCTCGCCTCCTTTCCCGCCGAGTCCACTCTCACGGTATTGGACCCCGGATCCTTCAACAGGGGGGCCGTGATCTCCCCTCTTTTCATGGGTTTTCCGACCACCACCGCTAGATATGTCTTTTGTATCTCCCTGGAGCGAAAGGCGTCCTGCAGTATCCTCAGGGAGATCCCGGACAGGGCCATCAGCAGGGCCCCGGTCGTGTTCCTGTCGAGCCGGTGGACTGCGTACGCCCTCTCCTCCGCGCCTTCGATGCTGAGCATGTACTTGACCCGGTCGATCACGTTGTCCTGATCCTTGCGATCGGGCTGCACAAGCAGGTTCTCCGGCTTGTTCACGACCATCAGCCAATCGTCGCGATACAGCACGGGGAGGGTGCGCCTAAACAGGAAAGAGCCCCCTTTCTCCTCGGGCGCCTCCCACGGCACGTAGAGCTCCTGACCCGCCGACACCCTGACGTCGCATGCGCTCTTCCTGCCGTCCAGGCGAACCGTCCCGGTCCTTATGCCCTTCATCACCACGCTCAGCGGCAGAGCGGGCCACATGGAGCGTATCGTCTTGTCGAGGCGGCGACCGTGGTCGGATTGGGAGACGACCAGTTTATACGCCATTCGCGCTCTCCTGCCTCCAAAAACGCCTCTGGGCCGAGTGGTTGAAGTCCGAGATCTCCCGCCCCTCCTCCATCTGCTCAACTGAATTCTTCCAGCAGAAGAGCCTGAAGTCCATCTCGTCCGCGGCGCTCACCGCCATGGCCTCCGGTGTCGCCGGCAGCACCGGCGAGCCGTACTCCCTGCAACCGTGGTGACTGATTATTATATGTCCCAGGGCCAAAAAGAGCCTCTCGTCGAGGCCGTACTCCCGAGCCATCGACTCGAACTTGCCGTAGCCGATCGCGATGTGGTCGTGAAAGGTGCCCGCCACCGTCATGACCGGGACGGGTGTCAGGCGGTAGGCCTCGAGCTTCCCAAGATCGTGGAGCAGGGCGCCTGCCACTGTCACCGACACGTCCGCCTCGTAACCCGCGGCGGCGCCGGCCTCGACTATGCTCCTCGCCATTCTGGCGACAGCCACGGTATGCTCGAGCAACCCTCCTACGTAGGCGTGGTGATGCGAGACGGCCGCCGGACAGTCCTTGAAGCTCTCCCAGAGGTTCTTCCTGAAGAACACGAAGTCCAGGAACCCTCTCAGATGCTCCGGACAGAGACCCAGGAGGTCGAGGAACTCCCTCTCGAGCGTCTCCTCGGGTACCGGCGATCTTTGCACGTAGCGGTGAGGCGGGTAACTGGCCTGGTTCATCAGGGACACAGCGTTGAAGTTGTACTGCTGCTGCCCCTTGAACTCCGCAACCTGTCCTACCAGGCCGACCGTCTTCCCGACCAGGTCCTTGAGTTCGTCATGCTCCGAGGGCTCCTTCACCTGGAGCGGCTCGTCTCTCCTGTCCCACCACTGGGCGTTGGACCACGCCTTCCCTTCAATCGTCCCCTCGGAGTCCATGACACCTAGATCCCAGTAGTTCCTGCCGTTTTTGTCCTTCTTGACAGAGGACTTCATCACGACGGCAAGGAGCTTGAACTTGCAGTCCTTCGACATGCTCCTTATCTCTCTCGTGGTATATAGCTGCTGCTCCTCCACTGGATCACCTCTAGACCAGGCGCGTCATGCACCGAATTTTTCAAGCCTGCGCGCGTGCGCAAGCATCAGACCTATGAGCTTCCTGCCGTCGATTCGCCCTCCGGCCCCGACCCTGCACTGGCTTTCGCCGAACGAGGCGGAGTCCCCCCTGCGTGCGTAGTCGCTCTTCAGGAGGAACGGCACTGGATGCCAGGAGTGCCCGCTCATAAGGCTGGGCGTGCTGTGATCCCCGGTTATCACCAGCACGTCGGGGGAGAGCCTCAACAGACGGGGAAGCAGGGCGTCAACCGTCTCCACCACCTTTTTCTTTCCCTCGAAGTCTCCGTCCTCGCCGCGGCTGTCGGTGTACTTCACGTGGACATAAAAGTAGTCGTACTCGTCATAGATCCGGCCCACGGTCTCGAACAGATGCTCAAGAGTCTCGCCTGCATCGGCGACGCTCATTCCGACCAGCTTGGCCAGCCCCTTGTACATCGGATAGGTGGCGACCGCCACGGGTTTTATCCTGTAGAGGTCGGGCATCAGCGGGATGTCTGGCGCGGACGAGAAGCCCCTGAGCAGGCAGGCGTTGGCCGGTGATTCGGCCTGCAAAACCAGCCCCACCCTGTCGATGAAGGCGTTGGCCACCCTGGCCATCCTCTCGCCGCCCGGTGCCGTCGGGCGCGCCGGCCTCATGGGGACCCCTTCCAGCTGGGGGTCGGCATCCGAGACATCCTCCGACAGCCCCTCCCCCGAGAAGACCACGACGAAGCGGTGTTCCTTTCCCGGGTAGAAGGCCACCCTTGCCCCCTCGACCTCCTTTATGGAGGCGGCAAGCTTCTGCACCACGAGCGCGCTCTTCTCCGTGGCGATCCTCCCGGCCCGCCTGTCGGTTATGATGTCGCCGTCACGGGTGCAGAAGTTCCCCCTCGCGCATATGTCGCCCGGGCCGACCAGCGCCCCCACTCCCATTGCCTCCAGAATTCCCCGTCCTATCGAATACTCGAGAGGGTCGTAGCCGAAGAGCGACAGGTGGCCGGGCCCGCTGCCCGGGGTGATCCCTACGTCCACCATGTCCAGAAGTCCGAGCTCGCTCTCCTGCGCCAGGGCGTCCATATTGGGCTTGAGAGCCGCCTCGAGCTCCGTCTTTCCCTCCGGGCCCGGCAAGCCGCCAAGCCCGTCCATGACGAGAAGGATCATCTTCCTGCCGTTATCGGTCGCAAGGCTCTTCAACACGTCCATTCGCTTCACGATACAGTCACCTCCGGAGAGAGTCTTTTAAATTTGTCGTAGCTGCTGGTTTTTTTCTGCATAAATCTCTGCATTTTATGTTATCATTTTTACCAAGAGGTCCATCCATTTAATACCAAACCAAGGGGGTCATCAAGGTGAAGTTTTCCGAAAGAGTCCAGGCGATGCAATCATCTCCCGTGCGCAGACTGCTGCCGTACGCGGAGGCGGCGCGAGCCAAGGGTAAGAAGATCTATCCCCTGAACATAGGTCAGCCGGACATCAAAACACCCGAATCTTTCCTGAAGGCGATCAGGGAGTTTTCGCAGGAGGTCATAGAGTACGCCACCTCCCAGGGCAACAACGACCTGCGGGATGCCATGAGCCGCTACTACAAGGAGTTCGAAATCCCCTTCGAGAGAGAGGACATCATCGTAACCGCCGGCGGCAGCGAGGCCCTGCTGTTCGCCTTCATGACCATGTGCGACCCGAACGACGAGGTGCTGATCCCCGAGCCGTTCTACGCCAATTATAACGCCTTTGCGCAGAGTGTGAACGTCAAAGTCGCTCCAATCACCACGAAAGCCGAGGAGGGCTTCCACCTCCCGCCGAAGGAGCAGGTCGAGGCCCTTATCAACCCGCGCACCCGGGCCATACTCGTGGCCAACCCTGGCAACCCCACCGGCACGATCTACACCCGCGACGAGATGAACATGCTCGCGGAGCTCGCCCTCAAGCACAACCTCTACATCGTCGCCGACGAGGTCTACCGCGAGTTCGTCTACGACGGACTCAAGTACACCAGCTTCGGGCACCTTCCGGAGATCAAGGACAGGGTCATCATAGTCGACTCCGTTTCAAAGCGCTACAGCGCGTGCGGTGCCCGCATCGGCTGCATCGCCACTAAGAACAGGGACTTCATGGCGCAGGTCCTCAAGATCGCCCAGGGACGCCTGTGCGTGCCGACCCTCGAGCAGGTCGGCGCCACCGCGCTCTACAACACCCCCAAGTCCTATCTCGAGGAGGTCAACAGGGAGTACCAGGCACGCCGCAACACCCTGTACGCCGCCCTGAACAAGATGCCGGGGGTTATCTGCTCGGAGCCGAAGGGCGCTTTCTACGTGATGGTCAAGCTTCCCGTCGACGATGCGGAGAAGTTCGTCATCTGGATGCTCGAGAACTTCGACGTGAACGGCGAGACCCTCATGGCCGCCGCCGGCGAGGGCTTCTACGCCACCCCGGGGCTCGGCAGGCAGGAATTCCGGCTGGCATACGTGCTCAAGAACGAGGAGCTGGTCAAGGCCATGGACATCCTCAAGCTGGCCCTGGAGGCCTATCCCGGACGAGTGGAGCCGGTGGCCGCCCGCTAGGGGCACGAAGCGTGCACTGATTCCATGCCCTGCGGCTCGCACGGAAGGACCGCAGGGCATGGTTTTTTGGACGGGACACACTACGAAGAGAGGTAGTATCGCATGTTAAAAGTCAAGGAGGCCATGCCGAAGGACGTCGGGCACGCAATTGCCCGCGTGTCGCCGGAGGATATGGCGGAGCTGGCCATCTCGGAGGGCCAGATAGTGGAGATCGAGGGAAGGCGCCGCACTCCGGTCCGGATTCTGTCGTGCGACTCGGAGCTGGTCGCCTCCGGTGCGGCGAAGGGTGTGATCCAGGTTGACGGCGTCACCAGGGACAACGCCCAGGTCAGCCTGGACGACAGGGTCAAGATCCACAAGACGACACACCATTTCGCCGGAAGCGTGACGCTTCGTCCCCTTACATCGACCGCCCTGCTGGAGAAGGAGCGCGACGCCGTCTATATCCGGTCTCTTCTCGAGGGACTGCCGGTGACAAAGGACGACAGGGTGCGCACCAACCTCTTCGGCAGCCGGATATGCGATTTCCGCATCGTGGACACTACGCCCTCGGGCACCGTGATAATCAGCAAGTCGACCTACGTGAACGTGGAGAAGCAGGCCGAGGGCGAGAAGAAGGCCAAGATCACCTACGAGGACATTGGGGGCCTGGGACCGCAGATCCAGAGGATACGCGAGATGATCGAGCTGCCGCTCCGCTTTCCGCAGGTGTTCGACCGGCTCGGAGTGCAGCCGCCCAAGGGCGTGCTCCTGTACGGCCCTCCCGGGACCGGCAAGACCGTCATAGCCAGGGCCGTGGCCGCGGAGACCGACGTCTACTTCACCCACATCTCCGGCCCGGAGGTCATCGGCAAGTTTTACGGGGAGAGCGAGGAGAGACTGAGGAACGTCTTCGAGGACGCGCAGGCCCACGCCCCTTCGATAATCTTCATAGACGAGATCGACGCCATCGCCCCCAAACGCGAGGAGATGGGAGGGGAGAAGCAGGTCGAGAGACGTGTCGTCGCACAGCTGCTGGCTCTGATGGACGGGCTCGAATCCAGGGGGCAGATAGTAGTGATAGGCGCGACGAACATCCCCAACACCCTCGACCCGGCCCTTCGCCGCCCCGGCCGCTTCGACAGGGAGATCGCCATCCCCATACCCGATAAAAAGGGGCGCCACGAGATACTGACCATACACACCCGCGGAATGCCGCTGGCCTCCGACGTGGATCTTCGCCGCCTGGCCGACATGACGCACGGCTACGTGGGAGCGGACATCGAGGCGCTGGCCAAGGAGGCGGCGATGGCCAGCCTCAGGGAGCTCCTTCCCGAGATAGACATGGAGATGGAGGAGATCCCATACGAGCGGCTGCTGGCTATGGACGTGCGCATGGATCACTTCCTCGACGCGTTCAGGGAGGTGGATCCCTCGGCCATCAGAGAGGTGTTCGTGGAGATCCCCGACGTCTCGTGGCGCGACATCGGCGGCCTTGACAACATCAAGGAGGAGCTTCACGACGCGGTGCAGTGGCCTTTGCAGCACGGGGACATCTTCGAGAGGTTCGCGATCTCTCCGCCCAAGGGCATCATGCTCCACGGGCCCTCGGGCACGGGCAAGACCCTTCTGGCGAAGGCGCTCGCCCACGAGAGCGGCGTGAACTTCATATCGGTCAAGGGGCCGTCGCTCATGTCAAAGTACGTCGGCGAGAGCGAGCGGGCAATACGCGAGGTCTTTCGCACCGCCAAGCAGGCCGCGCCCTCCATCCTCTACTTCGACGAGATAGAGTCGCTGGTGCCGGTGAGGGGCAAGGAGACCGGCAGCGGGGCGGGCTTCACGGAGCGCGTCATCAGCCAGTTCCTGGCCGAGATGAGCGGCATAGAGGATTTGAAGGGCGTGGTGGTGCTGGCGACGACGAACAGGCTGGACCTGGTGGACCCGTCCCTGCTGTCCAGCGGCAGGTTCGACATGCTGCTGGAGCTCCCGAAGCCGGACTCCGCCGCGAGGGAGAAGATCTTCGAGATACACCTGAGAAAGAAGCCGCTGTCGGCTGAGGTCCGCATCCCGACCCTGTCGAGGCTAACGGACGGGCGCACCGGCGGGGACATTGCGTTCGTCTGCAGGAAGGCCTCCATGATGGCCATCAGGGAGCATATAAAGAGCGAATGCGAGGTCGATCCGCTGCTTGAGTGGAGGCACTTCGAGGCCGCGCTGAAGGAGCTCAAGGGTACGACCGCCTGACCGCCGAGCCCGTACCGTTCTCGACCGCGGCGCGCCTGCCTCGAGGGCGGGGCCCCGGCTGCCAGCTTCACTCGGGCGGACCCGGAAAAGGTCCGCCCGATTCTCGTCAATCCACCCCGTCGCCCTCGTCCGGGCTCCTGCTATCCGGGTACAATGCCCTGTATACCTCCAAGTTGGCTGTTACCTTCTGCACGTAGTCGTTCGTCTCCTCGAAACGCACGCCCTCGATCCACTCGTCCAGCGGCACGCTCTTCCTGTCGCCCAGCCACTTGTTGGCGTTGCCGGGGCCGGCGTTGTAGGCGGCAAGCGCCAGCCACACGTCCTTGTAGGAGCGCATGAGCCTCGCTATATGGGCGGTCCCCAGGGTGATGTTCTGCTCCGCGTCGTAGACGCTGTGGCTCTTCATACCGAGAGCCTTCGCCTCGCTGCGCGCGGTGCCGGGCATGAGCTGCATCAGGCCTCCTGCTCCGGCCCAGCTGGTCGCGGCGGGGTTGAAGGCGCTCTCCTGGCGCATTATTGCCCAGACTAGGCTGTCCTCGACCTCGAAACGCTCGGCCGCCTTGGCGACCTCCTTGGCGAACGGGCGCGGGTAGAGCATGGACAGGCCTCTCGCGTAGAAGACCGGTCCCTTCCTGATCTGGTCGCCAACCTTGAGCGCGGCCAGGTAAGCGGCCTGCTGATCACCGGACCAGTCCGCCAGCAGCGCGGCCCTGTAGGCCGACTTCGGGTCTCCCTTCGCAAGTAGCACACGACGGGCATGGGTTACGAAGCCCCACTGCTCAAGCAGTCCGGCCTCGGAGACGAGCCCCGGAGGATCGCCCGGGACCGGCTCGAGCTTGCCGCCCGCCAAAAAGGCGTATATGGACAGGGGGTGGTCCGTCTTCAGCGCCTCGATCAAGGGTCGCTGCTTGTCGACCTTGCCCAGTCGCTCGTACCCCTTGGCAATCCAGTAGATCACCCGAGGACGCCAGTTCTGGCTCATGTTCGGCGCGAGGCTCTTCTCCCACTCGGCCACCGCGCCCGCGACATCCCCGGAGTTCCACCTGTCCCAGCCCCTGCCCCACAGTATCTGTGTCGTGAACAGCGAGCCGGGGGCGAGCTTTATCACGCTGTCCTCGGCGGACAGCCTCTCCTTGCCGGACAGATGGGTGGACAGGGAGTAGTAGGCCCTCGCCTGTATATCACCCTCCCGTGACGAGGCGACCTCGCGCAACACGCGCAGGGCGCTCTCTCTCTCCGCCCGCCCCGCCAGTATTGATATCCGCTTCAGGGATGACTCTGCGAAGGATTCGCCCGTCTTCGCCAAGTAGGCCCACGCCTCCAGCGCCGGCGCGTACTTCTTCTGGTTATAAAGCGAGAAAGCCCGATAGTACTTCGACTTGCGCCCGTGCCTTGAATCCATCGGGATGGCGCGGAACAGAGGTATCGCCTTGTCGTAGTTGCCGGACAGATACGCAGCGTATCCGACCGCCATGTTGACGTCAGGGTTCCAGGGCTTCGGCAGGGACTCCAGCACCTTGAGGGCAGCGCTGCTTCTCGGCAGGATGTCGGTCAGTCTCAGCGCGTAGACGGCCTTGTCGCCGGGCAGCTTAAGAAGCTCCGTCAGCGCTGTGGTCCGCTGGGAGTCGTTCTGCGCCGCCTTGTACATACCCTGGAGGTGCTTTCGCCTGTTTTCGTGGTCCTTCTCGTCGGAGAGCCTGTACAGGGAGTAGTGCACGTAGTAGACCAGGTCGGCCGGCACCCTGCCTACCAGAGCACCGGCCATGGTCCTGGCCTCCTGTCCTCTGTTCAGGCGTTCGAGGGCGAGCACCATCATGAACTCCCCGTAGGGGCGCACTTCGTCGGGCCATGATTTCGAGCTGCTCCGCAGCAGTGCAAGGGCCTCCTCGAAGCGATCGGCCCGCCACAGGGCGTTGGCCGCGAGGGACTGGTCCATCGGGGAGATCGCGGTGCCCGATTCAAGCAGCGCGACTATGCCCTTAAGGTCCCACCGCGAGAAGAGTTCCTGCATGGTCGGGGCATTCCCCTCGATTGCGAAGACAGGGAGCAGCACGAACAGTGCAACCAGCGCCAGAAGACGGACCTTTCCCACCCTCACCGGCGACACTCCTTTCAGATCAATACTGTTTTCACGCCTTGCCCCGGCCAACGCGCGGCAACAGGCGGTCGTCCGACGGCAGCCGGGCTGTTCGACCGGGCGTGGAATGGGTCGGCAGGGGAAAAGTCAGCGACTGACGGCGTTCCTGCCCATGTTCTTCGCCCTGTAGAGGGCCCTGTCCGCCTCGGCCAGGATCGAGTCCACGTCGTTGAACTCGGGCGACAGATCGCACACCCCTATGCTGACCGATATTTGAATCTCTTCAATGCCCTCCGCGCACTCGACCGGATGAAACGGCACCGAGTAGAAGGAGAGTCTGACCCTTTCACAGACCGAGTCCATCTCCCGCCGCTCAAGGCCCGGGAAGATCAGCAGAAACTCCTCCCCTCCGTACCTGCCGGAGATGTCGTACGAACGAAGGACGCTCCTGATCCTGGCGGCGCTCTCCACCAGGGCCGCATCCCCGGTCATGTGACCGTGGGTGTCGTTTATCCTCTTGAAGTGATCTATGTCGAGCAGGGCAACCCCCAGCGGCGTGCCGGACCTGGTCGCGCGAGCTATCTCGTTCTCCAGGCGGCTTATCACGGCCCGACGGTTCAGCAGGCCCGTGAGCGAATCGTAGGTGGCGGCGTTGCGAAGCTGCTCCTGCAGATCCAGGATCCTCTTGCCGGCCATCACCCTCATGCGGAGCTCGTGGGAGTCGAAGGGCTTCGTAATATAGTCGTCGGCGCCCGCCTCCAGCCCCGCGATTACGTTCTCCTTCTCCCCCTTGACCGTAAGGATCAGTATGTACTGGTAGGGCCTTCCCATCTCGCCGTTTCTCCAGCCGTCCGGACGCTCCCTGGACGACAGGCGCCTGCATATCTCCGGGCCGCTCACGCCGGGGAGCATCCAGTCAAGGATGGCCAGCAGGGGCGAGTCGTCCTCCTGGAGTATCCTCAGGGCCTCCGTGCCGTTCGAGGTGGCTACGACGTCGAATCCCCATTTCTCCAGAAGCGACTGCAGCATGAAGAGAGACGTCGAATCATCCTCCGCCACAAGTATTTTCATAGGCCCCTCCCCCTCCTGTCTCTTGCGCATCGATGATACAATCCGCTCCGCGCGGACTCCCTACTTGATCATGTGCGCTGTCCACCTCGGCCACGAACTCCTCTCTGGCCTCCACCAGCCGAGGCAGGAGCCCCCCCGCCTCGGCGAGGTCGCTCGACTCCGCGGCGATCTCCGCCCTCCCGGCCAATTCCGCCATCCTCGAGGCATCCACGTTGACCGACGCACCCCGAAGGGTGTGAAACAGCCTCTTCGTCTCCTCGGCATCGCCGGCCTTCAGGGCGAGTGCCGCCTTCCGCAGTAGCTCCGACGAGTCCTCCACGAAAAGGCTCAAGGTTCGGTCGCATAACTCCAAGTCCCCGCCCAGTCTCTCGAGCAGGGCCTCGTGACGATGAGGAGCGGGAGCATCCGAGACTGCGGGTACTGCGAAATCCGTCGGCATCTCCGAATCAGCGGCCAAAAACTTGCGCGCGACCCTCGCCAGTTCGGAGGACTGGACTGGCTTTGCGATGTAATCGGACATCCCGGCGGCGAGAAAGCGCTCCCTGTCCCCCGGGAGGACGTTGGCCGTCATCGCGACCACCGGCGTATCGTGGTCAAGGACGCTTGACCCGGGGTCGCGGATGATGGAGAGCGCCTCGAGACCGTTGATGCCCGGCATCTGTATATCCATGAAGATGAGATTGTATCGTGAACGCGAGAGGAGTTCAAGCGCGGCCTCCCCGTCCACCGCGACCTCCACCGTTCCTATGCCCGCCTGTTGCAGCAGGGAGACCGCCACCATCCTGCTGGTGGGGTTGTCCTCCACCACCAGCGCCGATGCCCGCCCGTAGTCCGGAGCCCCAGTCGCCCCGGCGAAGTCCAAGTCTCTGCCATGCTCCACCCCGTCCGATCTCGACAGCGGCACCTCAAAGGAGAATGTCGAGCCCTCCCCCTCCCTGCTGGTGAAGGAGATCCCACCTCCCATGCCCTCCGCTATCCTTCTAGCGATCGCGAGGCCGAGTCCCGTCCCTCCGAACCTCCGGGCCAGCGAGGCGTCACCCTGGACGAAAGGCTGAAACAGGCGCTCCTGCTCCTTCTGCGGGATGCCGATCCCCGTGTCCTGTACTCGCACCCTGAACACGAATCTCGTTTCATCGCTGTCGCCGATGTCGCCCGTAACTGTCACGGAGCCGGATGAAGTGAACTTCACCGCGTTCCCGACGAGATTGGCGAGCAACTGCCGCAACCTGAGAGAGTCCCCCGAGACCGCCCCCGGAACACCCCGGTCCAGTGACATCGAGAAGACCAGACCCTTGGCGGACGCCCTCGCGGCAAAGCTGTCGGTCACGCTTGTCCACAGGCTTCGGAGGTCGAAGGGAGCATTCTCGAAGACCAGTCTCCCGGCCTCCATCTTCGAGAAGTCGAGCAGGTCGTTAATCATGCCCAGCAGGGCCTGGGATTCGTCCTTCAACACTCCCACCAGCTCCCTCTGTCGGGAGTCGAGCTGCGTGTTCTCTAGTATTGCGGCTATTCCCATAACTCCGTTAAGGGGAGTGCGCACCTCGTGGCTGACGCTGGCCAGGAAAAGCTCCTTGGCCTTTATCGCCTCGGCGAGGCTCCGCTCGGACTCCTCTAGGCGCTCGATCTTGCTCTGCAGCTCGAGGTTCAGCTCCTGGACGGTGCTGTTGAAGCGGGCGTTCTGGAGTATGCCTGCGGCGGAGCTCAGTATGACCGTGGCGAACGCGAAGGAGACATCGAGTATGCCAGACTCGTCCTCGCCGAGGAGCCCCATGAAGATCCCCAGGCTTCCGCTCGGCGCCATTATCGAGTGCAGCAGTATCCTCCTCTCGGGCCTTCGCTCTCCGGGAATCGCCGGGAAGGCCCCTGAGGAAATGACGAGGGGCTTGTTTCGGTCCACCGCCCAGGCGATCGTGCCATCCTCGACGAGCGGTGCCATCTCCTCCTCGAAGAATGCCAGCGACTCGGCAGGGTCGCAGAAGGCAGCCGCCCAATCCAGGCCGTCCGGGGAGAACAGGTAGAACACCAGCGAGTCCAGGCTGATCAAGGATCTTAGTCTCTGGGCGGTGCCGGACAGGAGTTCGTCCACAGAGAAAGACTCATCGACGACATAGGACATGGAGAGCGAGTCCGCGGCCGCGACCAGCACGCGCTTCGCGGCCTCCCTCTCCCTGGTCAGAAGACTTATTCTCTCCTGAAGCTCCTCGTGCGTGCCGTTCAGCAGGTTCATTCCATCCTCACGATATCAGGAAAATATTCATTATCTCGCGTATCTGCCGCTCGCCCTGAGCCAGCACCGCCTCGAAGTCCCCCTTGTCGAGCTCCAGCGCCTCCACTATTCCCCTGTCCATCCTTGAAAAGTAGACCGAGCCGCTGGACCCGATACGAAGAGCGTTCGCCAGGTAATCGGCTATGTGCACGTACGCAGCCTCCTCCGGCGCGTCCTCGGACTCCGGGGAGTGATGATATTCGCACAGCTGCCCTATCCCGCCCGGTATCCGCCACTCCTCCATCAGGACCTTGCCAACCGCGGTATGGTCGAAGCCGAACACTCGCCTCTCCGTCCGCCAGAGAGGAGCCTTCTCGAACACCGAGAGCTCCAGCGCGTAGGTCATCTCCCTCGGGGTCTTCGTGTAGAGGATAATCCTGCCCAGGTCGTGCAGCAGTCCGGCCAGGAAGAAGCGCTCCTCGGATCGCCTCTTCTTCGCGTAGGCCAGCAGGCGCGAGAAGACCCCGCACGCGATCGAGTGCCGCCAGAAGGACTTCATGTCCACGAACTCCGGCGGCACGTTCTTGAAGACCTTCATAGTCGAGACGGCGAGCGCCAGCGACGACAGCTCGTTCGAGCCGATTATCGCTATCGCCCTCGGGATCGACTGGATCGGGTTCGGGAAGCCGTAGAAGGAGCTGTTCACCAGCCGCAGGATTCGCGCCGCCAGGTTCGGGTCGTTCCCCACCACCTTCGCGATCGACGTGGCGGAGCTTACCGGAGAGCTGATGACCTCCTGGATCTTGAAGTAGATGTCCGGGAAGGAGAAGAGCCTTATCTCGTTCTTCGCCATGGCATAGGAGGAGAACGAGCGAGAGAAGTGCCCCTCCGGCGGGCGGGGAAGAGAGCCGATCTGCGGGATCAGCGCGGGCGGCGCGCCGGAGGAGAAGGCCTCGGCGAACCTGCGGATGCAAAAGGCCCTCACGGCCGCCGCGCAGGCGTCATCAGGGTCCTCCGGCGGGAAGAAGGAGTCGACGTAGCTTCTGGCCGTGCCCAGGGCCTCCTCCTCCAGGGCCACACGTCCGGCGATCTCCGCGTCCTCCTCCCCCTCAACATCCGCGCCGGTGATCCCCCAGATCTTGAACATCTTTATGTAGTTGTCCTTCAGGGCCGCGCCCTTGCCGAGGATGAAACGCCCGTTCGGCGCGTGGAGATCCTCCTCCAGCACCATCCCCTCGCGAAGGTTGTTGACGCTCACCCGTCCCACGACATGCTCCGCCGGTCCCGCGACTGTCGCCGTCAGGCGGGGGGGGTTTCGTACAGCGACACTATCTTGTCCGTGGCCTTGAGCCCCGACCCCGATAGCAGCACCGCCACCCGCTCCCCCTCCCCGATCTCGCCCCTCGCCTCGAGGTCGTCGAGGGCGGCCCCGACAATCGCGCTGGTCGGCTCCACGTACAGGCCGATCTTAGCCAGTTTAACGAAGCCCTCCCAGATAGCCCTCTCTGAGTAGGCCAGGACCGCGCCCCCGCTTTTTCTTACGGCATCAAGGACCATGCCGCCGCGCACAGGCTCCGCGGTGCTGATCCCCTCGGCGATGGTCTCCCGCTTCTCGATGGGCTCCGGGGCCGGCAGCCCCCTGCGGAACGCGGATTCAAGCGGAGAACAGTTCTCGGCCTGCAGCGCATACAACCTGGGGAGCCTTTCGATCTCCCCCGACGCGAACAGCTCGTCGAACGCCAGAGAACACCCGAGCACCAGGCTGCCTTGCCCTGCGGGCAGCAGCACCGCGTCGGGCGCCTGGAAGCCCATCTGTTCCCAGATCTCGAACGCGAACGTCTTCACCCCGTGGGGAAAGTAGGGGTTCCAGTTGTGGCTCGCGTAGTAGGAGGCTCGCGCTGCCTCCTCCGCCGCCAGGGTCGTGTCCTCCCTGCTTCCCGGGACCCTGACGAGCTCGGCGCCGGACGACTCTATCTGCACGCACTTCGCCTGAGAGGCGTAATCGGGGACGTAGATCCTGCAGTGTATGCCCGCGATGGCGCAGTACGCCGCCATGGACGAGCCGGCGTTACCGGACGAATCCTCTACGACCTCCTTCACGCCCAGCTCCTTCAGGCGGCTCACCACGCACGACATGCCCCGGTCTTTGTACGAGCCGGTGGGGCACAGAAAGTCGAGCTTGAAGAAGACGGGCACCCCGTTCCATTCCGCCTGCACAAGCGGAGTGCCCCCCTCACCCATCGAGATCCTGGAGCTGTGGGACGTAACGGGCAGAGATGAGACGTAGCGCCACATTCCAGCCTCGTCGCGTCTGATGGCCGCTCTCCTGAGCGGTTCGGGAGAGGACCATTCGAAGGCGCCACCGCAGGAACAGCGCCATGCCAGCGATGATTCTTCGACGATCTGGCTGCAACGGGAACATGTAAGCATGGGTCAGACCTCCGTAGCAAGAGATTGCAGTTATCCCGAGCGCAGGCACCTTCGCGGGGCGCGCTCGCTCCATCCGGGCGCGCCCAACGGAACAGGCCGCCCGCCGAACAAATTATATCGCAATGCCTTGCTTTGCACAGTTCCCGGTTTGTCTTCCGCGCTTTTTCCTCTTCGTGCTATAATTGAGTTGTGTTATCTTTCTTTTCGAGTCTATTCGCAGAGATAGCATCGAAAAGGGCCTATTTTGACAGTGGGAGGCGATTTTAATGAGCAGCATCTGGGGACAGAACCTGAGCAGTATCGCGAAAAACAGCAGGCCTTCGCCGATTCGCGAGATGCTCGCGGTGATCAAGCAGCCGGGGATGATCTCCTTCGCCGGAGGAATGCCCGCTCCGGAGATTTTTCCCGTCGACAAGTTCTACGAGGGCGCTCATCTCCTCAAGGACGACGCGGCCAACCTTCTTCAGTACGGCACCACGGAGGGCTACCCCCCGCTGAAGGAGTTCCTCGCGACTTGGACAGCTCCCAGGATGGGGCGGAAGGTCGACCACGACGAGATCCTCATAACCACCGGCTCCCAGCAGGCGCTCGACCTGTTCGGATGGGCCATGATCGACGAGGGCGACTACGTCATAGTCGAGGACCCGTCCTACCTTGCGGCCCTTACCGTCTTCTTCAACCACGGCGCTAAATTCCTCGGCGTGCCGGTCGACCACCTCGGCATGCAGGTGGAGCTGATACCAGGCATCATCGAGAAGGCCCGCTCCGAGGGGAAGAACGTCAAGTTCATCTACACCATCGTCAACTTCCAGAACCCGGCGGGGTCGACCATGTCGATCGAGAGAAGAAAGCGCCTGGTCGAGATCTCCAAGAAGTACAACGTCCCCGTCTTTGAGGACGACCCCTACGGATACGTAAGATACGACGGCGACCACCTTCCGTCCATTTTCTCGTTCCACGACGGCGACGGGGTCATCTACGCCGGCTCCTACTCCAAGATCCTCTCCCCGGGCACCCGCGTCGGCTGGGTCACAGGGCCGAAGGAGATCATCCGCAACATGACGGTGTTCAAGCAGGGCACCGACCTGTGCTCGAGCCCGATTACCCAGGCCCTCGTCGCCGAGTACTGCAGCAAGGGGTACCTCGACGAGCACCTGCCCGTGATCATCGACAACTACAGGAAGAAGCGCGACGCGATGGAGGTCAGCTTCGAGAAGCACCTTAAGCCGCTCGGGGCCACCTGGGTGAAGCCGGAGGGAGGATTCTTCTACTGGCTCGAACTGCCGTCGATCAACACCAACGAACTCTTCAAGAAGGCCATCGAGAAGAAGGTCGCATTCGTGCCGGGCGCGCCATTCTGCCCGATGGAGGGGTCGGGGCTGCACAACGCCCGTATCAACTACACCTTCTCCGCCCCCGACGTCATCGAGGAGGGAGTCTCCCGCCTCGCGGAGGCCATCCAGGAGATGGGGATTCCGGCGCTTTAACTCGGCCTTGACCTCGATTATCGGCAGGCTGAACAGGGTCCTCGTCCGTTCGCGGGCGAAGACCCTGTTTTTTCTCCCTTCGATGTAAGATAATACAGGGATAAAACCAGCCGCAGGAGGATCGCCATGCATTCGGACAACGACCACAAGCGGGACACGATAGCTGCCATAGCGACGGCGAGAGGGGAGGCCGGCATCGCCGTGACGAGGCTTTCCGGACCGGGATCCAGGGAGATTGCCGACCGCGTGCTCTCGCTGGTGGCCCCGTTGCGGGACACCCCGCCCCGCCGGATGCGAAACGGCTACCTCCTCGATGAAAACGGCGACGCCATCGACCAGGTGCTGGCCGTCTGGTTCTCGTCGCCAAAGAGCTACACTGGCGAGGATGTGGTCGAGATCCACACTCACGGGGGGACCCTTGTGGCGTCGAAGTGTCTGGAGCTTCTTATATGTCGGGGGGCCAGGCTGGCGGACCCCGGCGAGTTCACGAAGAGGGCGTTCCTGTCGGGCAGGATAGACCTGACCCGGGCCGAGGCCGTCCTCGGAATCATACGATCGAGGAGCACGGAGGCCCTGAGGGCGGCCGCCCGCACCCTGCAGGGTGAGCTGGCGACCTTCGCGTCCGACATATACCAGGAGCTGCTCGACCTGTCAGGCGGCCTCGAGGCATCTCTCGACTTCCCCGAGGAGGACCTGCCCGAGCGTGACGACGACGAACTGTTGCTGTCGGTGCAAGCAGTAAGGCAGAGCCTCGAGGACCTGTTGGACCGATGCAGCGCGGGTTTCCTGCTCCGAGAGGGCATCAGGGTCGCCATCGTGGGAAGGCCGAACGTCGGGAAGTCCTCCCTGCTGAACGCGTTGCTCAGGGAGTCGAGGGCGATCGTCACGTCCATACCGGGCACCACCAGGGACCTGATCGAGGACGTGATCACCTATCGGGGGATACCGTTACGCCTCGTGGACACAGCCGGCATGGGAGGTGCCCCGGTCGACGAGGCCGAGGCCATCGGCATCGCCAGGGCCGAGGCGGCGTTCGAGAGCGCCGACGTGAGAATATGGGTGGTGGACGGGAGCTCCATACCCGACGAGTTCGACCGGGTCATGGCCGACAGGTTGTCGAACCTGGAGTACGTGGTGGCCCTGAACAAGGCGGACCTCCCGAGCGGCCGGGACGAGCGCGGCCGAACTGCCGAGGAGCTGATGGCCGAACTCCTGCCGGCGGGCACGCTGCTTCGCATCTCGGCCAAGTACGAGACCGGGCTTGAAGCTCTTAAGGACTCGGTCGTAGCCTCGATAGCGGGTGCCGGCACCCTGGACGCCGGGCTGAACGCCTCCGCGAGGCAGGTGGACGAGGTGAAGGCGGCCATAGACTCCCTTAAAGAGGCCTCCATGGTGCTGGGGAACGGACTGGGGCACGATGCCGCCGCAGCCTGTCTCGCGGAGAGCCGACTGGCGATGGAGCGCCTGCTCGGGATCAGCAGGGACGACGCCCTGCTCGATTACATATTCAGCCAGTTCTGCGTGGGAAAGTGAACGGGTGGACGGAGGCTCCCCCGTCCACCCGCATTCACAAGGCCCTCAGGAGATCGTCAGGAGGTATTCGAGGCAGCTTCTGACCCCGAAGCCCGTGGCCCCTTTGGAGTACACGGAGTACTCCTCCTTTTGCATGTCCACTCCTGCGATGTCCAGGTGCAGCCACGGAATACCCTCTCCGACGAACTCCTTGAGGAACTGCGCCGCGAAGATCGCCCCTCCGTACCGGCTTGCGGAGTTGACAAGGTCCGCGACGGGGGACTTCATGGACTTGGCTATCCTCTCATCATCCACGGGCATCCGCCAGAATCTCTCCCCCCTTCGCGAGGAGGCCTCGAGGAAGCGGCATGCGAGCTCTTCGTCCGTGGAGAAGAGGCCGGCCATGTTCTGCCCAAGGGCGACGGCGCAGGCGCCGGTCAGGGTAGCCATGTCAATGATCGCGTCCGGCCCGAGCTCGCTCGCGTACGCCAGGGCGTCCGCCAGGACGAGCCGCCCCTCGGCGTCAGTGTTGTCGACCTCCACGGTCTTGCCGTTGCGAAGCCTTAAGATGTCGTCTGGACGGAGAGCCCGTCCCCCCGACATATTCTCGGCGGCCGGTATTATCCCGTGGATCTCGCACGGTATGCGCATCTTGGATGCGCCGCGCATCACCGCGAGCACGTTGCAAGCACCCGACTTATCGCCCTTCATCGTGCGCATCGACTCTCCTGGCTTGATATTCAGCCCGCCGCTGTCGAACGTGATCCCCTTCCCCACGAACGCGATCTTTCTCGCCGGTTCACCCTGCGGGCGATACACAAGGTGGATGAACCGGGGCGGATGAGCGGAGCCTATTCCCACGGAGTAGAGCCCCTCCATCCTCTCGCTCAAGATGCGGTCGGAGTCCCACACCGTTGTCTCGAAGCCAAAATCCTCCCCCCACCTCGTGGCCATCTTCGCCAGGCCCGCCGGGTTGATCCTGTTGCCCGGCTCGTTGGCGATATCGCGGGCCGCGTTCTGCGAGCAGGCCAGCATCACTCCCCTCGAGGCACCGTCCTCGTCTCCGTCGACGATAACCAGTTCCTCCGGCTCGGGTAGTCTCTCGTCCTCCGGTATCGTCCTGTACTTCGAGAACTGGTAGGCCCCCAGCTCCGCCCCCTCGGCGACAGCGCAGGTGGACTCGAATCCGGGGACGCTCGGCAGCACCGCGGTAATCCTGCGGATCCCGTCGGAGCGGCAACGGCGCATCAGCTCCGCGCTTTTCGAACGCAGGCCGTCGTCGTCAGGCGCGCCCGGCTTTCTCTCTCCAAGGCCCACAAGGTAGATCGAGGAGAATCCACCCTCCGGCAGGGGCGCGCTCGCGATCCTCCCGGCCTTTCCTCCGAAGGATGGAAGAGCGAAGAGAAGGCGCGCTGTCTCTGATTCCCTCTCGTCGAGGAAGCCGCAGGCGATCGGCTCCCCGGCGAAAGCGAAGAGCGCTAGGGCACCCTCGCGGACGATCCCGCCGGACGCGGGCGACGTGGTTGTTCGCATGAGAAACACTCCTTTTCAGCAATGCAGAAATTTACAGGCGAGCGGATGCGCGGTTTACAAACCACACTCCGGAGAAGACCAGCAGTCCACCGAAGAGCATGTAGGCTGTGACCGGCTCGTCCAGAAACAGGGCTGAGATTATCACAGCCACCACCGGGTTTACATAGAGAAACACGCCCACCTCCGAGGCCGGAAGAGCCTTCAGAGCGTCGTACCAAAGCAGGTATGCCAGGCCCGAGCACAGAAGCCCGAGGAAGATTATGTTCGACCACCCCTTCGCCGAGATGGAGGGCAGCTCCGCCGCCCCTCCCATAATGACGAAAGGGATCGTGGCGAACAGGAAACCGAACAGTTGGGCGCAGGCCATTCCAATATCAGTCGCGGTCCTTTGAAGGGCCTTCCTTGACAGGACGGAGAACAGCCCCCAGGTGAAGACGCTGCACACCATCAGGAGCTCGCCCAGCGCGTAGTCGCGCCCGAACAGCGCGAATATATCCCCGTGAGAGATGATGGCCACCACTCCACAGGCCGCCAGCAGGATGCCGACCATCTTGGGCGCGCTCAGACGCTCCCTGAGAATGAGAGCGCCGAGCATGGCTATCGCGATGGGATTGGCCGCGATTATCAGGCCCGACAGGCCGGCCGGGACACTCTGAAGGGCGTACGCCTGCATCGAGTTATGAAAGAATATGCCGAGAAAACCTAGGGAGGCAAACACCAGGACTTCTCGAGGCGGCAGGGGGCGGAGTTTTCCTCGCACGACCAGGTAGGCGACCATGAAAGCTGCACCCAACCCGATTCGCAACCAGATCAGGGTATAAAAGGATACCTCGGCTACGGCTATCTTAGAGGAGGGGAAGGACGCTCCCCACACCACCACTGCGACCAGGGCCTTCCACCGCGCTACAGAGGCGGGGGTCAACTGTCGGCCGCCTTCTCCATGCAGCTCAGGCTCCTGCTCATGACCTCGGCCACTCTCCTGGCGAAGAGGGAGGGGTCCTCCAGGTGTCCTCCCTCGGCGAGCAGGCACTGCTCGTACAGGAGGATCGCGTAGTCACGCAACGACTCGACCGCCCCCTCCTCGCCGAGGCGGGCCTCAAGCGAGCGGATGAGCTCGTGGTCAGGGTTTATCTCGAGCACCCTTCTCGGGGAAGGGGCCTCCCTCCCCATGGTTCGGAGGATCCTCTCCATCGAGAAGGACGCCCCGTCGGGGGACAGAAGGCAGGCGGGGGAAGCGGTAAGCCTGCTCGAGGCTCTCACGTCCTCCACCCTGTCTCCGAGGACCTCCTTCAGGAACGCCGAGACTCTGGACGTGAGCTCGCCCGCGTCGCGCGAGACTTCCCCGCCGGGAAGGGCGTCGGCCAGCTCGAGGGAGCGGAACTCCCTGCCAGAGTAGTCCTTGAGCCCGGCCGAGGCGACCTCGTCCACGGGGTCGGTCATCAGCAGAACCTGGTAGCCGGCCTCGCGGCAGCGTTCGAGCAGGGGAGAGCCGCGCAGGGCGGTCAGACGGGTTCCGGTGAGGTAGTAGATGTGCTCCTGCCCTTCCGGCATGGAGTCGACGTACTCCCTCAACGTAGTGAGCTTGTCCCCTGAGGTGGAGTGGAACAGGCACAGGTCGAGTATCGCCTCGCTGTTCTCCGCCTCGCCTCCGTCCAGGGAGACCAGCCCCTCCTTGATCACCTGCCCGAACTCCTCCCAGAGGGACGCGTACCTCTCGCGATCGTCGGAGAGCATCTTCTTGAGAGAGGCGAGAACCCTCCTGGTCAGGCTCTTTCTGATTATCCTGAGCAGGGGGTCGTCCTGCAGCATCTCGCGGGATATGTTCAGCGGCAGGTCCTCGGAGTCCACCACCCCGCGCACGAAGCGCAGGTACTCCGGCAGCAGGTCGGAGCAGTCGTCCATGATGAAGACCCGCTTCACATACAGATGCACGCCGCGCGCCCTGTCCAGGTGGCGGTAGGCCAGGTCCCACGGCGCCTTGGACGGGATGTACAGCAGCAGCCGGTACTCCAGCGTGCCCTCGATCTTCGCCTGGATCCGCAGCAGCGGGTCGTTCCAGTCGTGGCTGATGTGCCGGTAAAACTCGTGGTACTCCTCCTCCGTCACCTCGTCGCGGCCGCGCAGCCAGATCGCCTTCATCGAGTTCAGCGTCTCCAGCGCGCGCACCGTCCGCTCCGCGCCCTCCCCCTCGCCGTCCCGCTCCGTCCGCTCCACCTCCATCCGCACCGGATACGCCACAAAGTCCGAGTACTGCCGCACGAGCTGGCGGATCTCCCACTCCTTCGTGAAGTCTTTCAGCCCGTCCTCCTCGTCCGCCGGCTTCAGGTGCAGCGTCACCGTCGTGCCCGGCTCCTCCCGCGCCGCGTCGTCCAGCGTGTAGAAGCCGTCCCCCGCCGACTCCCACCGCGTGGCCGTCTCCTCCCCCGCCCGCCGCGTCACCAGCTCCACCCGGTCCGCGACCATGAAGGTCGAGTAAAACCCCACGCCAAACTGCCCGATCAGCGCCGTGGACGCCGCCGCGTCCTTCGCCTCGCGCAGCGCCCGCAGAAACTCCTGCGTCCCCGACTTCGCGATCGTGCCGATCAGGTCGCGCACCTCCTCCCGCGTCATGCCGATCCCGTTGTCCGACACCGACAGCGTTCGCGCCCCCGGGTCCGCGTCAATCCGGATCGCCAGCTCCGTCCCCTCCGGCAGCAGCTCCGGCTGCCTCACCGCCTCAAACCGCCGCTTGTCCAGCGCGTCCGAACTGTTCGAGATCAGCTCCCGAAGGAAGATGTCCTTGTTCGAATAGACCGAATGGATCATCAGGCCCAGTAGCTGCCGGGCCTCCGTCCGAAACTCATGGCGCTCGCTCATGGCATGCTCCTCCTGCATTGTGTGGGGGTGTCCCAAAAGGATGCCCACCATTTTAGCGAAACCCCGCCCGCCCCGTCACCTCCCTGCCTCAAACCGCCGGCCCCCGCGCCCGAGCCCCGCCGTTCTTGGCAGGCCCGGCTGTTCTGTGGAGTGCGGTGGCAGAGCGCAGCGGCGACACCGCTTTCCAAGGCGACGAATCCTGCCACGCCCCTCCCGACAGTTCTTTCCTGGAAAGCCAAAGCGGCGTCGTTGCCGCCGCACTCCAAAGAAAGGCGCCGCCGCGCCCCACAACGTTGTCCATCCCGGTAAACTTGGCGCTTTCTTGGCGATGCGACGCCCTCTCCTGCCCGCCAAACGCCCCGGCCAATGC
>JAKJGK010000226.1 GCA_022704435.1 Synergistota bacterium | reverse complement strand
AAGACCGCGACCGCCCCGTCGAGGACTCTCATGGACCTCTCGACCTCGACGGTGAAGTCCACGTGGCCGGGCGTATCAATAATATTCACGTAATGATCCCGCCACATGCACGTCGTAGCGGCGGAGGATATGGTGATCCCCCTCTCGCGCTCCTGGTCCATGAAGTCCATGGTGGCCAGGCCTTCGTGCGACTCGCCCATCTTGTAGTTCTTTCCGGTGTAGAACAGGATCCGCTCGGTGGTCGTCGTCTTGCCCGCGTCGATGTGGGCGGCTATGCCGATGTTGCGTATCCTGGTCATGTCAAGTTTTTGCATTTGTTAACACCATGCCTCGTTTCGTGCAGGGCGCCTGTGCGGCGCCTCGGGCGGTTCTACCAGCGATAGTGGGCGAAAGCGCGGTTGGCCTCCGCCATCTTGTGGGTGTCCTCTTTCTTCTTTATGGAGGCTCCCTCGTTCTTGTAGGCGTCCATCAGCTCTCTGGCCAGCCTGTCGGCCATCGGCATTCCCTTCTTGTTCCTGGCGAAGTTCAGGACCCATCTTATCGACAGCACCTGGGCCCTCTCGGCCGGGACCTCGACCGGCACCTGGTAGGTGGCGCCGCCAACCCTGCGGGGGCGCACCTCCACCAGGGGACGGACGTTCTCCATAGCCTTCTTGAAGACCTCGAACGGCTCCACCTGGAGCTTCTCACCGGCTATGTCAAGCGCGTCGTACATGATGCGCTCCGCGGTGCTCTTCTTCCCGTCCCGCATCAGGCTGTTGATGAACTTGCCCAGTGCGGGGCTGCCGAACTTCGTGTCCGGCACTGCCAGCTTCTTCTTAACGTGCCCCTTGCGCGGCATTGGTCAACCCCTCCTCGTCGTCAAAACCGGCGCGGGCCCTACTTGGGCCTCCGAGCGCCGTACTTGGAGCGGGATCTCCTGCGGCTCTCCACGCCTCCACAGTCGAGCGTCCCCCGGATTATGTGGTAGCGCACTCCGGGAAGGTCCTTCACTCTTCCGCCGCGAACCAGCACGACCGAGTGCTCCTGCAGGTTGTGCCCTATTCCGGGGATGTAGGATGTGACCTCTATCCCGTTGGTGAGGCGCACCCTGGCGACCTTTCTCAGAGCCGAGTTGGGCTTCTTCGGCGTCACCGTGTACACCCTCGTGCACACGCCCCTGCGGGCCGGGTTCCCCTGCAACGCGGGCGAGTCGCTCTTGCGACGCTTGTCCTCCCGTCCATGCCTTATCAACTGGTTGATTGTTGGCACGCAACTTCCTCCTTCCACCTGATCTGTCAGATACCTGCGCGGCGTCCAGCCGCGCAGGTCCAATCTATCCGAACAACCCGGCCGCGGACGCCCCGCGAGATATGGCGCACGCCCTCCCGAGCTTTATCATGCTCTCCGCTCGCTCCACCGGGACGTTCTTCAGCCTGGCTTCCTCCTCCAACCGCTTCACCAGGGCGGGGTCGGCATCCGCGGCCACGAAGAGCTTAAGGAGCCTGTCCTCCTGGAGCATCCGCCTGACCTGCCGCTCTCCCGCAATCCTGTTCGGCGCTGCGAGTTCGTTCAAAGGCAACAGAAACCCCTCCTGTGCTAAAAGCACCGCAGGATAATACCAAATGAGCAGCATGCGTGTCAAGAGCAGTTTCGGCTTCAGCTCCCCCGGGCGGTCTCCCCCCTGAAGCTCCCGACCGACTCGGCGAAGCGCTCCACTCCTGTTCCGGCCGGGATGAGGCGCCCTATGATCACGTTCTCCTTCAACCCCTCGAGCGGGTCGATCTCCCCCTTGACCGACGCGCCCGCGAGCACCTGCGCCGTCTGCTGGAACGACGCGGCGCTGAGGAAGCTGTCGGTGGCGAGCGCCGCCTTTGTTATGCCGTGGACGAAGGGCTTGACCTTGGCACCCTCGCGCAGCTTCCTGACGAAGGTAACGCGCTGGATTATCCTCTTGTCGTCCCTCCTCTGCCCCCCGATCGGGCGCAGCACCAGCTCCTTTATCCAGGGGCCGGACCCGTCCATCATGGAGGCCTCCTTCGCTATCAGGTCGATGGTGGCCTGCTTCACCTCCTGGCCGGCCTCCGCTATGGTGCTG
>JAKJGK010000076.1 GCA_022704435.1 Synergistota bacterium | reverse complement strand
CGCTGCCATGACCGCCATGCTGCGATTCCAGGAGTGGAGGTGGCTGAGGGCGGCGGTGCGCCCCCGAGGAGGGCGGGAAAATCGATGATGGAGGTAAAGAGTATGAGCACTGTCGGCACTATGGAAGATGGATCCTATGTCCGCGCCGGCGGGCGGGGTTGCGCGGACGGGGCGGATGCCCCGCGCGACGGACTGAAGGGGCGCGCCTCGCGGCGACGAACGCGACGGTGCATCACGACGCTCATCGCGGCGGCGTTTGTCGCGGCCCTGTCGGCCGCCTCCCCGCTGTTCGCCTCGCAGCTGGACTCGCTGCTGGAGAGCAGGAGCGCGACATTCTGGTACGAGGGGGAGGCCCTTGGCGACCTCATAATAGGGGCCAGGGCCCAGTTCACATTCGTCTACGTCGACGGCCCCCTGTCGCAGGCGGTCGTGAAGGACCAGTCGGCGCCTGAATGGCTCAGGGACAACGTCTACTTCTTCGGCGGCAGGGAGACGAAGAAGAAGGCCCTGTTCATAGTCCGCCTGCACACGAGGAAGAACATGGACCTCGACCTTTCTACGATAAGGATCGGCAGTCACTCGGTGACCTGGGACGACGTGCTGACCAACAGGCACTACGTCCCGGCCGGCGAGCTTCCCGCGGACTTCTCCGGCGATTTTGCGGTGGCGGTGCCGATCGACGCCGTGAAGGGCGCGGCGAGGAGGGTGTCGGTGGGTGACTACGGGGCCGACCTGGAGTTCCCCGTCAAATGACCTGCGGAGGGGATTTCCTGACCCTGGGGTTGGAGAGCAGCTGCGACGACACCGCGGTCGCGGTGCTTCGGGGCGCTCGCGACGTGAGGTCGGAGCTGCTCTCCAGCCAGACGCTGGACCACGCGCCGTTCGGAGGCGTGGTCCCGGAGTTCGCGGCCCGCAGGCACCTGGAGGCCTTCCTCCCCCTGACCGCCGAGGCACTCCGTCGCGCGGGCGTCAGGGAGCCGCGCGACGAGATCGGCCTCGTGGCCGTGACGTCGGGGCCCGGCCTGATGGGCGCGCTGATGGTGGGCGTGATGGCCGCGAAGGCCCTCTCTCTGGCGTGGGACAAGCCTGTCATAGGGGTCAACCACCTCGAGGGGCACATCTTCGCCAACGTCGTGTCGTTTCCGGACCTGCTCCCCCCCTTTCTCTGCATGATAGTCTCGGGCGGTCACACCGAGATCGTCCTGGTCAGGGGTTTCGGCGACTACGTCCTCCTCGGCGGCACTCGCGACGACGCCGCGGGGGAGGCCTACGACAAGGTCGCCAAGGCGCTCGGCCTCTCCTACCCCGGCGGCCCGGTGATCGACTCTCTCGCCGCGTCGGGCGACCCGGCGGCGTTCGACTTCCCGCTGCCGTTGAGGGGCAGCCAGGAGGTGGAGTTCAGCTTCAGCGGGCTGAAGACCGCGGCCGCGACCCTGATCGGCAGAATGACCAGGGACGGGGGGCGAATACCGCTGGAGGACTTCTGCGCATCGTTCCAGAGGGCTGTGACCGAAGCACTTATGAACAAGCTGCGCCTGGCCTCGCGCCTGACCGGAGTTCGCTCCGTGTCCGTCTCCGGCGGAGTGGCGGCGAACAGCGCCCTGAGGGAGGCTCTTAGACGCGAGCCCGGCTGGAGGGTCTGCATCCCCCCGCGTGACCGATGCACCGACAACGCGGTCATGATAGCCGCGGCGGGCTACGCGGCGTATCAAAGGGGCGAGAGGTCCAGCCTTTCTCTGGCCCCTGACCCCTCCTGGGAGATCTGGAAAAAGTAGGTATCCATGAAAACTTCAGCAAACAGGAGAATACCCGCGAACAAACGATAGATCACCCTGGAATCCGAGTTATTTGCCTCTGAAGGCCCTTGAGAAACGACACCTCCGTCCTTATCATCTATTGCGGTCAATTTAGCACTCGACTCGACTGAGTGCTAGTATTACGCTAAACCAACTTTAGGAGGGGTACGCACATGAACCTGAAGCCGCTTGGGGACAGAATAGTAGTCAAGGTGCTGCACAACGAGGAGAAGACCAAGGGCGGGATAGTCCTCCCGGACACCGCCAAGGAGAAGCCTACCGAGGGCGAGGTAATGGCGGTCGGGACTGGCAAGGTGCTCGAGAACGGGCAGAAGCTCCCGCTCGAGGTGAAGGTCGGCGATCGCATCATATTCAGCAAGTACGCCGGCACCGAGGTCAAGCTTGACGGCGAGGAGTACGTCATCTTCAGCGAGCGCGACGTCCTGGCCATCATAGACAAGTAGAGACAGCCCGACATAACGAGGAGGTAAAATACAATGGCAAAAATTCTTATTTTCGGAGAGGAAGCCCGCCGCGCGATGCTCCGCGGTATCGATAAAGTCGCCGACACGGTCAGCGTGACCCTTGGCCCCAAGGGGCGCAACGTCGTCCTTGAGAAGAAGTTCGGCTCCCCCACGATCACCAACGACGGCGTGAACATCGCCAAGGAGATCGACCTGGAGGACGTGTACGAGAACACCGGAGCGCAGCTTCTGAAGGAAGTGGCCTCCAAGACCAACGACATCGCGGGCGACGGCACCACGACCGCGACCGTCTTCGCGCGCGCGATCATCGCCGAGGGCATGAAGAACGTGGCCGCCGGCGCCAACGGCATGCTGATGCGATCAGGCATCGAGAGGGCGATCGACCTCGTCGTCGACGAGCTCAAGAAGAAGGCCATCCCCGTCAAGAACCGCGACAAGATCGCCCAGGTTGCGGCCATCTCCGCCAACGACAAGGCGGTAGGTCAGCTCATCGCCGAGGCCATGGACAAGGTCGGCGAGGACGGCGTCATCACCGTCGAGGACAGCCAGACCGTCGGCACCACCCTTGAGATGGTCGAGGGGCTCCAGTTCGACAAGGGCTACATCAGCCCCTACATGGTCACCGATCCCGAGAGGATGGAGGTCGCGCTCGACGACGCCTACATACTCATCCACGACGGCAAGATCAGCAACATCAAGGATCTGCTTCCCACCCTCGAGAAGGTCGTCCAGACCGGCAAGCCGCTGCTCATCATCGCCGAGGACGTCGAGGGCGAGGCCCTTGCGACCCTCGTGGTCAACAAGCTGCGCGCCCGGTTTTGGAGACCGCCGCAAGGCCATGCTTCAGGACATCGCCATCGTCACCGGCGGCCAGGTGGTCAGCGAGGAGATCGGCGTCAAGCTGGAGAGCGCGGAGCTCTCCATGCTCGGCAAGGCCAAGAAGGTCCGCATCACCAAGGAGGAGACCACGATAGTCGAGGGCGCGGGCGACCCCGACGAGATCCGCAAGCGCTCCGCCCAGATCAAGAAGGAGATCGAGGACTCCACGTCGGACTACGACAAGGAGAAGCTCCAGGAGCGCCTTGCTAAGCTTGTCGGCGGCGTGGCCGTGGTCCAGGTCGGTTCGGCCACCGAGACCGAGCAGAAGGAGCTCAAGCACCGCATCGAGGACGCTCTGAACGCGACCCGCGCGGCGGTCGAGGAGGGTATCGTGGCGGGCGGCGGCGTGGCCCCCGTGAGCTGCGTGGAGGCGCTTGAGAAGTTCGTGGCCACCCTGCAGGGCGACGAGCGCACCGGCGCTGTGGCCGTACTCAAGGCCCTCACCGCGCCTCTTCACCTCATCGCGCAGAACGCCGGCTACCAGGGCGACGTGGTGGTGGAGAAGGTACGCGGCCTCAAGGCCGGAAGCGGCCTGAACGCGGTCAGCGGCGAGTACGTCGACATGATCGAGGCCGGGATAATCGACCCGGTGAAGGTCACCCGCAGCGCCCTGCAGAACGCGGGCTCGATCGCCGCGATGGTCCTGACCACCGAGGCCATAGTCGCCGACAAGCCCGAGAAGAAGGAGCCCGCGATGCCCGGCGGCATGGGCGGAATGGGCGGCATGGGGGACATGTACTAGGCCGCGGCGAGCGGACCCGATAGCAGAGAGACAGAGACGAAAGGCCCTCGGAGTTGCCCTCCGGGGGCCTTTTTATCAGCCGGGGGATATGCTACACTAGTCAAGGAATCGTAAGGGCTGCCCCCTCGAACGGGGGCGGGAGACGCTCCTGTCGAGTGGCAACCGGAGGTGCGGCGTGTCGCAGAACATAGTCGAACTGAGGCGGGTAAGCAAGTCGTTCGCGGGGATAAGGGCGCTGGACGGGGTGTCGCTCACCCTCGAGAGCGGCGAGGTCCTCGCCCTGCTGGGCGAGAACGGCGCGGGCAAGTCCACCCTGATGAAGATCCTCGGGGGCATATACACGAGGGACGCCGGCACGATCCGCGTGTTCGGGACGGAGATCGAGGAGATGACCCCGAGGAGGGCCAGGGAGCTTGGAATCGCCATAATCCACCAGGAGCTCAACATGTGCTCCCACCTGACGGTCGCCGAGAACATCTTCCTGGGCAGGGAGGTCACCCGCTCGGGCCTCCTCCACGACCGCCCGATGCGCGAGCGCGCGGCGGAGATACTCTCCCGCCTGAACATAGACATTCACCCCGACACCGTCGTCGGGTCCCTTCCCATATCGAAGCAGCAGATGGTCGAGATAGCCAAGGCTCTGTCCACCGACGCAAGGATACTGATCATGGACGAGCCCACGTCCGCCCTGACTTCAAAGGAGATCTCCGACCTGTTCCACATAATACGCTCCCTGCGCGAGCAGGGGTGCGGGATAATCTACATCTCCCACCGGCTGGAGGAGCTGGCGCACATAGTGGACCGGGTCCTCATACTGCGCGACGGCAGGTACATAGCCGAGAGCAGGTTCGAGGACACCACCATGCCCGAGATAATCGCGAACATGGTCGGCCGCGAGATAAAGGAGAAGTTCCCGCGGATAGAGTCCTCCCCAGGCAGGACCATCCTCAGCGTGAGGGGGCTGAACGCCGGCAGGCAGGTCCGGGACGTGAGCTTCGACCTGCGCGAGGGGGAGATAGTCGGGGTCGCCGGACTCATGGGCGCCGGCAGGACGGAGATGACGCGCGCCCTGTTCGGGGCGGATCCGAAGGAGAGCGGCGAGATAACCCTCGACGGCGAGGCAGTCCGGATAGACAGGCCTATGGACGCGATCGAGGCCGGGATAGTGCTGGTGCCGGAGGACAGGAAGAACGACGGCCTGTGCACCAAGCTCAGCATCCGCGAGAACATCGCCCTGCCGAACCTCGACATGCTGGAGGGGCGTCTCTCCGCGGTGGACCGTCGGCGCGAGGGGGAGATGGTCAGGCGGGCGGCGAGCGACCTGTCCATAAAGATGTCCGATCCCGAGCAGAGCGCGGAGAGCCTGTCCGGAGGCAACCAGCAGAAGGTCGTCGTAGGCAAGTGGCTCGCCCGCGACTTTCGCGTCGCCCTGTTCGACGAGCCCACCAGGGGCATAGACGTCGCGGCCAAGGCGGAGATCTACCACCTCATGAACGACCTCAAGCGGAGGGGGCTGGGCGTGCTGTTCATCTCCTCCGAGATGCCGGAGATACTCGGCATAGCGGACAGGATCATAGTGATGTGCGACGGCCGCGTCACCGGCGAGATGCCTGCGGCCGAGGCCACCCAGGAGAGGATCCTCGAGCTGGCGACGCGCTTCGAGGACAAACTCGGCGTCGCCGCCGGGGACTGATCATTCATCGCGGGGAGAGATTGAATTGAGGACGGACGACAGGGGCGGACTTTCCCGGGCGCTGCACGCACTGACGGCGAGAGGGATGGGGCAGGTGCTCACGGCCGCGGCGGGGCTGGCGGTCATGTGCGCGGTATTCGGGTTCCTGAACCCGGTGTTCTTCTCCGGCAGGAACGTAGGCAACCTGCTGAGGCAGATCGCGCCCATACTGCTGATAGGCATAGGGCAGTCCTACGTGCTGATAACCGGCAACATCGACCTCTCGATAGGCTCCGTGACGGGGATGAGCTGCATGCTGTCCGCCACCCTGATGACCAGGGGGATGAACCCATGGGTCGCGGCGGCGGCCACGGTCCTCTGCTGCCTGCTGGTGGGGGTCCTCAACGGGGGGCTGGTGGCGAAGTTCAACCTGCCGCCCTTCATCGCCACCCTCGGCACCATGACGATAGCGCGCGGCATAGCGCAGATAGTGAACAACAACTACAACACCGACTCGATCGGGCAGGCCGCGGAGGGCTTCCGCAACTTCTTCTACTACGGCAGGCTGGGAGGGGTGTTCAACACCATCTGGATAGCCGCGGCCCTCTGGCTGGCCTTCAACTTCCTGCTTTCGCGGACCAGGCTCGGCCGCCACATCTACGCCACGGGCAGCAACAGGGAGGCCGCGCGGCTGTCCGGTGTCGACGTGTTCCGAACGACGACCGCCGCCTACATGGTCAGCTCCTTCTGCTCCTGCGTGGTGGGGCTGATAGTATGCGCCACCAGCGGCATGGGGACGATGGACGCGGGCAACATGTACGAGCTGTACGCGGTGGCGGCGTCCGTCATAGGCGGGGTCAGCACCCTCGGAGGGCAGGGTCTGCTGCTCGGCACGGTCATGGGCGCGTCGATCTGGGGAGTGCTGCAGAACGGGCTCCAGTTCGCCGGCGCGCCGGTGGCGATACGCAACATCGTGATAGGAGCGATAGTGGTTGTATCCGTCCTGCTCGACGTATTGGTCAGGAGCGGAAGGCGCCGCAGAAAGAGGGACGCGGGAGGGGAGGCGAAGGCTTAGGGCGTCCCCTGGAGCGGGCGCGAGGATTTAGGGCGGCCCCCTCGTCGGGCGGGGGCCGGCCTCGAAGAACACGAATATCAAGGAGGAGTTGGAATGAGAAAGTTCACAGCGCTGTTCATAGGGTGTCTGCTGGTCGCGGGGCTGTTCGCGGGCGCGGCGGCGGCGGAGAACCACAAGGTGTACCTGATTACGATGGACCAGATGGACCAGCACTGGGTCACAGTCAACGCCGGGGCCGAGAAGGCCGTGGCGGAGCTCGGCAACATAGACTACAAGTGGCTCGCGCCCGACGTCAAGGACGACGCCAAGCAGATCGAGGCCGTCAACAACGCCGTCGCGGCGGGCGCCGAGGTGCTCCTCGTGGCGGCCAACGGGCCGACCGCCATCAGCTCGGCCCTCAAGGAGGCAGCCGACGCCGGGGTCAAGATCATCTACGTCGACTCCCCCGCCGACTTCCCCGCGATCCAGACCCTCGCGACCGACAACGAGGCCGCCGGCGCGACCGCAGGCAGGGAGATGCTCAAGGCGCTCGAGGCCGCGGGCGTGACCGAGGGCGACATCGGCATAGTCAACGTGAACGCGGCGACCGCATCGACCGTCGCCCGCGAGAAGGGCTTCCGCGCGGCCTTCGAGGGGACCGCGTTCAAGATACTCGAGACCCAGTACTGCGACGGCGACGCCGCTCGCGCGAAGGATATAGCCTCAAACTACATCACCCAGGGGTGTGTGGGCGTGTTCGGCGCCAACGAGGGCTCCACGGTGGGTACCGGCAACGCGATCCAGGAGGCCGGCGGCAAGGTCGTGGGAGTCGGCTTCGACAAGTCGAACATGATCCTCGACCTCATCAGGAACGGCTACCTCGTCTGCACCATGGCGCAGAACCCCGACGTCATGGGGTACGAGGGCGTCAAGGCGGCGGCCAGGGCGCTCGCGGGCGAGCCCGCAGGGCCCGCTTACGTGGACACCGGCGTCTCCGTCCTGAACAAGGACACCCTGTAGGCCCCGCCAAGGGCCGAGAGGCACGACCGATGCGGCTCCCGTCGGCGGACGGGGGCTGTTTTTATCGAGGGCGAGCCCTAACTGGAGGTGGCGTGATGTACGCTGTCGGGGTCGATATCGGCGGGACGAAGTGCGCGGTCAGCCTGGGCGAGACCTCGGGCGACTCGCTGAGAGTGCTGCACAGGGCCTCGCCGCGCAGGAGCGCTGGACGGGCGCCAACGGAGATGCTGGGCGATCTGCTCGATGACGTGCGCGACTGCCTGGCCCGGCTGCCGGAGAGAGCTTCGGCCTGCGGCATAGGCATAAGCTGCGGGGGGCCGCTGGACAGCCAGGCGGGCCTGATTCTCTCCCCGCCGAACCTGCCGGGGTGGGACAGGATAGAGGTCGTCTCCTGGTTCGAGCAGGGGACGGGGCTGCCGGCCTGGCTGTGCAACGACGCGGACGCCGGGGCCCTTGCGGAGTGGCGCCACGGAGCGGGCAGGGGGTGCCGCGACATGATCTTCATCACGTGCGGCACCGGCTTCGGAGCGGGGCTCGTACTGAACGGCACCCTGTACGAGGGGGCGAGCGGGGCGGCGGGGGAGATCGGGCACGTCCGCGCCGAGACGCACGGCCCGGCCGGGTACGGGAAAGTGGGCTCGTACGAGGGGTTCTGCAGCGGGGGAGGCATAGCGCAGGTCGCCCGCACCCTAGCCCTGAGGGAGATCCAGGCCGGCAGGCCTCCGTCCTTCTGCCCTGGCCTGCGGGGGCTCGAGGGGCTCACCGCGGAGTCCGCGGCGCGCGCCGCCAGGGACGGAGACCCTGTCGCCCTCGAGGTCTTCGAGCTCTCGGGCGGGATGCTCGGCAGGGCCCTGGCGACCCTGATCGATCTCTTCAACCCGGAGAGAATAGTGATAGGGGGCATCTTCGCGCGCTGTCGCGACCTGCTCTGGCCCGCGGCCGAGAGGATGATCGGGCGGGAGGCCCTGCCCGGATCCGCCGCAGCCTGCGAGGTGCTGCCTGCGGAGCTATCGGAGTCGATCGGGGACATGGCTGCGCTGGCGGTCGCGGAGTACCGGTCCAGGAAAGGAGGCGGCGCGCGATGAAGGAGCGCACTGCGGGGATCGTCGAGGAGCTGTTCGTCAGGGGGGGGGAACTCGAATGCCTGCGCGAAGACGCCCTCCGCGCCGCGGAGATCCTCGCGGAGAGCTTCTCGCGCGGGGGGAAGCTGCTGGTCTGCGGCAACGGGGGGAGCTGGGCCGACGGCGAGCACATAGTCGGCGAGCTGATGAAGGGCTTCCTGCTCAGGCGGCCGCTCCCGGACGCGGACAGGGCAGCGCTGACCCGCCTGTGGGGGAGCGAGGGGGAGGAGATCGCCGGGGAGCTTCAGGGGGCTCTGCCCGCGATTTCGCTGGGGAGCTGCGGGGCGCTGCTGACCGCCTTCGCCAACGACGCGGACGGCAGGTTCGCGTTCGCTCAGCAGGTCATGGGCTACGCCGCCCCGGGCGACGTCGTGATCGGGATAAGCACGTCCGGGAACGCCGATAACGTGCGGTTCGCACTTATGGCCGCGCGGAGCCGCGGGGCCGCCGCAATCGCCCTGACGGGGCGCACGGGAGGCAGGCTGGCCGAGGTGGCCGACTGCTGCGTGCGCGCCCCGGACGACAGGACCTTCCGGGTGCAGGAGCACCACGTCAGGATCTACCACTTCCTGTGCGCCTACGCCGAGTCCGAGCTGTTCGACGAGTGATGGAGCCGTTCTAGGGGGTATGGGCATGTTCAAACTGGAGCCGGTGTTCAAGGACTACCTGTGGGGCGGGGAGAGACTCAAGGAGTTGTTCGGCAAGAGGACGAGTCTTTCGCCCCTCGCGGAGAGCTGGGAGCTCTCCGCCCACCCGGACGGGGATTGCAGGGTGGCCGACGGCCCCCTGGCGGGGACTCCCCTGTCCGAATACCTCAGCCGACGCCCGGAGGCCCTGGGTGGCCGGGTGCCGCAGGGGAGCGGGCTGCCGGTGATAATAAAGCTGATAGACGCGCGCGAGCCCCTGTCGGTGCAGGTGCACCCGTGCGACGAGTACGCGGCGCGGGTCGAGGGGGGGCGCGGCAAGACCGAGATGTGGCTCGTGCTGGACAGGGTGCCTGGCGCGTTCCTGTACTGCGGGTTCGAGCGGGAGACCGAGGTCGGGGAGGTCCGGGCCCGGATCGCGGACGGCACCCTCGACCAGCTCCTGCGCAGGGTTCCCGTGGAGCCCGGCGACGTCGTGTTCATACCCGCGGGCACCGTTCACGCCATCGGCGCGGGGATCGTGCTGGCCGAGATTCAGCAGAGCTCGAACACCACATACAGGATGTTCGACTACGGCAGGAGGGGGCCCGACGGAAGGAAGCGCCCGCTGCACGTCGAGAAGGCCCTGGACGTCGCGGCCCT
>JAKJGK010000075.1 GCA_022704435.1 Synergistota bacterium | reverse complement strand
GTCGATTATGAAAAATGCGGAACCCAGAGGCTCCGCATTTTTCGGGTACTTACCGAATCCGCAGTCCGTTAGGACAGTCTGCACAGGTCAGTTCTGCTTATTATTGTTGTACTTCGTGATAAGGGTCCAGTTGAGCTGCCACCAGGCCTTTTCGACCTTCTCCATGCATTCGTTCGTATAGTTGGTCAGATACTCCCTGGCTTTCTCCGGGTCTTCTTTCGCCAGCTCCAACGCCTTTTTGTCGACTTCGGCGGATTGCGCGGCGAATTCCTGCTCGAGAGGAGTCCTGACGGCCTTCAGGTCCTCCATCGACTCCTGGTAGCGGCGGTTGACCAGATCGAACGCGTTGCGGTCGAACGTCCTCCAGCTCTCCTTCGTCTGAAGCATTCCGGAGTAGATCGGGACGTAGCAGGTCGTATGAGGATTGTCGTAACCAAACCAGAGAATGGTCTTAACAGGCTCCGGGTAGCCGGAACGAGCCTGCGAGACGAAGCTGTACGCGCAGTCCCACTTGGAGACAGGCCTGTTGTAGGGAATCCCGAGGAGCTTCCTGAGGTCTCTCGTGGCAAAAGGCGTGGCCAGGGGGCTCTTTACCGCCTTGTCACCGTCGCGAACATACCATGCCTCTTCCGCCGACTGGTCGAAGGGGGTCCCTTCCATGTGGCTCCGAAGCATCTCCATAACATCCTGGACTGACAGTTTCTTATGAGGCTTCACGGCGAAGGGGTAACTCATGGTTTCAGCAAGCGGGTCCCACTCGCGGGACGGGTCCATCTGGCTGTAGAGGGTGTAAAGCCTGTTGCGAATCCACATGGAGGACAGCGACCAGTCGTCGTTTCCGGTCAGAGGGGAGTAGACCTCCTGCCAGATAAAGGGCTTGCCGCTATCCGGATCATACAGCCCGAGGTCGATCGCGAGCTGCATGTAGTCCTTGGAAGCCATGAAATTGTCCGTGTCGTTTATGTCGATCTCCCTGATGCGGCTCATGTTGGGGACAACCACGACGCCGTCGTCCGGGACCCTCTTCGCAATCCATACCGCGCCAGGCTTGCCGCTTTCGGGGGTCCACATGAAACCGGAACTGCGAAGCTCGAAAATCCACGCCTCTTCGCCGTCCGTGATCGTCAGGCACTCGCCTTCAGTCCCGCACGAGGGAAGAAACCCGTACTTCTCAGCCAGCTCCCCGATCACGACGACCGCTTCGCGGGCGGTCTTCGCTCTCTGCAGGCCGAATACTTCAAGCTGCTCGATGGTAAGAATCGCCTTGCCGTCCGGACGGAAAGTCTTCAGTTCCTCTTTCTGCCCGATGGTGGTCTCGCCGATTGCGACGCCATGTTCGTTCATGAAGGGGTAGCCGACGTGGAAATAGGTGTATGTTTTTTCGACCTGGGGGATCTCGGCTATTTTTACAGGCTCGGAATCCTCGTCCATGCCGATATTCCAGAAGACGTCGGCCATGCTTCCAGCCGGGAAGGTCTGACCGGGGATGGTGCGCACCCTTGCATCATAAAAAGCCCCGTCCGCGGTATGCGATGTGATAACAGAGCCGTCGACGGAGGCGTCCTTCCCCACCACGATGTCGGTGCAGCCCCAGACTCCCGTCGCCATCGAGATCATCGACAGAACCCCGCAAAATGCTATAGCCGCCAGACTACGAGTTCTTCTCACTTCTACCATCCTTTCTTTTCGTCAATGTACACAGTCTCCGCCAAGGCTCCCGAATTCCTGCCACATCCGAAAAAATTCCTTTTCTTCTGAATAACGGCTTGCCCACCCCCTTTTAATCGAAATAGACGCTGCCTTCCGGGGCCTCCTCCGGATTGTGAAAATACGCGCCCAAGGTATTCTCTATCACTTCGCCGTAGCCGGGCACTCCCGAGATGACCACGGCGCGGTCCGGGTTTTCCATTGAGTAGAATTCCAGGATTTTCTGGACGGTCGAGGAATGGCGCCCCACCCTGACATCTATGGGCCAGCCCCGCTCATCGATCGGAGCATAGAGCAGCTTGTGCTCTCCGGCTTTCATTACAAACTCGTCCCGGCCAGTCATGAGAAGGTATTCGTCCGTGATGCCACGGATGCGGTCGAGCATCGGCTCCGCCACCTCCGCCAACAGGGAGATGGCCTCTGTATGATCCCCCACCTCCCTGTGAAAGAGTCCGTGAAGAGCCTTCGGAGAGAATTCCATGCTCAGCGGCACTTCGAATAGCTCCGCGGTCAGCACCATCGAGGTCATCGCCGCTATGGACTCGCCCTTCTCATGCGTCACAATGGTGTTCTCCACGGGATACTCCAGTTCGGCCTCGTGCAGGTCGATGGCTATGTCCACTTTTTCCTGCCGTATGAGCTGAGTCATCGCCCATGTGGTGCGCTCGGTCAGAAGTCCGTCAGGACGCCCGGGCCATGTTCTGTTGAGGTTCCTTATGTCCATGTAGGCCAGCATCTGGCGGCTGGGGTAGTGGAGATAGACTTCGGGGTCCGGCCACGAATCCAGAGGGTTGCTGCAGCGGTCCCCCATTCGGAACTTCTTCTCGCCCCAGTTCGTCTTGACGCTGTAATAAGCCGGGTAGGCCTCGCCCATGCGCGAACAGGTGGAGGCGCTCCTGTTCGCCCTGGTGACGACGATAAGCCGGCCCTCCTCGACCTTCGCGTTTTCGACAATGAGAGAGGCGGTCAGATTCGTGGCAGGCTCTTCCGGATGGGTCCCCCCGAGGATCAGGGCCGTGCCGCCTGGCACCCCGCTGTCGAACACATAGACGTTGCTGTCATTGACAGAATCCTTCAGGCTGGGCTCGTAGTCGGATAGCTTTTTCACCTCGTCGAGATTAGGAGAAGGCACCACCGCCTCCCGGAAATGCCTGTGCTCGTAGAACTCCAACCCCGCAATGCCCGCAAATACCACCGACACCGCCAAAGACACGATTTTTACGGTTTTCAGACTGATATTCATCAGGGAACCTCGCTTCTATTTCAGCTGAAGGAGTCTCAGGGCGAACGGCACAAGAATAATGCTGTAAAGCACGGCTTCCTGGGCTTTTTTTGTCTTGAACAGGTTGTACGCGACCGCTCCCCCGAAGAAAAGCACTATGGCATGATATAGCCATAAAACAGTCGAGTTTAAGATCATCATGCTCATTCTACCTACCCTCCCAAAAAGGAAAGCTTTGTGCTGAACACCAAAAACAGAGTCCCCGTCAGGGCGATAAATGCCATTGGTACCAGGCACGCCCTGACGAAGTCCAGGTAGTACCGTCCCCGGTAATCCAGCTCCAAAACTGCCGCCCTCCCGACTACGGCGGTAGGCGGAAGACAGTCGCCCAGCGGCCATATAACGGACATGGCGGACAGGGCTATTATGGGATCAAGCCCTCTCATATTGAAAAGCATGATGAGCGGGACCCCGATCAGAGGCGCCACGGCGTACTGCACCAGCCCCTCCGACAGGGGAAGGATGATGAAAAGCGTGGCGAACAAAACACCCAACGGAAGAGTGACCACCTCGAGGGATATGAGTCCGCGAACGCCGCTGAGGGCCATGACCTGTATGAGGATGCCCACAACGATCATTATGCCCACGAGAGTGGAGAGGTTGTGAACGGTGGAGCAGGCGATCGACCAGATATTCAAGCGCCTTGGGCTGAGTATCACCACTAAGAAGGAGGATATCATGAAGATCAATGGCAGCCCCAATACAGGCATTGAGAACGGCCAGATTCGCCCCGCCAGTATAAGGCCCAGCAGGAGCGCGAAGGGCAGCGCCACCCTTAACCAGCTCTGTCCCTCTTCGACCTCGGGCAGTTCGGCGAGAACCGCCTTGAGATCGATTTTTGACTCGCCCCTACCCGCAAGCCAGAACATCGAGAAGAGGGCGCCGGAGACAGAGAGGACAAGAAGCGGCTTCCCGAACCCGACATAAGGCATGTTGGCGCCGGCGGCGGCCATCATCGCCCACAGGTTTATGGGGGGGGCGGCGGCGCTCATGGCAGCGCCAAGGAAAATTATCGCGATTCGCCTGGTCTCGTCCACGCCCATAGCCGAGAGCACCGAGCCGACAAGAGCTCCAACGGTCAAAACCGTCGTCGCGCCCGAACCGGTAAGAGCACCCGGTATTAACAGCACGAAGGTGAGCAGTAGAAGACACACCGTCCTCCTTGCATGGAAAGTGGACACGATTTTCCGGACGATGAATGCGACTCCCCCGCTCTCGCGAAGAAGGGCCATGAAAAAAGTGGCGGTGAGGAAGATCAGGCAAACGTCGAAGTATGTGAAAGCGCCCTCGACAATGTGTCTAACGGGGATCAGAGGAACAGCGTCATGAGGGGAGTCGGTGACGGCTATCAGTATCGAGTGAGCGGCTGCTCCGGCGATGGCCGCGATGAGCATCGAAAGCTCGGTGCTTAACTTTAATACTTTCGGAAGAAAGAATGCCGCGCATATTACAAGCAAAACAAGCCCGGAGTGTGCGAACATGCTGTGATTTCCTTTCTTGGAGACTCGAAGACTCGCAAAAAAAGGCCCCCGATTGGAAAACCGGGGGCTCCGTCGTCACCTGGCCAGTTCCTTCAAAGTTTCGCCTATGGCGAGGGCGTCTTTGGCCTCGACAAGGTACTTGTCGTTGTCCTGCGCCAACTTCGTAAAATAACCGTCCGGATTGCTGCCGGAAATTATCAGTATGGCGTCGCCGAGGGGAATTATCTCTTCTATGGAGGCCTGGTCAGAGCTGTCGGTCCGGCGGGCCATGCCCTCGATATGAGCCGTGACGACGACCATTCCCTCTTCTTTTGCGGCCTTGATCAGCTCTTTGCACCGCGCGATCTCTTTGTTCACATCCGTACCCGCCGCCCCCATGCCCTTGCCGCTGGTGCCCGTCGTTATCATTAGAGTTTTATACCCTTTACCAATCAAGTCTTCCGTCGTCATGGTATTTTTACTCTCGACAGGAGTTATCTTGGAATGCATAAGAGTCATCTTCAACATGACCGCTCCCGGGCTTTGCCCGCACGTAGTGATAACAATCGGCGCCTCCAGCACCGGCTTCTCCGCCGCAATCGCGGCCCCGGTCGTCAGAAGGAGGAGCAAAAGAAGGAAGGCGGCCGGCATCAAGTATTTCTTCCGCTTGAAAAACTCTTTTCCCGTCATGAGTACCACCTCTTGTCGAGTATTTATTACAAGCTGCACAGCATCGCGGAATACACATTCGATTCATAAGAATCCAAAGGGCAACCGACCGGCGGCATTCGAACGTCGGGCTAAAACCTTCAAGGCTTATCACTGTGCCACTGATTAAGCTAAACGACCTGTTTAGGAGACTACTCGCGCCTTCCGTGTCAAATAAGACCTATTAGCGCTTGTGAAAGTAATGACCAATTTCTGCCAATATATTTTTAATAGCTTAAGCATCTCGAAGATTTCTCGGCTATTTTTAGAACGCTATGACATTTTTATTATATAGCTATTGCTTTCCCTGTCAACTTTCCCTCCGAGACCCGACAGGCCCGAACGCAGTCCTTGGCACTTCGGCCGGTGCAACTCGCAAAGAGCCGTCCGCACAGCGCCCTGTCACTTGAACCCGTGCTCGATGATCCCCCCCGGGCCGACATCCGGTAGAGCGAGAGGCCTCGTCGAAGATCATTCCCGCGCTCACCTTTGCTCCATCCATCGACGCCCGCCGCCGGTGAGCCGGTACTTCTGAAGGCGGCTCCTGGGCCTGTCCGGGACGGTCATCTCGATCAGGCCGCCTGCCAGGGCGGGTTTGAGATAACGTTCGCGAAAAGACTTGCGGTCCGAGAGCTTCAAGGCAACCTGCAGCTCCTCGCGGCTCATCTCGCCGTCCAACGCGGCCAGCAGTTCGGCGACTTGGGGGGTGACATGAGGGGCGACTTGGGGGGTGAACGCAGTTATTGCGTCCAGGACCATCCGCAGCATGAAGGCGATAAAAGGCGCGGAATCTGTCCGCAGCGTGCTCTCCTCGATCGCCCGATAGTACTCGGCCTGGTGCTCGAAGACCAGACTCTCCACCGGGATGTCTAAGAACAACGGGTTCCAGCGGGAGAGGATCAGGCTCTGCCACAGCCGCCCCATGCGGCCGTTGCCGTCGGCGAAGGGGTGGATGAACTCGAACTCGTAGTGAAAGACGGAACCGGCGATGAGCGGGTGGACATCGGTCACGGTCAGCCAGCCCAGCAGGTCCCCCATGAGACGCGCCACCCGGCCCGCGGGAGGCGCCATGTGAATCACCCGCGGGCCCGCCATCACCCCCACACCCCCGCGCCGATACATCCCCGCCTCGTCGACAAGGCCGTCCATCATGATTCGGTGCGCCTCAAGCAGGTCCTTTTCAGACTCCGGTCTCCATGTATGCACCCGGTCGTAGACGGCCAGGGCGTTTTTCACCTCCCGAACCTCGCGGGAAGGGCCGGCCACCCGCTTGCCCTCGAGAATCGCGGTGATCATCGCCTCGCCGAGCGTGTTGCCCTCGATGGCCAGCGAGCCGCGAACGGTCAGGACGCGATTGATTCGACGCAGGCGCAACGGTCGCTCGCGATCCGCAAACGCGTCCACTCGCCCCGTCGCCTCGCTTATCGCCGCGACCAGGTTCAGAATTTCGGTGGTTATCGTGCAAGGCGGCTGGTATTTCATGCTGTCTCCCCGTTGCTGGCCGCTACCGGCTCTGTTTTGGTATTATAATAATGACGACATCGGAAGATACCGAAATACCATTATATTCGATCGAGGCGTTCCGCGAACACGCCGCGCCAGTGCGCGCGAGAAAACGCGAAGCGAGGTGTGCCATGCCTAGGCTGACGGAACAGGAAAAGCAGGAGATAGTCCGCTTCATCGAGGCGGGGAAACCTCTCCCGGACAAGTACCGCTTTCTGTTGTTCGAGGACAGGCGAGAAGTGGAGCTGGTCTGGAACGGCAAGACAAACGAGGTGTGCAGCCTCGTCCTCCCCTTCCAGACCATCGAGCAGGTAGACGAGCCGCGCGCTGAGAAGCCCTCTGAGGCGCAGAAGCAGGGGCTCCTCTTCAGCCTGGACGCCAGAGGTCGCCAGCTAAAAGGCTGGACGAACAAGCTTATCTGGGGGGACAACAAACTGATCCTGTCCTCGCTCAAGAACGGCCCGCTTCGATCGGAGATAGAGGCGCAGGGTGGTCTGAAGCTGATCTACATAGATCCGCCCTTCGACGTGGGCGCGGACTTCTCCATGGACATAGAGATTGGCGGCGACACATTCACCAAGAAGCCGAACATCCTCGAGGAGATAGCCTACAGAGACACCTGGGGGAGGGGCGCGGACTCCTTCATCGCGATGATCTACGAGCGGCTGATCCTTATGCGCGACCTGCTCGCCGAAGACGGAAGCATCTATGTGCACTGCGATACGCGACTCAACGGCTACCTTCGTTTAGTGCTTGACGATGTGTTCGGCACTGATCATTTCCATAATGAAATTATATGGCAGAGAAGTTCCAGCGGTAAGACAGTATCTAGGAATTATCCGCGAGACACCGACTCAATTTTCTGGTTTACCAAATCAAATCAATATACATTGAATCCTGTTTACAAACCATTAGCCATATCAACGTTAGCAATGTATAACATGGACGATAACGATGGCCGTGGCCGTTATCGTTTTTTCCCCATGCAAAAAACAGGCAACCCCGGGCCAGAAACAACCTATGATTACATCGATAATAACGGAAAGATTTGGCCATGCCCAAAAAAGGGTTGGCGAATGAAATTTGAAAAACTGAAAGCCTTAGAAAATGATAACCGGATTTTCCTTGGCGGCGGAACTCTTCAAGAAAAGGCTTATTGGAATGAAAGAGAATCTGAAGGGAAAATAGCGAACGATCTTTGGGATGACATTCATAATCTACAGGGCAATTCAGATGAAATGCTTGATTATCCCACCCAAAAACCCGAAGCCCTCCTCGAGCGCATCATCAGGGCCTCCTCCAACGAGGGCGATCTCGTCGCGGACTTCTTCTGCGGCTCCGGCACCACTGCGGCGGTCGCCGAGAAGCTCGGCCGCAGGTGGATCTGCTCGGACCTCGGCAAGTTCGCAATACACACCACCCGCAAGCGTATGATCGGAGTGCAGCGGCAGATTAAGAAAGAGGGCGGCAACTACAGGGCCTTTGAGATTCTCAACCTTGGAAGGTACGAGAGGCAACACTTCATCGGCGTCAACCCGAACCTTCGCGAGGAGGAGCAGCGAGCGCAGATGGCGGAGAAGGAGTCCGCCTTCCTGGATCTCATCCTGCGGGCCTACGGCGCCGAGCCGGTATCTCAGTTCGAATGCTTCCACGGCAAGCGCGCCGGGCGACTGGTGGCGATAGGCCCGGTGAACCTTCCGGTGACACGGCTTTTCGTCGAGGAGATCATCCTCGAATGCCGCAAGCAGCGCATCACAAGGGTGGACATCCTCGGGTTCGAGTTCGAGATGGGTCTCTTCCCCAACGCGCTGGACGAGGCACGGAGCAAGGGGATTGACATCTCCCCCAAGTTCATTCCGGCGGAGGTTTTCGACAAGCGCGCCGTGGAGAAGAATCAGGTGGTCTTCCACGACGTGGCCTACATAGAGGCGAAGCCTCACATCATACAGGGGAAAAAGTGCAAGCCGACGGCAGTGGCCGTGGAGCTGACCGACTTCTCGGTTTTCTACTCGCAGGAGAGCGTCGCCCTGGCCGAGGAAGCTCTCGGCAGGAGCGCAAAAGCGGGATCCAGGATCGTCGTCGAAAAGGGGCAGATAGTGAAGCTGACGAAGGACAGGTCCGGTGTCTTCCACCGCGAGCAGTTGACTAGGAACTGGACGGACTGGATTGACTACTGGAGCGTGGACTTCGACTTCGAGGGCAAGCGCGAGATCATCCGCTTGCAGGATCCGGCGACGGGCGAAATCCGCGAGGAGTGGACGGGAGACTACATCTTCGAGAACGAGTGGCAGAGCTTCCGCACCAGAAAGGACCGGTCGCTTGAGCTGAAGAGCGTGGCGCACGAGGTGTCTCCCGGACGCCGAAGGATCGCCGTCAAGGTGGTGGACATCTTCGGCAACGACACCATGACGATACTCGACATCTCAACGGGGGGCGATTTCTAATGGCTCTGCATCCCGACTTCCCCACGTCCCCTTTCGAGGTGATCGACCCCGAGGTGCGCTGGTTCCCCGCCGACGAGTCGCTGCGCGAAAACACGATGGAAAAGCTGATGCCTCCGCTGGTGGCGCAGCTCCGCCGCAGAGTCAGGGAGTTCCGCGACGGCGGCTACAGGGGCGCGAGCGATACGAGCCGATCTCTGCTCCGGTGGTGGTTCGAGGAGTATCATCTTCTACCGGGAAAGGACACGATCCTGGGAGACTTCCGTTACTACTTCGCCCAGCGAGAGGCTCTAGAGACTCTGATATACCTGTACGACGTCGTCGGCGCAAAGGACAAGTTCGATCTGATGCGCTTCGATACCAGCGGCGTCGTTACGGCCGGCATGTTCGACGAGAGCTGGCGGCGCTACGTTATCAAGATGGCGACAGGGAGCGGAAAGACGAAGGTGATGAGCCTGGCTCTGGCGTGGAGCTTCTTTCACAGGCTGTACGAGCCAGGCTCCGAGCTGGCGCGCAATTTCCTGGTGATCACGCCCAACATCATAGTGCTCGACAGAATTTACCACGATTTTGCAGGGCTGCGAATCTTCTTCGAGGACCCGGTTCTGCCCGACAACGGCTACTGCGGGCGAAACTGGCGGAACGACTTTCAACTGACGCTGCACAGGCAGGACGAGGTGCGGGTCACGCGGACGACTGGCAACATCTTCCTGACGAACATCCACAGAGTCTACTCGGGAGAGGAGACAATGCCCTCTCCCGACGACGAGAACACGATGGACTACTTCCTGGGAAGGCGGCCGACGGGAAAGACCACCGACTCGCAGATAGACCTTGGGATGATCGTGCGCGACATTGACGAATTGATGGTCATCAACGACGAGGCGCACCATATTCACGACTCCGGGCTCGCGTGGTTCAAGTCTATCGAGGACATCCACAACCGTCTGCTACAGAAGGGTGGTGCCTTGAGCCTGCAG
>JAKJGK010000074.1 GCA_022704435.1 Synergistota bacterium | reverse complement strand
GGTGCTTTCCATACTCGAGGGGCTCGACGGCAAGATAGCGGCGCGGATAATCGCCAGGAGAGAGGAGAAGCCGATAGAGTCGATCACGGACCTGGCGACGGTGCCGGGTTTTCCGGCCGACGCCGTCCCGAAGCTGATGAACCTGATCTCCTTCAGGAGCGACTGGTTCATGGTCTCGTTCGACGTGCGCTTCGAGGATGGCGAAGTTGTCCCGCTTCGGAGTATACTAAACGGAAAGCCGCTCTTGTGGAAGACCGTGCGATGGGAGGAGCCTAGTTAGGACCGATGCAGATCTCCGCATACTATATTAAACGCCCGGATGGTTTATTCTCTCTCTCCCCGTCGGAATCCCAGGGGGGAAACGGCGCGGTCCCGTCGCAGGGGGCCCTGTTGCTCTACCCCCTCAGGACGGCGTCGATTCACCCGTTCTCCTTTCCCTTCAGGTCGGCCGGCGACGTCAGGAATGCCTTGGCGTTGCGCTTTCGGCCCCTTCTGTCGGGAGAGGAGGAGGTCGAGGTCGCGCCCCTGTTCACCGGCAGGACCAAGGGTGGCTCGGAGGGTGCTGCCCTGTGCGTCTGGAGCGGTGAGATCCCGGGTGAGGGTGAGGGCGCCCCGCTGCAGGACAACCTGGTGTGGCCCCTGCCTCTGGCGCTTGCAGGCGCGGTCGGCGGCGACGGCGCGGCGGTCTACCGCGACGATCACGTGTGCGCCTGGGCCCTGTTCAAACAGGGGATGCCGCTGTTCATACGCTGCCTGACGCCAGGCCCCGACGACGGAGGAGTCGACGGCTCGGCCAGGCGGCTGCAAGCTCTGGCGATGTCGATGGGGATGGAGGTCGCCCTGGAGGACGTGTGGCGCTCGACGGACATCAGTGAGCTCCTGGAGTCGGCCCGCGAGACGGTGAGACAGTTCCCGAGGCTGGCGGAGCTGAACATATCGCGGCCGGCCCTGGCGGCATCTCTGGCCCGCGAGCGGACCGCGAGGATATTCCTGAAGTTCCTGGGAAGGGTCGCGGTCGCCGGGCTGTTCATGTGCGTGATCCAGTACTCCCTGCTGCTCCAGCTGCGCACCTCGGTCGAGAGCTACGCCAGCGAGGGGGCGGCCCTGTACAGGGAGGTGTTCGGCCAGGGCGAGCGGGTGGTGGACCCGCTGTCTCAGGCCAGGGAGAAGCTGGCCGCGCTGCGCGGCCAGGGAAAGACGGAGAGCGGATTTTCGCGCGTCCTGTCCCACTTGGGAAGGACGTGGTACGACGGCGAACACAGGAAGGAGGACTTCCCCCTGCTCGAACAGCTAAGGTACACAGGCGAAGGGGCGGATGTCACCGGGACGGCGGAGAAGATGGAGTCGATACAGGCTCTCAGGTCGGCGGCCGACAGCGGCGGGTTCAGGGCCACCCTCGGGGATATTCAGCAGATTCCCGGCGGGGGACTGCGGTTCACCCTGTCGCTGAGGGGGAGCCGGCAGTGAAGCTCTCCGCGTTGCTCCCCGGAGCCCTGTTGGACGCCGTTGCCGGCGGGGTCGACAACTCGTCGTGGAAGAAGCGCGCATTCTACGTCTTCCTGCTGGGCCTGCTGGCATGGGGGGCCGCCTTCTCCTTCTGGAGCGACGTCTCCGACCTCCGCATGAGACGCGTCCTTCAGAGGAACAGGTTCAACGACCTCGTGTCGGTGCTACGAGAATACTCGGCCCTGAAGGCCGCTTCGGCCTCGCCAGGCGGCGAGGCAATCGAGCCGGTGTCGGACGGGGAGCTGCTGACGGTGGTCTCGAACGTGGTCAGCGACCTGGGCCTTCGTTCCAACATGGTCAGCCTGAGCAGCGCGGCTGCCAGGGGGGGGCGCAGCGCCGTGTCGATAACGCTCGAGGGACTGTCGTCCGAGAAGCTGGCTACCTTCCTGCAGGAGATGGACCGCAGGGGTATCACCACCTTCTCGGCCGACGTGAGGGCCATCAGGGGCGATGAGGAGATGCGCACCCTCACCGTCTACCTGTTGCTCGGGGGGGTGTCGTGATGAGGCGCGCGCTGTCCGGCCTGTCCGCGCTGATAGTCGGGCTGGTCTTCTTTTTCGCGGCGCTTTACGCATTCTTCCCCACGGACGCCGCGCTCGCCTACATCTGGCGCAGGGCGGCCCAGGCGGCGTACGACAGGGGAGCGACCCTCGAGTCGGCGGCCCTGTTCACGATGGAGTCCCCGCTGCGGGCGGTCGTCAAGAATCTCCGCCTCTCCACGCCGGTCGCGTCGGTGGAGGCCGAGACCCTGACCGTGACCCCGCTTTTCATAAGAAGCCTGCTGTCGGCCTCCCTCAAGGCAGAGCTTGAGTTCAACTCGCTGTCGCTGGGAGTTCCCCTGCCCGGACAGCCGCCTCTGTCATTCGGAGTGTTCTCGGCGACCGTGGGTTTGCGCCCGGACGAGGCTAGGCTGGACGGCGTCAGGGCCGCGGGCGATCTCGACCTCGACGGCTACCTCACGGTCGACCTCCGGTCCATGAAGATCGGGACCGCGGACATGACGATAACAGGGGAGAGGGCGAACCTGATGGAGCTCGCGAAGACGATGCTGCCCCTGCAGAAGGGGGACTCCGGGGGTTGGAGACTGTACAGGAAGGGGGGTGCCGACAAGTGAGCGGAGACGCAGCTTCCACGCTGGCCCGACCGTTCGTCAGGCTGGCGGCGCACCTTAAGTCGGAGCGGATGATGACCCTCTGCCTGCGCCTGCTGGCAGTGGCCATCTTCTCGTCGATGCTTGGCTACTGGGCCGCGCTGGGGATGGGAGAATACTTCTCATCGGAGGAGCTTAAGGGCGGCATGGCGGCCCTGACCGCGCCGCGCGCGATGCAGGCCGGCAAGGAGGGCGCGGGTGCCGGGGCTCTCACCCTGAAGGACTTCGTCGACGGGGACCCGTTTTTGGCGAGCTCCCGATCGGACGAGGACGACAACCTGGAGATAACCGCGGGGGAGCTTTACGACCTCGAGGGGATACGCCTGACTGGCACCATCCCGGGCATTTCGGTCTGGATACAGGAGGACAAGAAGCCCCAGACGGTCGTGCTCAAGGGAGGGCAGATAAAGGGGTACGACCTCGCGTCGGTCGAGGAGGATCGCATCATTCTTCAGAAGGGGCAGTCCTCACTGACGGTGCTGCTGCGCTACAGCAGCAGGCCATCCGGCGCCAGGACGGCACCGACCCTGGGAAGGTCGAGCTCCTCGCAGGCTGTGACCGCCGCGCGCCCCGGACAGCAGGGAGCGGTCTCGAGGGAGCTGGTCAACCAGCTGCTGATGGACCCGCTGGAGGAGATGAAGAAGTTCCGCCTGAGGCCGAAGTTCGACGGGGAGTCGGCCCAGGGGGTGGAGGTGCAGTGGCTCGACGAGAAGAGCATACTGACCTCCCTCGGTGTGAAGGCGGGCGACGTGGTCCAGTCGGTAAACGGGGTGCAGATTCGCAACATGGGCGACGTGGTCAACGTGATCAACTCGCTGATGACGGGTAACACCTTCGACGTCCACGTCCTCAGGAACGGCAAGCCGGAGATGCTGAACTACAATATCCGGTGACGGGCGGGTGAATACGATGAGAGGCCGCAGGGGATTCACCCTGCTCGAGGTGATGATAGCCGTGGCGATACTGGGACTGGCGTCGGCGGGGGGGCTGAGGCTGCTCGCGATGTCCGCTCGGGCGCTGGAGGCCGTCCGCTTCGAGCGGCGCAACCTGGAACTGGCGAGATCGCTGTGGCTCAAGGCGGCCGGCGAGGGGCTGGACGAGCGCGGCAGGGAGGACGGCTGCTCCTGGGAGACCCGCGAGTTCGCGTTCGACCGGCAGGAGAGTGTGCCGGAGGGCTTTACCTGCAAGAAGGTGGTCCTCGTACAGAGCGACCCGGTTCCGTACGGTCCGGCGAAGGAGGCCGTTTCTTTCGTCTTTTACCTTCCGGATTCGAAGAATGCAAAGGAGAGAACAGAATGACCCGCACCGTCAGGTTCCCGATGGCTCTGCTGTTTTTGTTGCTTCTTGTCCTGGCCGCGCCCGCCCTGGCGCAGGCGCCCGAGGCGGAGAAGCCCCCGGAGGACGACGAGTTCGCCCTCCTCGAGTCGGCGCGCCTGATGCGCGATTCGGGGAACGTCCAGTTCAACTTCCAGGACGTCGAGATGGTCAAGTTCGTCCGCTTCATGTCCGAGCTGCTCCAGGAGAACCTGGTCATGACCCCGGACGTCAAAGGGTCGATCTCGGTGATATCGCCCAAGCCCGTGCCGATCAGGGACGCGCGCCAGGTGCTGCTGTCGGTGCTGGAGATGAACGGCTACACCCTGCAGAAGGTAGGCGCTTTCAGCAAGATTGTCCCCTTCGATCCCGGCGCCTCGGCGGAGAGCGACGTGCGGAGCGGCCGCTCCGGCCCCGGAGAGGGGGCGCAGACCGTATCGCAGGTCGTGCCGCTGAACTACGTGACCGCTGACTTCATACTGCAGGCCGTCATCCAGGCCTCCGGGAAGACGGTGACGGCGCAGTCGGTGGGTCGCGGAAACGACATACTGCTGACCGGACGGGCCACCGACGTGAACAGAGCCCTGAGCGTGATAAGGGCGCTCGATCGCCCAGACAGAATAGTCAACTCCAAGACAATAAAGGTCCAGTACGGGACCCCGGAGATGATTGCCTCGCACCTCGCCACGCTGGCCCAGGTCCCGGGCGGCCCGCTCTACGGCCTGGCAGTGGTTGCGGACGCCTCCGGCAGGCAGATAGTCATAGCGGGCGAGGAGCGCGAGATGCGGCATGCCGAGAAGATAATCGCGGAGCTCGACGTCGTGCCCAAGACCGGCGAGCTTCACGTCTACCAGCTCAAGAACGCGGACGCAAAGGTCGTCTCCGAGCAGCTGACGACGATCCTGGCGGCCCAGGCTGCCACCGGCAAGCTGGTGGCCTCGGTGGTGCCGGACATCCCGACCAACAGCCTTATAGTCGCCGCGTCGCCGAACGTATTCAAGACCATATCCGAGATAATCAACACGATAGACACCCTGCCTAGGCAGGTGCTCATCCGCGGTCTGATAGCGGAGGTCAACCTGACCAAGCTCGACAACGCCGGGATCGACTGGGCCACATGGGGCGGCTCCGTCGCGGGGGACGCGGTCATAGCCGGCCAGATGAACATGGGCGGCGCGGTCCCCGGCTCCGTCATCGACTGGTTCCGGGAGCTGTCCAAGTCGGAGACCACCTACAGGACCGGCACCGACTCCCAGGGCAACCCCACCTACGGGCTGAAGACCGAGTACAAGGGGATGGGGCTCGTGTACGCCTACCTGGACCTGCTGAAGAAGTTCGACGCGATCAACGTGCTGTCGATGCCGCGCCTGATGTGCACGAACAACCAGCCCAGCGAGCTCCAGGTCGGACAGGTCATCCCGCAGCTCAAGGGCAAGCTGTCGGACATCAGCAGCGCCAGCTCTGTCCAGAACAGCTACGAGTACAAGGACACCGGCCTGATACTGAACGTGACGCCGTCGATACGCAGCGGCAACCTGGTCGCCCTTGACGTCGAGCAGATAGTCGAGGAGGTCCTGACAGCGATGACCTCCGAGACTCCGGTCACCTCCAAGCGCAAGATCAAGACCAACGTGATGGTGGCGTCCGGCAACACCCTCATCCTCGGGGGCCTTATCAAGGAGGCGGAGAAGAGCATAAAGAGCCGGGTCCCGGGCTTGTCGTACATCCCGCTGGTGGGTGGACTGTTCACCCGCTCGGTCAAGCAGAGGGAGAAGATCGAGCTGATGATCTTCCTCACCCCGTACATACTGGAGACGCCAGAGGAGGCGGCGGCGATGACGAACGAGATCGCGGCCGGCGAGCGCGGCCCCAGCGTGATGGAGAAGACCCTGTGGGAGCGGATGGAGAAGGAGTACCGCGAAGCGATCAAGACACAGTCGAAATGACGGGGGACGCATTTGGAATGAGCGCATCCAGGCTTCCTGAAATTGAACAGATAGCCCCTCTCATCAGGGGGAAGGTCAGCCTCGACGCCCTGAAGGCAGCGGATATCCTCCCGGTCAGGGAGGAGGAGGGCAGGCTGGTGGTGGCCCTGTCGTCGCTCGAGGCCTTCCCGAGCGCCCAGCTGCTGGCCGCGTCCTTCGGCAAGGAGGCCGACTGGGAGCTGCACCCCCGCGAGTCCATAGACGCAATGCTGGGGCGCCTGTACGACCTGCGCGGCGGGGTGGGCGACGACACCCTGTCGGAGATGACCGGGATAGACGACGCGGACGACCTGCTCAGGGAGGACGTCCAGAGCGACTCGGTCGACGTACCGGTGATAAAGCTCGTCAACGGCCTGTTCAGAGAGGCCCTCAAGATCGGCGCCACGGATATACACGTGGAGCCGTTCGAGGACGACGTCCTCATCAGGTTCAGGGTGGACGGGGTGCTGCACGACAGGCTCCGCCTGCCGAGGAACCAGCAGGCCCCCCTGACCAGCAGGATAAAGGTCATGGCCCGCATGGACATAGCCGAGCGCCTTGCGCCGCAGGACGGCCGCATAGGGATCACGGTGGGCAAGCGCGCGGTGGACATACGCGTCAACTCGATCCCCGTGCAGCACGGGGAGCGCATAGCCCTGCGCATACTGGACAAGGGGGCGGGGCTGCTCTCGCTCGAACAGCTCGGGATGGACTCCGCCTCCAGGGACAAGATGGACGCCCTGATCGCGAATCCGCACGGGCTGATCCTGTTCACCGGCCCCACCGGATCCGGAAAGACCACCACCCTGTACGCCATACTGCAGGCGCTGGCCAAGCCCGCCGTGAACATAATCACGGTCGAGGACCCGATTGAGTACGCAGTCCCCGGAGTGGGTCAGATACAGGTGAACGAGAAGGCCGGGGTTACCTTTCCCTCCGCCCTGCGTTCCATCCTGCGACAGGACCCCGACATCGTCATGATAGGGGAGATGCGCGACTTCGACACAGCCCACATTGGGGTACAGGCCTCGCTTACGGGTCACCTGGTGCTGTCCACCCTGCACACGAACGACTCGATATCGGCGGTGGTCCGCCTCATCGACATGGGCATAGAGCCATACCTCGCCGCGGGGTCTCTGCTCGGGGCGATAGCCCAGCGCCTGGTGAGGACCGTGTGCCCCGAGTGCGCCGAGGAGTCCGCCGCCCCGGCCCTGTTCAGGAAAGAGGGGATAGACAGGGTAGTGCGCGGCAGGGGGTGCCAGGCCTGCATGGGCACCGGTTTCAAGGGCAGGGTGGGGCTGTACGAGCAGTTCATCCTGGACGACGACCTCAGGGAGATGGTGGCGTCGAACGCTCCTCAGTCCAGGATCAGGGGGGAGGCCCGCAGGATGGGCTTCCGCACCCTTTGGGAGCTTGGCCTCGACGCACTCAGGGACGGCAGGACCTCCCCGGAGGAGCTGCTGCGGGTCGTGTCGGCCACGGAGTTCGCCGACGACGATGGGGGAGGACGATAGATGCCGTCCTATCGCTACACAGCCTACGACTCGTCGGGCAAGCTGAGAAAAGGCGTCGTCGAATCCCCGTCCGGGGCGCGCGCCGGAGAGTTGCTGGCCGAGCAGAACCTCGTGGCGGTCGATATCTCCGAGGTCGCCGCAGAGGCGGTGAAGAGGGGAAAGGTGTTCAGCCTGTCCTACCACTCCCTCTTCTGCCGGGGGCTGGCCTCCTACCTTAACAGGGGGATCCCGCTGGCCGAGGCGCTTCGCTTCCTGGGCCGCCACTCGTCCGACAGGAGGGTGGCGGGCGCGTGCCTGCACCTGCACGAGAGCGTGCAGGCGGGGAAGCGGCTGTCCGCCGCGCTGCAGGAGACCGGCCTGTTCAGGGAGGACCTGGTACGCATCGTCGAGTCCGGGGAGCGCACGTCGGCCCTCAGCGAGGTGCTGAACCAGGTCGCGCGCCAGTACACGGTGGAGGACAAGCAGCACCGCAAGATCAGGTCGGCCCTTACCTACCCTGTGGCGATGTCCGTCATAGGCGTCGGGGTGGTGGCCTTCCTGCTGACCTACGTGGTCCCGAAGCTGACCGAGCTCTTCTCGGACATGGGGCAGCAGCTCCCGCTCCCGACCAGAATACTGCTGGCGATCACGGCGTTTCTGCGCTCCTGGGGAATCCCGCTGCTGCTGCTGATCGCGGTCGCGGTCTTTTTTATGCGGCGCAGCAAGAGGAAGTTCGCCCTTCCTGTGTTCAGGCGCGTCCGCGAGAGCATCACCCTGTCCCTGGTCATGTCTCACCTCGGCACCCTGCTGTCGGCGGGCATACCCCTGGTGCAGGCCCTGAACATGGCCTCCTCGATGGATGCGAACAGGGAGCGCTGGCTCGAGGCCGCCAAGCTGGTCAAGGAGGGGTTTCGGTTCGACCGCGCCCTTGAGAAGCAGGGGACCTTCCCGGAGGAGGTTATCTACATATTGCGAATAGGCGAGATGGGAGGCGACCTCCCGGGGGCCGTCAGGCAGGTCGCGGAGATGAACTGGGAGGCGGCCCTGGAGAGCATGGAGCGGGTCTCCACCCTAGTCCAGCCGGCGATGGTGCTTATCCTCGGGTTCTCGGTGGGATTCGTGGTGCTGGCCATACTGCTCCCGATCTTCGAGCTGTCGTCGCTGGCCGGATGAGCCGGCGAGGTCATTAAGGAAACGGAGGAATGACGATGATCCAACGCGCAAGGAAGAGAAGCGGCTTCACGCTGGTCGAAGTCCTGGTCGTGGTGGTTATACTGGGCCTTCTGGCCGCGCTGGTCGCCCCGAAGATAGTTGGCCAGGGCGAGGAGGCCAAGAGGACCGCGGTCTCGGTCCAGATAAGGGAGATAGAGCAGGCCCTCGAGATGTACAGGCTGGACAACAGCATGTACCCGACCACCGCACAGGGGCTTGAGGCCCTTGTTAGCAAGCCCTCCGCCCCTCCCGAACCAAAGCGCTACCGCGAGGGGGGGTACGTGAGGCGTCTGCCTGTGGACCCCTGGGGCAACGCGTATATCTACCGCATGCCGGGGGATCACTCGGAGTTCGACCTGTTCTCGCCGGGGCCCGACGGCGAGGAGGGCGGCGAGGGGGCCGCGAGGGACATAACAAACTGGGAGTAGGATGGAGCGGCCCCGCCGGGCCCCGGACGGGGAGGGCGGGGCCGACCGTCACAGGGAGGAGGATGTAAGGGTCTCGTACTCCACCGCCCTGTACTGCCTGTAGCTCTTCCCGGGGACGTTAATCGCGCCGGTGGGGCAGAAGGCGAAGCAGCGCTGGCAGACGACGCACCGGTCGAGGAAGCGCGGGTAGCCGTTCATCACGATGTTGCCCGTCGGGCACAGGCGCACGCACCTGCCGCACTGTATGCACTTTCTGTCGTCGACCTTCAGAGTGTACATTCGCCTCATCAGTCGCCACGGCCAGCTGCTCCTGCGGCCGAGCAGGTCGAACAGAGGGGAGAGCGGTCCCCCCCGGCGCCATTCGGCCGCTCCGTCCATCAGCCGACGCGCGAACTTCTCCGCGCTCTCTCGGCAGGCCGCGAACCTGGCCCGGTTCTTTTCCTCCGGGATCTCGACGTTGCCGTAGTTGGTGGGCATCAGGAACTCCGCGTAACCTACGGGGACGTACCCCTTGCCCTCCAGCAGGGCGCGCAGAGGCCCCCTGAGCCCGCCGGAGTAGCCCGCCATGGTGGAGATCCCGAAGGCGCTCCTCCCCGCCCCGTAGGGGAGCCTGCGCAAGGCCTCCCAGGCGAACGGGTAGGTGGAGAAGCAGGCGGTCGTCACGGCCACGCCCAGCGCCGCCCCCTCCGCGGGAGACGGGGTCCCCTTCTCCAGTCGGTGCATCCTGACCTCCACCCCTCCCCCGCGCAGGGCCTCCGCCACGTGCATGGCGGCGAGCAGGGTGTTGCCGGCACCGGAGAAAAAGTACAGGTCGACAGAAGTCTCTTTCATGACAGGCATTCTCCTCCTCCTTGGATGGTACTCGTCCACGCTATTCTAGCACCGGGCGGGTCGTGCCGATACAGAAGCGGCCGACAGCCATGCGAACGCGCCCGGCGACCGTTCCGCGGGCCGGGAGAAATGGAGGATCGACGATGAGAGTATTGTGCGTGATGTTGCTGTTTTTGCTCGCCCTTGCGCCGGCGGCGAGAGCTGCGGCAGGCGG
>JAKJGK010000225.1 GCA_022704435.1 Synergistota bacterium | reverse complement strand
GACGTGGCGTCCGAGGGAATCAACCTCCACTACCTCTGCCACCGCCTCGTCCACTTCGACACCCCCTGGTCCCTCATGACCTTTCAGCAGAGGAACGGCCGCATCGACAGGTACGGCCAGACCAGCGCCCCTCTCATAGCCTACCTCGTGACCGAGACCGCGAACGAGCGCATCCGCGGCGACCTCCGCATCCTCGAGCTCCTCATCCGAAAGGATGACGAGGCGGCGAGGAACATCGGCGACCCGTCGGTCTTCCTCGGGCTTTACGACGAGAAGGAGGAGGAGATCTGGACGATGGACATTATCCAGTCCGGCAGGACCGCCGAGGAGGCCGAGCGGGAGATGCGGGCCGAGGACGACTGGTTCGAGAGCCTCATGAAGGACGACCTGCCGGACGAGCGCGAGAACCCTCCCGAGACAGCCGCCCCAGTCTCCCTGTTCCGTGACGACCTCGCCTACATGGAGGCCGCGCTGAACCACATCGCATCCGGCCTCAACATCCAGAGGGAGATCGACCATAAAAAGGGAACGCTCGAGTTCGTCGCCCCGGAGGAGCTCAAGCGCCGCTACTCCCGCCTCCCGGGGGAGATCTGGCCCGAGGACGGTCTCTTCCGACTCACCACGTCGACCGAGCGCATGAGGCGAGAGATCCTCAGAAGCCGCGTAGCGGAGGAGTCCTGGCCCGAGGAGCAGTACCTGTGGCCCCTCCACCCGGTGGTCGAGTGGGTCAACGACAAGGTGCTGACCTCCTTCAAGCGCCACGAGGCCCCCGTCATAACCCTCCCCGACCACCTGCCCCGCGGGCGCAGGCTCTTCCTCCTCTCCGGCCTCATCCCCAACAGGAAGGGACACCCGTTGATACACCGCTGGTTCGCAGTCGGCTTCGACGGGCGTCGCTACGACGGAATAGAGGAGCTGGACCGGGTGCTCAAGCTCGTCAACATCGCCGAGAAACCCTGGCACAACACCGGCGGCTGCGCGGAGGGACTGGATCTCCTGCTGCACGAGGCGGTCAGGGTCGGCATAGAGTGGATGCTCGCCCGCCGCGAGGAGTTCGTCAAGAGCATCGCCCCCCGCCTCCAGGCCGAGAAGGGCAACCTCGAGAGGCTGCGCGCCCGACACCACGACCGACTGGAGCGCAGTATGGAGGGAAAGGCCCAGCCGGAGGCCATAGCGAAAAGCAGAAGGGCGAGGGAGACCAGGCGCATAGACGCCCTGTTCGACCAGTACCTAGAATGGGTGGAGGAGACACTCACGACCCGGCCCGAGCCCTACATCCAGGTGCTCGCGGTGATCAAGGGGGAGGACTGACATGGCCGCCGACCTGACAGGCATAATCAGCGAGAACGAGTTCTTCACCGGGCACTACCTCGCCGCCCTCATCGAGAGCGACATGAAGGGCAGCATATCCGAGTGGAGGAGGAGGGAGGCCGAGGGAGAACCGGGATGGAGGACCCCCTGGTCCAGGCTGAACTCCCTCTCCGGCGCCTTCTTCGAGATGCGCAACAGAGTCGCCCGCGCCAGGGACCCCCGCGACCGCCTCGATGAGCAGCGCCGCTTCCTCTGCGACCTCCTCTCCGCCCTCGGCTACGACCCCGGCATCTCCACGCGCGAGCTCGGCGACAAGAGCCTCCTCCCAGTCCTCGCCGAGGTGCTTCGCCCGTCCGGCGAGCCGCTGCTATGGTGCGTCGAGGTCCGACCGAGCGACGACGGCCTTGACCTGCTCGCGTCCAACCTCGGCGCGGAGCAGTTCCCCGACCCCGGCGACGGCGCTCCGTCGCGCTTCCACCCACGCATGACGCTCGAGGACATAGTCTCGCGTCACATCTTCGCCCGCGACGAGCCCCCCCGCTGGCTCGTCCTCGCCGGCGGCGGCCAGCTTCTGCTCGTCGACAGGGAGAAGTGGCGGGAGAAGAGGGTCCTCCGCTTCCAGCTCGACGAGATCTTCTCCCGCAGGGAGACATCCACCCTGCAGGCCGTCTCCGTGCTGCTGCACAGGGAGAGCCTGTGCCCGACAGAGGGGGAGCCGCTGCTCGAGCGAATGGAGGCAGAGTCCCGCCGCCACGCCGCCTCGGTCTCGGACGACCTCCGCTACGCCCTGCGGGAGGCGGTGGAGATCCTCGGAAACGAGGCCGTCCACTACATCCGCACCCGCAGCAAG
>JAKJGK010000224.1 GCA_022704435.1 Synergistota bacterium | reverse complement strand
CCATGCGGTTGTGGGTGTTCTCCAAGCAGAGCAGGCGCGCCGGGGCGAAGTGCACGTTGGACGGACGGCAGTGGGCGCGCACCTCCTCCGGCGGTATGCAGCCGGAGCTGTCGTCCGCCAGCAGAGGCACCGCGGAGCCAAGCGCCGCCACTCCGCCGCCCTCGAAGTTCTGCATGTGGCTGCCCGCGCCCAGTATGAGGGCATCCCCCCTGCCGCAGTGCGTCAACACGGCCGCAAGGTTCCCCATGGTCCCGGAGGGCATGAACAGCGCGGCCTCCATCCCCAGGATCCCGGCCGCGGCCTCCTCAAGGCGGACCACCGTCGGGTCCTCGCCGTAGACGTCGTCGCCAACCTCGGCCTCGTACATGGCCCTCCTCATCTCGGGAGAGGGCTTCGTGACAGTGTCGCTCTTCAGATCGACGGGAAACACAGCATGCACCACCCTGTTCATAATATTTCGGAAGCTCTGATCAAGCGGATTTCACCCGTCGCAAGGCCCGCGATACCAGGCGCCCTGGCGGATGGAACAGCGTTGTTCAGAGGTTCCTTGTACTTGTATATTATCTCCTTCGCGGATGGCTCAGGCTCACCCCGAGCCTCGCCCACGGCAGAAAGTCCTCCTTCACCGACACCCCCATCGACACCGAGGGCCGGTTCGCCCCGTGAAAGTCGCTGCCGGCGGTGGCGAAAAGCCCGAACTCCGCCGCCATCGACATGTAGCGAAACACCTGCTCCGGTGACGACCCCGGGGACAGGCACTCCATCCCCCACAGCCCGGCCTCCTTCAGGCGCTCCAGGATGTCGAGAAGCTCCTGCTCGTCCTTCGTGGTCTGAGCCGGATGGGCCAGCACCGCCAGGCCGCCCGCCTCTCTTATAAGACGGATGCAGTCAGCCGGAGGCAGCCGGTCCCTCCTGACGTAGGCCGGGGCCGACGACCCCAGGTAGCGCTCGAACGCGGAGCGGATATCGGGAGAGTAACCCTTTTTCATCAGCACCCGCGCCATGTGGGGGCGCGCGACCACCTCGCCCCCGGCCTCAGCGGCAACTTCCTGCATGGTGATGTCCACTCCCATGCTCTGCATTTTCTCGCACATCCGCTCGTTGCGGACATCCCTGCCCCGCCTCAACCTCTCAAGGGCCTCCCCCAGTCCGCCGGGTGCCCGGAAGTTCAGTCGGTAACCCAGGATGTGAAGCGTCTTTTCATGGTCGGCGGACAGCTCCACCCCCGGTATCCCCGCGACGCCGAGCCTGTCGCACGCGGACATGAAGGGCGCGAGCCCGTCCAGCGTGTCGTGGTCGGTGAGGCTCATCACCGACAGCCCGCCGGCTCGGCCCCGCGACACCAGCTCCTCCGGCGACATTGTTCCGTCGGAGAACGTACTGTGCATGTGAAGGTCGATTCGAATCATCCCGGGGCCCGCCGGGAGCCCTACGCCTCCTCGTCCAGGTACTGATCGTAGTCGAACAGCGCCGGCAGATCGAGAAGCAGTATCAGGCGACCGTCGTCGTGCCTCGCCACCCCGAGCAGGTACTTCTTGTCCATCGTGGTACTGAGCTTCGTCGCCGAGTCTATCTGGTGGTCGTATATCGTGCACACCTCGCGGACCGAGTCCACGACGATGCCGAAGAGGTTGTCGTTCCAGGACACCACCACGATTCGCGCCTCGTCGGTCAGCTCCTTCTGCTTCATGCCGATCTTGAGCTCCATGTCGAACACCGGCACGATCGAGCCGCGAAGGTTGATCACTCCGCGAATATACTCCGGCGAGTTGGGCACTCTCGTCGTGAATGGGGGCACGCGCACTATCTCCCTCACGCAGGTGACGTCTAGCCCGTAGTCCTCGTCGTAAAGGGTGAAGACAAGCGTTATCCGCTCGGCGCCCCTGCTCTCGGCATCCTTCGCGTCCGAAACACCGGTTTTTACGAGCGTATCGTTCATTCGAGCAATCTCCCTCCCAATAAAGCATCCTCCCGTTGAACAGGCCATCCGAAGAATTATATCAGCAAATCGCGACGGCAAGTTCGTCGGCGTCAAGTGTATAATTGCAGGATGCAGCCTTCAACGATTGAGTCCTTATAATGGTGTAAATTCGAATTGAGCCATTCGCTCAAGCCTCGGTTATGATGTAGTCAGCGAACCAACATCATATCGAGGAGGCGTTGAACTCATGGCTCGTATCAATATTA
>JAKJGK010000073.1 GCA_022704435.1 Synergistota bacterium | reverse complement strand
GGTCGGTGAGGGCGGTTATGCCGCCGATGAACAGCTGTGGTCGATCCCCAAGAAAATCCTGGACACGAGCGTGATTATTGACGGAAGGATCCTGGACGTGGCCAGCACAGGATTTTTGGAGGGAGTCATCATAATTCCGCAGTTCGTGCTTCACGAGCTCCAGTCGGTCGCTGATTCCACGGATCCCGCCAGGCGCACCAGGGGAAGGCGCGGGCTGGACGTGGTGAATGACCTGCAGCATCTGGCGGGAATCCGTTATGAAATCGTCGATTATTCGTTGAAGGAATTGAAGGCCGAGTCGGTGGACAGCGCGCTGGTGGCGCTGGCCGAGAAGTTGGGGGGCCAGATTCTGACGACCGACTACAACCTTAACAAGCTGGCCCAGATCCAGGGGATCCAGGTGCTTAACGTGAACGACCTGGCGAACGCACTCAAACCGATGCTTCTCCCTGGCGAGACTATAACCATCGACGTCATCCGCGAGGGCAAGGAACCCCTTCAGGGCGTGGGCTACCTGGACGACGGCACGATGTTCGTGGTGGAGGACGGCGAGAACTATATCGGCAAGAGGGTGGAGGTCGTGGTGACATCCATGCTTCAGACATCGGCCGGGCGCATGGTGTTCGGCAGGATCAAGAAAGAAGCGCGCCAGTCTTGAAGGATGTCTCCTTCGTCATAGTTGCCGCCGGCAGGGGCGAGAGGGCCGGGAGCGGCGCGCCAAAGCAGTTCAGGGAGCTCGCGGGCGTCTCCCTTTGGAAGTGGAGCGCGCGAGCGGCGGAGGTCCTCCATTCAAGGGGATCGGCGCGCGAGTGTGTGCTGGTCGGGCCTGAGGGTGCCTGCACGTCGCTTGAGGAGGAGGCGCTCTCCTTCGCGGTTCCAATTTGTGTCGTCGAGGGAGGCGCCGAAAGGCAGGAGTCGGTGCTGAATGGATTGAGGGCCGCGACCGGCGAGTACGCGCTCATACACGATGCGGCGCGCCCCTTCTTGTCTCCGGAGCTCGCCGAAAGCCTAGTCGCCGCTCTCGAGCCCGGTCGCGGAGTGATCCCTCTCGTCCCCGTCTCCGACGCGTTGAAAAAGATGGATGATGCGGGGATCATCTCCTCGCACCCCAGGGAGGGGCTGTGGGCCGCGCAGACCCCGCAGGCCTTCCCGAGAGAGGCGCTCATCTCCATACTCGCATCTCATCCGGGCGGCGCTAGGGACGAGGGCGAGGCCTGGTCGGCCGCCGGATGGCCTCTCAGTTGGGTGAGGGGTGAGAGGAAGAATATAAAAATCACGTGGGAGGAGGATTTTGCCCTGGCGGAATCTATGGCGCGCCGCGTATCGCGCACCGGGATAGGCTACGACGTGCACCCGCTTGTGCCGGGAAGAAGGTTCATACTGGGAGGGGTGGAGTTTCCCGACTTTCCGCTTGGCTTCGCGGGTTACTCCGACGGAGACGTGCTTGTGCACTCGGTGTGCGACTCGCTTCTCGGGGCGGCAGGGATGTCCGATATCGGCACCCTGTACCCGGCCGGAGATCCCGCCTTCAAGGGCATTTCGAGTCTGAAACTCCTTGAGGACGCGGCCAGGAGAGTTTGCAGCGAGGAGTGGGAGCTGGAGTGGGTGGACAGCGTGATAATCGCCCAGAAGCCTGTATTGGGTCCCAGTTTGCACCTTATGGTCTCGGCGATGGAGAAGGTCCTCCCTAAAACCTGGTCGGGCAGGATTCACCTGAAGGTCAAGTCCGGCGAGGGGGTTGGGGCGGTGGGGAGCTGCCATGCGGTGGTATGCCACTCGACCGCGACCCTGTGGAGAGCTGAAGCCCTGGCTTAGCGCCACTGCCTGAAAGAGCGCGACCTTCCAGGGGCGCGCTGGCGATCCTCGTGCTATACTATGGGGAGACGCGGTACAAACGGTCGTCCCGGGGGGTCTGCCATGAGCGGACTGAAGGTGTTCGAGCGAAACATATATGAAGACGAGGAGTACTGGTCCGGGGTCCTGTATCTTCCCGAGTTGATGGAGGAGGAGATGGCCGAGGAGGTCCTGTACGACGATATGTTCGTGGAGTTCGAGAACTGCATCGAAGAGTGGTGGGAGAGTTTCGTCTCGTCGGATTATCTATGACGCCGGGGTGCGACAGCGCGCCGTTTTTCCCTTTTTTATGGTATAATGCAGTTTGGAGGGGAATTTGAGGTTGTCTGCGAAGAGTGGGTCTTCCCACTCTTTGTTTTTTAAAAGAGAGAAGCGAGGGATAGATGTGGATACGGGCGGCAAAAACGCGTTCAAACCACTGCGCGTCATCGTATCGGAATTGGGGTATGATTGTGTGGGCATTGAATTGGCCACCGAGGGGAAAGCCCAGTTTTTGAGGGTCTTCATCGACATGGTCGGGGGTATATCCGTCCGGGACTGCGAGACGGTATCGAAAGCCCTGGGCTCGTTTCTCGACGAACACCAGGACCTGGTACCGGGAAAGTTCTTCCTGGAGGTAAGTTCCCCCGGGATCGAGCGTCCCCTGTTCGATGCCGGGGATTACGTCCGCTTCGCCGGGCGAAAGGCCCGACTGAGGACTCGTGTCCCCGTGGGGGGCAAAAAGAGCCTGCGAGGTACCATCCTGTCGGCCGGGGATAATTCCGTGACGTTCGAACTGGAGACGCCGGAGCAGGGGGAAGAGGGAGTGGTCGAGGTTCCTTTTGCCATAATAACCAGGGGTAATCTTGTCTTCGAGGAGAAGGCGGACAAAGGGAGGAGTTCCTAAAAATGCAGCTTGGTCGCGACTTCGCCCGCGCTCTTTCACAGATCGTCAAGGAGCGGGGCCTTTCTCAGGAGATCATCGAGTCGAGCCTTGAGGCGGCGTTGATCTCCGCATACAAGAAGTTCCAGGGCGGAAACCAGGATGTGGAGGTTCACATCGACGGCGAGAACGGCGAGATCTCCATCTGCGAGGTCAGACAGGTGGTTGACGCCATAACGAGCCCCGACACCCAGATCTTGCTTGAGGAGGCACAGTCCCGCGGTTTCGTGGATGTCGCCGAGGGCGACTATATACGCATAGAGCGGAACCCCGAGAATTTCGGCCGCATAGCCGCGCAGACGGCTCGACAGGTCATCATCCAGAGATTGAAGGACGCCGAGCGGCAGATCATATTCGAGGAGTTCTCCGATAGGGTGGGCGACCTAGTCACCGGCGTGGTGTTCAAGTCCGAGAACGATCAGGTGCTGATCCGGCTCAACGACAGGACGGAGGCGATACTTCCCCGCGAGGAGAGGATCGTCAGCGAGAAGTACCTTCCCGGGGACAGGATCAAGCTGTTCCTCCTGGATGTCAGGCAGACGACGCGGGGTCCGAAGATCGTGGTGTCTAGGACTCACCCCGGGCTTCTGCGCAAACTTCTGGAGCTCGAAGTGCCCGAGATCCGCGAGGGTGTCATCGATATCAAGAACATCGTGCGCGAGGCCGGCGCCCGGGCGAAGGTCGCCGTCCAGACGCTCGATGTAAACGTCGATCCCGTTGGCGCGTGCGTCGGTAACAATGGCGCCAGGATCAAGGCCATCAGCAAGGAGCTGTGCGGGGAAAAGGTGGACGTCATTGTTTGGAGCAGCGATCCGCTGCAATATGTCAGGAACTCCCTCTCGCCGGCCAAGGTCGTGAAGATAGAGCCGGTCCTGGAGCAGGAGAAGACAGTAACTGTCTACGCAAGGCCGGAGCAACTCTCGCTCGCCATAGGAAAGGCCGGGCAGAACGTCCGTCTCGCCGCTCGCCTTACCGGCTGGAAGATTGATATCAACGCGCTCGAACCGGAGAGAATGCCCACCCTGCACGACATCTTCCAGGATATCATCGAGGAGGAGGGGTCCAAATAGGCGATGCAGGACTGAAGAGACGGCGCCCGAGGACATGCGTCGGTTGCCGGGAGGAATCCCCGAAGCGGGAGATGCTTCGGATAGTGAAGACTCCGGATGGAATGCTGAAAGTTGACCCTTCAGGCAGGCAACCCGGGCGAGGGGCTTATGTCTGTGTCTCCGAGACCTGCCTTGCGGCCGCCAGGCAGAAAGACGCCCTTTCGAAAGCCCTGAGGACCAGGGTGGACCCGTCCCTGTACGAGGAGCTGTTGCACGCGATCCGGAAGGCGAAGACGGAGGAAGGACGCCCCGATGAATGATCAGGCCATGGTAAAGCTGCTCTCGTGCCTGGGCCTCGCGCGGCGCTCGGGGGAGCTTCTTATCGGGCAGGACTCCATAAAATTCAAGCGGGCGAGTCAGGAGGGGCTTTTAGTGGTCTTCGCGGAGGCTGGTTCCTCCTTCTACAGATCCTGCCGGAGAGGAAGCGACAGGGGAGATTTCGTCGTGGTGGAACCACCCGGGTTGTCAGTTGAGAACCTCTCGGCGGCAGTGGGTTCCAGAAAGGTAAAAGTAGTTGCTTTGCCGTTACGCAGCGGTCTAGCGCAGAGAATACTGCAACTGCTTGCGGAAGGGGGAGAAAGTGATGAGTAAAATACGCGTATACGAACTTGCGAAGATGCTGGGCAAGAGCAATAAAGAGCTGCTTGATCATCTGGCGGATCTTGGCGTGGATGTTAAAACCCACATGAGTTCAATAGACAACGAGACCGCCAGGCTTCTTGAGGAAGTCCTGGCCGAGGACAAACCCGACACTGTACAAAAACCAGAGAAAGAGGAGCGGAAAGTGATTAAAAGCGCAACTTTCGAGGTCTCATCTGGATCCACGGTAAAGGCCGTGGCTGAACTCCTTGGAATCAAGCCGGCGGAGGCGGTCGGCCGACTTGTGAACGCAGGGCTGATGGTCCCTGCGGACAGCCCTGTTGACGACCGCTGCCTGGCCGTCCTCGGCGAATCTTACGGGGTCGTGCTGACCCTGGCCTGTCCCGACTCCGACCAGGAGGGAGAATCCGGAGTCTGCGAGGTGATAAAGCGCGGACCGTTCACCGGCGCCGATATGGAGCCCAGGCCACCGATCGTGACCGTCATGGGTCACGTCGACCACGGAAAGACGACCCTTCTGGACTTCATCAGGAAGACCAATATCACGGCCAGGGAGGCCGGGGGAATAACCCAGCACATAGGGGCGTCCATCGTCCAGCACGAGGGTAAAAAGATCGTATTCCTGGACACTCCGGGGCACGAGGCTTTTACGGCCATGCGGGCGCGCGGGGCACAGGCAACGGACGTCGCCATCCTCGTGGTAGCCGCCGACGACGGTGTCATGCCGCAGACTCGGGAGGCCATCAACCACGCGAAAGCCGCAGGCGTCCCGATAGTCGTGGCCATAAACAAGGTGGACAAGCCCGCAGCAAAGCCGGACAGGGTGCGCCAGCAGCTCTCCGACGTGGGGCTGGCCCCGGAGGAGTGGGGCGGTTCTACCATTATGGTCGAGGTTTCCGCAAAGTCTGGGCAGGGCATATCGCAGTTGCTCGAGATGATCCTGCTCGTCGCGGAGATGGAGGAGCTGAAGGCGGACCCAACAGCCCGCCCGGAAGGCGTGGTCGTCGAGGCCAAGCTGGACCGGGGCAAGGGTGCGGTGGCGACAGTCCTGGTTCAGCAGGGCTCGCTGTGCAAGGGCGATATCATACTTTTCGACTCGGCTTGGGGAAAGATCCGGGCAATGCTGGACGCTGAAGGCAGCCCGATAGACTGCGCAGGGCCGAGCACCCCCGTTGAGATACTTGGCCTTACCGCCGTACCCCAGCCGGGAGAGACATTCAGGGCCGTGCAGACCGAGCGCGAGGCCCGCGACGCCCTCGGCGCGAGAGAGCAGGAGGCGCGCAGCGCTCTGCAGGGCGGACCCAGGAAGCTGACGCTGGAGGAGCTTTATTCGCAGCTTAAAGAAGGAGAGATCCCTCTGCTGAATCTCCTGTTGAAGTGCGACGTGCAGGGATCGGGAGAGGCGCTGGCGGCGTCCCTTGAAAAGATGGCCACGAACGAGGTCGGCATTAACATAGTCCACCGGGGCGTGGGAGGAATAGCCGAGTCCGACGTCATGCTGGCCTCCGCCTCCAATGCCGTCATCATCGGGTTCAACGTGCGCCCCGACGCGAACGCCAAGAGGGCCGCGGAGGCCGAGGGCGTGCAGATCAGGCTTTACAACATAATATACGATGCGATCGACGACGTGAAGGCAGCGCTCGAGGGGATGCTCAAGCCTAATATCCGGGAGAACACCCTGGGCCAGGCCGAGGTCCGCCAGGTGATAAGAGTGCCCAAGGCGGGCAACGTGGCGGGCAGCTACGTCCTGGAGGGCGTGATAAGAAGAAACGCCCGCATCCGCCTGATCCGCAACGGGATAGTCGTCTGGGACGGCTCGTTGGCCAACCTGCGGCGCTTCAAGGACGATGCCAGGGAGGTCGCTGCGGGGTACGAGTGCGGAATCAGCCTTTCCAACTACCAGGATGTGGCGGAGGGCGACATACTGGAGGCCTACGAGATCATCGAGGAGAAGCGGCATCTCTGATGTCGCGGGACAATGTCCCCGCTCCCTGCTCCGGACTCCTGTTCGTCGCGCTGGAGATAACCTGCAGCAGGAGCATGAAGGACCGCAGGCAGGTTGTCCGTTCGCTTTTGGACAGGATAAGGCGGCGATGGAACGTATCGGCCATGGACATCGGCCCGGACGGAAGCTGGTCGGAGGTGTTTCTTGCCGTGTCCGCGGCGGCCTCCGGGGTCTCCATGGCGGAGGAGAGGCTTCACGCCGTGTACTCGTTCCTGGTCGAAGAAGAGGAGACCGGGGAGTATGCGATTCAATACCATTGGCGCGAGGTAGCACGATATGACGACATTTCGCATGCAAAGGATAAACAAACAGATACAAAGAGAAATTTCACTGATGCTGGGAAACCACATCAAGAATGAGACTGCCAAAATGGCGATTATCACGGATGTGGACTGTTCCAGGGATCTGGAGAGGGCCAAAGTCTACTTCACCACCCTTGACCCGTCGGACCGCGAACGGGTCGGCGAGGCGCTGCTCGGCGCGGCCGGGGCTATGCGCAGCCATCTGGGAAAGCTGCTTGCCCTTCGACAGGTGCCCTCTCTCTCCTTCCATATCGACAGCAGCGCGGACTACGGGCAGAGCATAGACCTCATCCTGGACTCGCTGAGGCCCGTTGCTGACGGGAATGAAGACGCGCAAGAGCAGGCTGGCGAAGAGGAGCAGTCCTGCTCGAAGCAGGTGGGGGAGTGACTCTGTCTTGACAAGCGCTCCCTCGGAGTCCAGCCGGTTTTCACGCGTGATCGACGTACTGTCCGGCGCTTCGCGCTGGATAGTCCTGTGTCACACGCACCCCGACGGTGATGCGCTAGGGTCGGCGAGCGCCCTTGTCTCCGCGGCCAAGGGCCTCGGCAAGTCGGTTGCGTGGGGTGGGCCAGACATAATTCCGTCTAACTACATGTTTCTGCCGTTCACCGAGGAATACCGACCCGGACTGGACTTGCACTCTCCGCCCCCCGATGCAGGAACCGCCGTGGTAGCGCTTGACACGTCGACTCGCGCGCGCTCGGTGGACGGGATCTCGTCCCTCCCTCCGTCCGTTCACCTTGTAAACCTCGATCACCACGCCGACAACGAGATGTTCGGAACGGTGAACTACATAGACGCATACGCCTCCTCGACCGGGGAGATAGTCTGGATGCTGATTGACGAATGGGGCATCCAGCTGACAACGGAAGCGCTGGAGGCACTGTATACCGCGATCGTCTCCGATTGCGGCAATTTTTCGTTCTCCTGCACGTCCGCCCGCACCCACAGGGTGGCGGCCAACCTGCTGGACAGAGGGGTCTGCCCTGCGAAGATAAACGATCTATTGAGAAGCTCCGCGACGCCACAGGCGCTTCACCTTAGAGGGATAGCCCTCTCAAGGGCCTTCGTATCGGGGGGGTTCGCGGCGTTCACCTGGCTGAGAAAGCAGGATTTCGAAAACACAGGGAGCGCCCCTTCCGACAGCGATTCTATCAATGGCGAACTGTTCACCCTGCGCGGCGTGTCGTTCTCCGCTCTTTTTACGGAGGATGACGGATATGTCCGCGTATCGCTCAGGTCCAGGGGCGCGGTCGAGGCCGCAGAGATAGCGCGGTCTTTCGGCGGCGGCGGACACAGGCAGGCCGCGGGTTGTCTGCTTGAACTCTCCCTGCCGGAAGCTGTTCGCGCGATCCAGGAGTTGGTGGAAAAGACGTATGCCGAGCGGACTTCTGCTTTTAAATAAACCTGCGGGAGTGCGGAGTTCCGTGTGCTGCTCCGTTGCCAAGCGACGGCTGGGCAGGGCGATCAAGGTCGGCCACGGAGGCGCGTTGGACTCAACCGCGGAGGGGTTGCTAGTCCTTCTCGTCGGGGGAGCGACGCGCGCCTGCGAGCTGGTGATGTCGCTGCCGAAGGTTTACGAGGCCGACCTCGCCCTGGGAGAGGAGCGCACTACGGACGACTACTCGGGAGAGCCGGTCTTCTCGGGAGAGATTCCGCCCGGTGCGGCCTCCCTCCTGAAGAGAGTCTTGCCCTCCTTCATGGGTCTGCGAATGCAGACTCCGCCCGACATCTCGGCGGTCAAAGTTGACGGTGTAAGGGCCCACAAGCTGGCCCGCTCGGGGGAGAGCGCATTTCTTTCCGGGCGGCCGGTCTTTGTGAGATCGATCTCGCTGGAGAAATCCGCTGGAGAGGCGATCCACACGCTAAAAGTCGTATGCGGAAAGGGGACGTACATAAGGAGCCTGGCAAGAGATATCGGCAGGAAACTCGGTTGCGGAGCGTATATATCCCGCCTTGTCCGCATCAGCACCGGAAGCATGTCCCTGGATACCGCCATCTCTTACGAGGAGCTGGGGGATGGAGAAATCGATCTTCTATACCGCTTGACGCCTCTCTCCCGGCTCGCGGAGAATTTCCACCTGTACCGCGGGGACGACGAGATACTTAGGCGGCTGAAAAACGGCCTCGAAGTCCGCCTCTCGGACCTTGACTTTTCGCAGGAGGGCTCGGTCTCACCTAAGTACGGAGCGGTAGTCGTCTCGCGCGGTCACTTCAGCTTTGGCCGCATTCGATCCGAGGGATTCTTCGTTCCGGTGACAAACATAGCCGGGGAGGAGATCGAATGATAGCCGTACTGGGCGCCTTCGACGGCTTTCACACCGGCCACGCCCTCTTGTTCGACAGGGCGCGGAGCCTGGCGGCCGACCCGTCGGACTGGGCCGTCGTCACCTTTTCCCCTCATCCAGACACGGTGATAAGCGGCGCGACAGCGCAATCCCTTTTCACCGAGGAGGAACGCGACTACCTGGCGCGGTTTTTCGGCATACCCCGGATTATCAAAATTCCCTTTGACATGAGCCTTGCAAAGATGCCGCCGGACGAGTTTATCGTCCTGCTGGAGAGCTTGATGCCGCTGAGCGGGGTGGTCGTGGGGGAGGACTACCGTTTCGGAGGCGACCGAGCTGGCGACGCCGAGTTTCTTCGCGCCCTCTCCCACGACAGGAGATGGGCGTTCGACACGGTGAAAACCCTGTCCGACGGGGCGGAGAAGGTCAGCAGCAGCAGGATCAGAAGGCTCGTCCAGGAGGGGAGCGCGATCGACGCCAAGAGGCTCCTGGGATACCCCTTCTTTTTCCGAGGGAGAGTGATACACGGAGACGGTCGAGGCAGAACGCTAGGGTACCCGACGGCCAACGTGCTCTACGGGCCGGAAAAGACCGCGCCGAGGAGAGGCGTGTACGCTGCGTCAGTCCTGCTCGATGGAGACTGGCGTCCCGGGGCGTTGAACATCGGGTGCAACCCGACCTTCCTCGCGGACCGTCGTCCCACCCGTTTCGAGACCTATATACTCGATTTTGAGGGATCGCTCTACGGAAAGGATATCCTCGTTTTCATCGAGTCGCATATTCGTCAGGAGGTCACTTTCCATTCGGCCGCCGACCTGGTGCGAAGGATGGGCATCGACTCGGAGGAAGCCAGGAGCAGATTCATCGAGGTTCATGCCGTCGATCGCGACCTGTATCGACGCCTGGCAGCGGCCTTTTTCTGATTTCTGCTAAACTGGCTTGAAAAATGCCCGATAGGGTGATAATATTCCACGTGCTGGCTGAACAAGATCCGGGCGCAAGCGCGGAGCGGGGGGAAGACGGGCCTGTAGCTCAGAGGATAGAGCGGCACCCTCCTAAGGTGTAGGTCGGCCGTTCGAATCGGCCCAGGCTCGCCATTTTTTCATCAGTGCCACCAGGAATGAGGTGGGGTCATGCTCCGAGGCCTAGGGAAGCACTTGGTTCGCCTCATTTTCTTATTTTCAGTCGTCTTCATTCTGGCCGTTCCCTATCAAATACTCGTCCTGGCCTCACCCGCTGGGGAGAGATTCTGCGAGCTTCAGATAGGTACCGGTGATGGTTTTGTGTTGCGCTTCATTCACTCGGTCGAGAGGACTCCGGTCGAGAGCGAATACCGGGTTCTTTCAGGAAGAATATGGCAGTTCGAGGAGAGGATCGTCTCTCACAACGCCGGGTTGCCCACGGAGGCGCTTCCGAACGCCAGGTTCCTGATGAC
>JAKJGK010000072.1 GCA_022704435.1 Synergistota bacterium | reverse complement strand
GCGGGCGAGGCCGGAGTTAGCCCGCCCGCCCCCGATAAACCCGGTCAACCGCGCCTCGCCGCGATGACAGCCTGCCCGGCCGACACGCACTCGTCGTTAGGGGGCAGCAGCCTGTGCAGGAGAGGTTGGATACCATTGGCGACCAGGCATCTGCACGTCGCAGCTAGCAGCCTCCTGTTCTGCCAGACCCCGCCCGACAGTGCGGCGAATCGCACGCCAGTCTCCTCGCCTATCCTGCCGCAGATCTCGGCCGTCGCTAGGGCCAGCCCGTCGTGGATGCCGCCCGCTATCTCGGCGATTGGCCGCGATCCCATCGACTCCACCACCCACCTGACCGCAGGCCTCCAGTCGATCAGCCACGAGTCACCCTCGCGCATCACCCCGAACGGCGCGAGCAGGGACCCGGTGGCCGTGGCCTCCAGCTCCATCGCGGCCTGCCCGTCGTATGTTATCACGCTGCGGAGGCCGAGAAGGGCGGCTACGGCGTCGAAAAACCTGCCGCACGATGTGGTCCTTGGCGACGCGGGCAGGATGTCCAGCACCGTGCCGAACTTTGTCGAGTGCTCGGGCCAGCTGGCACAGGCCAGCTCAATCGCCCTCTCCCTCCCGAAGACGTCGTGCAGAAGGCCCAGCGCATATCGCCAGGGCGCCATGACGGCGGCGTCGCCTCCGGGCAGACGCGAGGGGAGAAAGTGACCGGCGCGGACGTATCCCGACGCGTCCCCGACCAGGAACTCCCCGCCCCATATATCCCCGTCCTCCCCGTACCCGGTTCCGTCGAAAATTACGCCGCAGGACCTCTCGTCAACCCCGTTCTCGAACAGGCAGGCCGCGAAGTGCGCGTGGTGGTGCTGAACGGCGGTTGTGCGGGCGCCGAGCTCCGCAGCCATCCTCTTCGCGGCCAGGGAGGACAGGTATTGAGGGTGCATGTCGTATGCGATCACGTCGGGCTTTAACTCGTACAGCCTCATGAAGTGCTCCAGCGCCCTGCTGTAGTACTCCAGCGTCTCCCTCTGCTTCATATCCCCCAGGTACTGCCCCGGGAGCAGGGAATCCCCCCGCAGGAAGCAGAAGCTGCCCTTCATCTCGGCACCAGCACCAAGCACGATCCCGTCGTGCTCGCGAGGCAGCCGCGCGGGCATCGGCAACGGGGTGTAGCCCCTGCCCCTGCGAAGCAGAAAGTAGGATCGGCCAATCACGGCCGCGACCGAGTCGTCTATCGGCATGTGAATTACGCGGTCGGAGAACAGGAAAAAGTCGACGATCCGAGACAGCCCCGCCAGCGCCTCCGCATTGTCCGAGACGATGGGAGCGTCGGAGAAGTTGGCGCTCGTCATCACCAGCGCCCCCTGTTCCTCGAGCAGCAGGTGGTGCAGCGGAGTGTAGGGAAGCATCACCCCGAGCGTCCTCTGACCGGGTGCGACCAGTCGAGACACGCGCACCGGCATCCTGGCGCAGCAGAGCACGATCGGCGCGGCGGGGGACAGAAGCAGCCTCCTCGCCGAGTAGGGGAGATGAACCAGCCTCTCCGCCTCGCCAATCGAGGCGGCCATGACGGCGAAGGGCTTGTGAGGTCGCCTCTTGCGCTCGCGCAGCAGGGCCACGGTCTCGTCCCTGAAGGGAGTGCAGGCTATGTGGAATCCTCCGACCCCCTTCACCGCCCCGATCCGCCCCTGCCCCAGCAGGCGGGAGCACATCCGCACTGCGTCGTCCCCACTCGTGAGCTTCCTGCCGGCCGAGTCCGTCAGCCAGACCGAAGGCCCGCACACCGGGCAGGCGTTCGGCTCCGCGTGAAACCTCCTGCTCAGAGGGTCGACGTACTCTCTCCCGCATTCGGCGCACATGGTGAACACGCTCATTGTGGTATTAGGGCGATCGTACGGGAGTTCGCTTATAATGGTGTAGCGGGGGCCGCAATCGGTGCAGTTTATGAACGGGTAACGGTAGCGCCGGTCGGAGGGATCCCTCATCTCCGACAGGCACCTCCCGCACACGGCCAGGTCCGCCGGGATCAACGCAGTCTGCCGCCCCTCCCTGCGGCTGCGGGCGATCTCGAATCCGTCCGGGGGGTGCGGCGACTCCCGCCTCTCCTCCATTACGCTCACCGAGGTGATGGAGGAGGCGGGTGGGCTTTCGCCGACCAAGCGTTGAAGGAATCTGTCGAGTCCCGCCTCCGTGCCGTGAAGCTCCATCTCCACGCCGCGGGAGGAGTTCAGGGCATACCCGCGTATCCCCTCGGAGTCGGCGAGCCTGGCGCAGAAGGGTCGAAAGCCGACTCCCTGGACTATACCTGAAACAAGGATCCTTGTTTGAAAGAGCATTGACAAACCTCCGTTCTTGGAGCATTTTAATACAAACGTTGAAGAAAAGCGGAAGAGGGGGGAGATCTTTTGCCCAAACTGGAGAGAGGCTACGTACAGGTCTACATGGGGGACGGCAAGGGGAAGACCACGAGCGCGCTGGGCATGGCCCTGAGGATGTCCGGGCATGGAGGAAAGACTATCATCGTGCAGTTCATGAAGGGGTGGCCCTACAGCGAGGCGACGGCACTGGCAAACCTTCCCGGGGTCGAGCTCGTCCAGACCGGGACAGCGGACTTCGTCTATCCGGACAGGATAGAGGCCGTGGACTACGACGAGGCCGAGCGCGGACTCTCCACGGCCAGGGAGGCCGTTCTCTCGGGGAGGTACGACCTCGTGATCCTGGACGAGCTCAACGTCGCGCTCTCCTTCGGTCTGCTCGAGCTTGGCGACGTGCTGGACCTGATCGACAAGAGGCCGGCGCACGTCGAGCTGGTACTCACAGGCAGGAATCCTCCGCAGGAGATCATCGACAGGGCCGACTTGGTGACGGAGATGGTGGAGGTTCGCCATCACTACAGAAAAGGGGTCTTGGCCCGAAAGGGGATAGACTGCTGAACCCCGTCCGATGTTGTCTACTGGCAGGACCGGCTCCTCTGGGCGGGACGCCATGTTTCTTTGGATGAAAAAACGACAATTCTGGAGGTGCCGCCATGGCAAAGAGCACTACGAACCCGGCGCGCGCGGGGCGCAAGAGCCCGACCAAACGGAAGGACGCGATGTCTCTCCCGGTTGAACGGCTCAGGGAGAGGACCGACGCCGCCTCGCTGGGGATAAGGACGACCGACGACATACCTCCGCTGGAGGAGTTCCTTGGACAGGCCCGGGCCGTGACAGCCATAACCTTCGGCCTCGACGTGGAGAGCAAGGGTTACAACATAGTCGTGCTTGGAAACCCCGGGAGCGGCAGGACGACCTACTCCCTCGAACGGCTGCGGGCAGCGGCGCAGGAGAGACCGGCGCCCGACGACTGGGTGTATGTCTACAACTTCGACGACCCCGGCCAGCCCCTCGCAATAAACCTCCCGGCGGGAAAGGGAAAGGTGATGGGAACGGCGTTCGACGAGCTAGTCGAGGAGCTCAAGACCGCCATAAGCAAGGCGTTTGAGAAGAGCCAGTACGAGGATGCGAAGGCCCAGCTGGTCAAGGACTTCCAGGAAGAGGTAAACGAGCTGATGGAGGAGGTCAAGGCCTGGGCCTCCGAGAACGGTTTCTCGCTGAAGAGGACCCCCCAGGGGTTCGTAAACATACCCCTGACTGAGGATGAGAACGAGGACGGCGAGAAGGCCAGGCGCGAGATTCAGCAGGAGGAGTTCGAGGCCCTCCCCGAGGAGGAGCAGAAACGGCTCCAGAAGAAGTCCGAGGAGGTCTCCCTCAAGACCCTCGAGACCCTGCGAAAGATACGCGACCTCGAGAAGAGCCTGAAGGAGCGGATCGTCAAGCTGGAGGCCGAGATCTGCCGAAGCGCCATAATGCCCTACCTGTCCGACATCAAGGAGAGATTCGGCGGCGCTGGCGGCGGCGGGGAGAGCACGGTGCTGGAGACATGGATCGACTCGCTTGCCGAGGATATCATAGACAACTTCGGCATGTTCGTGGCGGCGGTGAAGGACGAGAACGCCGAGGTGGACTTCACCAGGTACACGGTGAACGTCTTCGTATGCAACGACCCGGAGGATGGCGCCCCGGTCGTCTGGGAGACCAACCCCACGTACTACAACCTGTCCGGCAAGGTGGAGTACGAGAGCCGGCAGGGGTACCTGTACACGGACTTCAGGAAGATCGTGCCGGGGGCGTTTCAGAAGGCGAACGGCGGATTCCTGGTTCTCGACGCCGAGAAGGTCCTGCTCAACTTCATGTCATGGGAGGCGCTGAAGCGGATCCTGCGCACCGGCGAGGCCACGATAGAGAACCTGGGGGAGCAGTTCGGAGCGGTGCCGGTCTCTTCTCTGCGACCGCAGCCTATACCGATAAACCTCAAGGTGGTCATGGTCGGGACCCCCTACCTGCACGCCCTGCTCCAGTACTACGACCCGGAGTTCCTCAAGATGTTCAAGGTCAGGGCCGACTTCGACACCGACATGGAGCGCACCCCGGACACGGAGAAGCAGATGGCCCAGTTCATCGCCTCCTGCCTGAAAAAGGAGGGAGGCCTGCCCTTCGCGGCCGACGCGGTGGCCGAGGTCATAGACTGCTCATCCCGCTTCGCCGAGGATCAAAAGAGGATGTCCACGGAGTTCAACAGGATTTCCGAGGTAATCGTCGAATCCACGGCCTGGGCCAAGGCGGAGAAGGCCGACGTCGTGCGGCGGGAGCATGTCAAGAGGGCGATCCGCGAGAAGAGGTTCAGATCGGACCTCATCCAGGAGAGGATAGCCCGGTCGTTCAAGGACGGCCTCGTGAGGATAGACACCGCCGGCGAGATCGTCGGCCAGATAAACGGTCTTTCGGTCATCGACCTGATGGACTACAGGTTCGGGCACCCCTCCAGGATAACCGCCAACGTCTTCATGGGCCAGGAGGGGGTGGTCAATATTGAGCGCGAGGTCAAGATGACCGGCCCCATCCACAACAAGGGACTGCTGATCCTCAGCAGCTACATGGGCAGAAAATACGCCCAGGACGCGCCTCTGTCACTCTCGGCGAGGATCACGTTCGAGCAGATGTACGGGGGTATCGAGGGGGACAGCGCCTCCTCGACGGAGCTGTACTGCCTGCTCTCCGCCCTGTCGGGGGTGCCGCTGAAACAGGGAATCGCGGTCACCGGATCGGTGGATCAGTTCGGAAACGTACAGCCGATCGGGGGAGTCAACGAGAAGATCGAGGGATTCTTCGAGTACTGCCTGCACTCTGGCCTCGACGGGGAGCAGGGGGTGTTGATACCGGCTCAGAACGCCAGGCACCTGATGCTGGACGAGCCGGTGATCGAGGCCGTTGCCGCCGGGAAGTTCTTCATCCGGCCGGTGTCCACCATCGACGAGGGCATAGAGGTGCTCACCGGTGTGTCGGCGGAATCCATACACAGAAAGGTGAGCAACAAACTCAAGAAGTGGGCCAAGAAGGCAGAAAAGCACAAGAAGGACGGCCAGGCCGGGGCCGACAAGGATGAGGGCGAAGAATAGCGACACGGCCGGGGCCGCCGGGAGGCCGCCAGACATCGACAGGGTGCTGGACATTTTGGACGAACTGTGGGGCAACGAGCGCACCCCCCCCCGCCTGGGTCACGAGGAGCCGTTGGACGGCCTCGTCCTGACGCTTCTGTCCCAGAACACGAACGACAGGAATCGGGACAGGGGCTTCGCGGCCCTCAAGGCCGCGTTCCCGACGTGGAGCGAGACGGCGTCCGCTCCCGTCGAGGACGTGGAGGAGGCCATCCGCCCCGCCGGGCTGGCCAGGACGAAGTCGGCCAGGCTGCTCGAGATACTGGGCAGAATCAAGGACAAATTCGGGGAGTATTCTCTGATGCCTTTGAAGATGTCGAGTGATTCGGAGGCGCTCGACTTTCTTTCGTCGCTTCCGGGGATAGGTGCTAAGACCGTCGCATGCGTCATGCTGTTCGACCTGGGAAGGCCGGCCTTCCCGGTGGACACGCACATCGCCAGGTTCAGCCGAAGGATGAAATGGGCAGGGGAGTCGCTCCCGCCCGAAAAGATACAGACGCTTCTTGAGGAGTGGATACCGAAGGAACGCTTCCTGGGAGGGCATATCAATATAATCGAACACGGCAGAGGCCTGTGTCACGCCAGGAAGCCCAAGTGCGACCAATGCCCACTCAAGCGGACGGGCCTCTGTCCGTCCGCCGAGTGAGCTTTAGCAGCAGGAAAGGGGCGGGGAACTACTCCGCCCCTTTCAGGCGGTCCAGGACGATCTTGTAGCCGTCGGCGCCGTATTCCAAGAACTTCTTTACGCGGCTGATGGTCGCGGTGCTTGCGCCGGTCTGCTGGGCAATCTGCGGGTAGGTGTAGGCCTCGCTGAGCAACCTGGCTACCTCGAGACGCTGGGCTAGGGAACGAATCTCCCCGATCGTGGCCACGTCCTCGAGGAAGCAGTAAGCCTCCTCCATGTCCTCGAGCGATAGAAGAGCCTGGCACAGCTGATCCGTGAGCTTGTCTTTCCATTTTTCGGTCATTTCATCCTGCCTCCTTCGCATATTCGATGGGTGGAAGCCTGAACTGCACTCCGCCCCGCATCCGCTCCTCCTTCAACGGAGAGCGGGATCCGCCGATAAAAGATTTGAAGGAAAGCTCAGCGCAGCGGAGTTTTGTTGTTCGCTTTATCGTGTTAGAATGACACGCACTAACTTGTTCGCAGTCTATCACCCTATTTTGTCCCTGTCAACAACAGGGGCTTGGATGGTTGGGCTGGTTCGTTCCGGATTATCACTACGAGCCGGGGGGAGAGTATATGAACTCTGTTGAGATGATAGCCGTAGATCGCCTGTTTGAAGAGGAGGGGATCATCGCCGGGGAGGTCTTCTCTCCCTCGGGAGTGCTTCTGATCCCCTCTGGCCTCACCCTGGACGGCGTCCGTTCCGCCTACCCGGACGCCCCGGAACTGCTCCGCAACCACGGGGTCAATTCCGTGGCGATAAAGAGACACGAGCCGATAACCGAGGAGGAGTTCCAGACGATTGTTTCGAGTCTCAATCCTCCCGTTGCGAGGCTCAACCCGCTGCTCTCCAGGGTAGTGGCCCACCAAATGCGGGTCGTGTACGAGAACATCGGGAACAGGGAGATACGCGAGAAGGGAGTGCGTTCCCTCTTCACGGTAGGTGCACATCTCTCGTCGGAGGCCAGGCGCATTCCCCATATCACCCTCTCGCTGGGCGAGGGCGTGGAGGCGAAGGGGGGCGACGTGTTCCACGGGGTCAACGTGGCCCTGCTGGCGGGATATATAGCTCGAAGACTGTTCCCCCTCTGGCCGGAGTTCACGCGCATGGTCACGATAAGCGGGCTGTTCCACGACATCGGGAAGGCCTTCCTGGCGGGGGCGGGCTATTCGCCGGAGATGCTGAGCGCAATGAAGGGAGACAGGACCTATCGTACACATCCGCTTCTCGGAGAGGCGCTGTTGAGGGACTCGGGGATCGCCGTCCCGGAAATTCAGTCGTTCGTGCGCTCCCACCACGAGTCGTGGAACGGAGGCGGCTTCCCAGACGGCCTGTCGGGCGAGCGCATCCCGATAGGGGCGAGAATCGTCTCGGTCGCCAACGCCTTCGTCAACGCCCTGGATGTGGACAGGAGAAGCGACAGGAGGGCCGACCTTGCCATCTCGACGGTTATAACCTCCGCGCTCGGCAGGTTCGACCAGTTCGTGGTCCGCGCGCTTCTGGCCTCGATCGGCCTGTACCCCCCCGGGTCGGTCGTTGAGCTATCCGACGGCAGGAGCGCGGTCGTCCTCGAGACCAGGGAGCGGGATCTGGTGCGCCCGAGACTTCTCGTGATGTCCGGCCTGAAGAGCAGGAGGGAGGCCTCGCCGGAGATCATCGATCTGCGGCAGGATGGAAGCCCTTTCATCAAGAGGGTGACCGACGATTTCGGGACGCTGAGGATCCCGCCACTGGAAGCAACGGGCTCGGAACGTGGCGGCATGGTGTTCAGCAAGCGGCGCTCCCAATCGGCGACATCGGCGAATAATCAGGCGCCCAAGCATCAAGAATAATCTTCGCGGCTGCGCTTGTTGACACTCCCCGTCTTTTGGGGTAGAATTCCTCCTGTCGTGCGCGGGAGTGTGGCGGAAGTGGTAGACGCAGCGGACTTAAAATCCTCCGGGCAGTGGCCCTTACGGGTTCGAGTCCCGTCACTCCCACCAAAAGTGGTCATCGCGGGGTGGAGCAGCCAGGAAGCTCGTCGGGCTCATAACCCGAAGGTCGCAGGTTCAAATCCTGCCCCCGCAACCAACTCGGCGGTGTAGCTCAGATGGCTAGAGCATGCGGTTCATACCCGCAGTGTCACTGGTTCGATTCCAGTCACCGCCACCAAAAGGATAATCAAGGCGGAGAGTTGTTCTCCGCCTTTTTCTTTTCGGAGGTCCACATGACTTCAGGAGAAGAGATGAGCAGTGCAAAACCCGTCCCTTACTCCCACTCCCTTGAGCGGCTTGGGCCAATACTGGAATCCACCGGGGCCAGGCAGGGCTGGCTGAAATCGGAACTTCCCCTCGTGCTCGCGGTCTCCGGAGGCAGCGATTCGATGGCGTTGCTCTGGCTGTTCAATTCGCTGTGGCCAGGACGCCTCGTCGTGGCGCACCTGAACCACGGAATACGCGGGGAGAGCGCCGACATGGATCAGGAGTTCGTGGCTCGCGAGGCGGCGCGTCTCGGCCTGCGTTTCGTCACCGAAAAAGTGTCCGTCCCCTCCATGTTGATGCGCGGCGAGTCCCTGGAGGACGGAGCGCGCCGCGTGCGGTACTCCTTTTTGGAGAGAGCCCATGCCCGAGAAGGGGCGTGGGGGGTCGCCCTGGCCCACACATCGGACGACTGCGTCGAGACCTTCTTCATGAACCTGATCAGGGGGAGCGGGGCCCGCGGCCTCGCCGGAATGCCCGAGACGCGGGGACCATTCTTCAGGCCGCTTCTGTCCTTCTCGAAGTCGTACCTCGTGGAGCTGCTTCAGTATCACGGGGCGACCTGGCGCGAGGATCCCACCAACAGTGACGATACATTCACCCGCAACAGGGTTCGCAATCGTTTAATCCCGTTCCTTCGCGAGGAGTTCAACCCGAGAATCTCCGAGGCAGTGCTGGGGGTCATTGGGGACATGGCCGTGCTCCGGCGCGATGAGGAGAGGACGCAGGCGGCGCTGCTGCCGCGATTGAAGCTGGATGTGCCCCTTGCATCCTATGCCTGCCGCCAGGACGACCTGCGCAAGCTTGACGAGGTGGATCTGCCCCGGTTTGTCAGGGGAGCAGGTGCCCTGTTGGGACTCAGGACCCTGGCGCGCAGGAGGACGGTCGAACTCTGCCGCCTCGTCTCAAAATCCCGCAGGTGGTGTTTTCAGTGGCAGGGTGATATGTTCGTCCTCTGCGATTCAAGAATTGTCGCATGGGTATCCCCTGCTATACTATCCGGATGCGAGGCCCGAGTCCCTGAGCACCTCCTTCTCTCCGGAGAGAGTGGCTCGTTTGATTGGGGCGGCTGGCTCTTTTCCTGGAGCAGGGAGTGCGCGACGGAGAGTATTTACGGTACAATGGAGGCGATCCTGCCGGATTGCGGGGGAGTGGAAGTACTGCCCCTCTCCGCCGTCGAGGGCGGGCGGGCCGTGGAAGCCCCGGACTGGAGCCGACCGTTCTTTCCCGCGATTCGTTCGGGGAACGCGCTGTGGATCCCGTACTGGGAGGGGAATAGGACCTGCGGGGCCCTGCCGGCCGGGATACGTGTCTCGGTGACGGCTCCGGCGACGTTTTCGGAAAAAAGAGGCGAGTGAGCGATGAACGAGTACAGGGTCTCTGGAGTGCTAATCCCGGAGGACAGGCTGGCCGAGAGGGTAAGGGAGATAGGTCGGGAGATAGGCCGCGACTACGCGGGGCGCGAGCTGGTAGTGGTCGGGATATTGAAGGGCGCGGTGGTGTTTCTCTCCGACCTGCTGAGGGCCATCCCCGAGACGGTGGACATCTCGCTTGATTTCATGGCTGTCTCGTCCTACGGTGCATCGACGAAGACACGCGGCATAGTCAAGATAGTCAAGGACCTGGATGGCAGCGTCGAGGACAAGGATGTCCTGATCGTCGAGGACATCGTGGACACCGGACTGACTCTCTCATATCTGGTCAAGCTCATGCAGGAGCGGAGGCCGCGCAGCATCCGCATCTGCGCCCTGCTCGACAAGGAGGAGCGGCGCAAGGTGCGGGTGGACGTGGACTACAAGGGGTTCTCGATACCGGACGAGTTCGTGGTGGGCTACGGACTTGACTACAATGGAAAGTGGAGGCATCTTCCGTCTGTTCACATAGTGGAACAGGAGTAGCGTAAAATCATAAATCTCAGTCAGGGGGCGGCGATAATTTGGGCCGATTGGTAAAAAATCTCGGGTTGTACCTCATCCTAATAGTTTTGGTTGTAAGCCTCGTAAACGTATTTCTCTCGCCTACTCAGGGGCCGATGCAGGTCCAGGAGATAGGCTACAGCACCTTCTTATCCGAAGTCTCCGCCGGCAAGGTGTCCCACGTCCTGGTGCGCGAGAACTCGATAAAGGGCAGGTTCACCGACGGAAAGGAGTTCGTCTCCTACGTCGTGGGGGTGGGCGACCTGGCCAAGGAGATAGCCGGCAAAGGCGTGGCGGTGGAGGTG
>JAKJGK010000223.1 GCA_022704435.1 Synergistota bacterium | reverse complement strand
AGGAGGTCTTCTGCACGACATCGGCAAGGTCGTGCTGAACGATTACGTGAGGTTTGGATACAACATAATCGTTAAGATGGTCGAGGAGCAGCAGATCCCCTTCATGGAGGCCGAAGTCCAGGTCCTTGGATTCGACCATGCGGCTGTTGGCGCGATGCTGGTCGACAAATGGGGGCTTCCCGACTCCTACAAGTATGCCGTGGCATACCACCATGCTCCGAACAACCTGACCGAGCCCAAGTTCCAGGAGCTGGTGGACGTGGTTCATCTCGCCAACTCGCTGTGCCTGATGCTTGGCGTAGGGATAGGGGCCGACGGTCTGCAGAGCTACCTGTACCCGGAGAGCCTCCAGAGGCTTGGAGTCACCGACTACGAGTCCCTCATGTCGGAGCTGGTCGATTTCGTCGCCCAGGCCGAGCAGGAGCTCTCGGAGATGGAAGAGGCCTTCAAGTGACCCCCGGCGTATTCGTCGTGGCCATAGACGGCCCCGCCGGCGCGGGCAAGAGCACGCTGGCCAGGATGGCGGCCGCGCGGCTTGGGATGCGATACTTGGACACCGGGGCGTTGTACAGGGCCCTGGCCTGCCACATGCGCGCGAATGGGATCCCTCCGGTCGACAGCCCCGCGCTCGAGGCGGCGCTCGATTCAGTCTCTCTGAAGCTGGACGGGGACAGGGTCCTTCTGAACGGAGAGGACATAAGCGACGCCATACGCTCGCCGGCCACGGATTCCATAGTATCAGCCTACGCGGCGCTGCCGTCGCTGCGAAGGCGTCTGCTGTCCATCCAGCGCGACCAGGTCGGATTCGGCCCGCTGATAGCCGACGGGCGCGACATGGGCACGGTTGTATTCCCCGACGCCGACGTCAAGATATTCCTCACCGCCTCGGACGAGGTCCGCGCCGCACGGCGGCTCAAGGAGCAGATCGAGCGGGGGGAGGAGGTCACCTACGAGCAGGTGCTCGAAACGATAAGATCTCGCGACAGGACGGACAGCGAGCGTTCAGCGGCGCCTCTGCGCAAAGCCGACGGGGCCGTGGAGGTCAACACCGACGAGCTGTCGATAGAGCAGGCGGTCGAGGCCATCGCCTCCATAATATCCAGGGGGAGGGGAGGTGCTCCCCGAGGATGAATCTGTTCAACAGGGTGTTCTACTTCTTCGTGAAGTGGTTTTTCTTCATCGCGCTGAAGGTTTATAACAGGCTCTCGATCACCTGGACAGAGGATCTGCCCTCCCGCAACGTCATAGTCGCGGCCAACCACACGAGCAACCTTGACCCGGTGATCATGGGAGCGGTCTTCCCTCGCAGGCTGCGCTACCTCGCGAAGGAGGAGCTGTTCAGGCCCTTTCTGTTCGGGAGCGCGATAAGAGCGCTCGGCTCCATACCGGTCAAGAGAAGCGACAACCAGAGCGCGGCATCCGCCCTGCGCACCTTTTTGAAGCTGCTCGAGAGCGGGGAGAACGTGCTGATCTTCCCCGAGGGGGGGCGTTCCACCGACGGGAGAATGCAGCCCCTGGAGGGCGGGGTCGCCCTCATAGCGCTTAAGGCCGGGGCTCCTATCGTGCCGGCCTTCATCACCGGCGCGTTCGAGGCCATGCCGCCGGGACGCCGCTGGGTCAAGCCGGGCAAGCTCTCCATAACGTTCGGCGAGGCCATAAACACCGCCGACTACGGGAAGTTCGGAGGAGAGGCGCGGGGCAGGCTGCTGAACGACCTTAGTGACATCTTCGCCTCCTTCGAGTCCGGCGCAAGACGCGGCTGACAGTTGACGTCTCCTTTATGAAGAAAGCCGTACTGGCGGCCCTTGAGCTGCCGCGACAGGAGTTCCCGCCGTCGACCCTGCTCGAGGAGCTGTCGCTCCTTTTGCAGAACCTGTCCATAATCTCGGTTGGGACGGTGATCCAGCGCCGTGACCGCCCGGACCCGGCGCTGCTTCTGGGCAGGGGTAAGGCGGAGGAACTGGCGCTCTTCTGCAAGGAGACCGACGCCGACCTGTTGGTCTGCAACGAGAGCCTTTCCCCCGGGCAGAAGAGCAACCTTCAGAAGCTCACAGGGGTGGAGGTGTGGGACCGACCGTTTGTGATAATGAAGATCTTCGAGAGACGTGCGCGCACCTCGGAGGCCAAGCTCCAGGTGGAGATGGCCCTCTGCAAGTACGAGATACCGCATCTCAGGGGGCTGGGGGCCCAGATGTCGCGTCTTGGAGGGGGAATAGGCACCCGTGGCCCCGGCGAGACCGAGTTCGAGAG
>JAKJGK010000222.1 GCA_022704435.1 Synergistota bacterium | reverse complement strand
GCATCAGCCCCGCAGCGCGGGCAGGTCGTCCCTGTCCAGGCGGAACCTCTCGGTCATCCTCCTGATCTCGTCGGCGGTCTCGCTCACATCCTGGGTTCCCGAGTTAACCCTCTCCATGGCCGAGGCGGTCTCCTCCATCATAGAGGCCAGGTTTCGCACGTGGTCGTCGGTGCTCTCCACCACCCTGGCCACGGTGTCTATCAGGGCTATTACCCTGTCGGACTTGGCCACCTCCTCGTCGGTGGTCTGGATGATCCTGCGGATGTCGTGGACGGAGCCTTCCACCGCGCTCCGTATGCGCTCGAGGGACTCGCCGGCGTTGTGGGCCACCGCCACTCCCTCGTCGACGCCCTCGCGGCTCGTACGCATCGAGGCGACCGCGGAGCCTGTGCCTTCGAGTATCTTCTGTACCAGGTCCGCCACCTCGCGAGCCCCCCGCTGCGACTGCTCCGCCAGCTTCCTCACCTCGTCGGCGACGACGGCGAAACCACGCCCCGCCTCGCCCGCGCGCGCCGCCTCTATCGCAGCGTTCAGCGCGAGCAGGTTTGTCTGGTCCGCGATGCCGGTTATCGTGTCGCCGACCACTCCGATCCTCTGTGAGTAACTGTCGAGGCTACGAAGCAGTTCCTCGGTCTCCCCCACAGACTCCTTTATGCTCTCCATGGTGGAGATGGTCCTGGCCACGGTCTGCCCCCCCTCAGACGCCGCAGCCGCCATGTCGGCGGAGCTCTTGTCCGCGCCTGATGCGAGGTTCTTGGAAATCTGGATCAGGCTGCTCATCTCGAGCATTACCTCGGAGGACTCAACCGAATTGGCGCGGCCGATTCCCGTCTGTTCGATAAGTTTGGCGTTGCTCTCGGATATCCCGGACGTCGAGCTGGTGACCTCCTCGGCCGAGGCGGCGGTCTCCCCGGAGATCTCCGACAGGTGGACGGCCTTCTCCTTAAGATCACGGATCATCTCTCTCTGGGAGGTTATCATGTCGGCCATTGCGTCCGCCGTGGCGCCGAGCTCGTCGCGCGAGCGCACGCCGATGTCCGAGCGCTCGTGCCACAGCTCGCCGGCCCCGACCCGCGCCATGAAGCCCGCGATCAGGCGTATGGACCTGACCAGTTTCCTGACCATCAGCCACTGCATAAGCCAGCCGAGCAGCAGGGCGCACCCCGCCGCGAGCGACACCGTGCGCACGACCGACCAACGAACAGCATTGACCGCAGTCATCGGTATTCCCGCGAAGTATATGCCGACAGGATTGCCGTCTCTTCCCCTGATGGGCTCGTAGGCTGTGATGTAGGGAGCGCCCAGGATCGTTGCCTCGCCATAGTAGGATTTTCCGGACAGCACGATCGACGAGACCGCTGGGTCCAGCTTCGTCCCCACGACCCTCTTTCCGTCCTGCACTATGGTGGTCATGAGGCGGACGTCTCCTGCAAAGATGGTGACCTCTGCTCCAAACTCCTTCTTTGCCCTGTCCACGAACTCCTCCCGCGAGAAGCTCTTGCCCGCCGAGAGCACTCCGACCACGGCCCCGGAGGCGTCCTTGACCGGCACCCCGGTGCGAACCGAAAGGGGTATGACGGTGCCGGGCTCTATGAAGGTGGAGACCTCCCCCTTCAGCGCCCCCGCGATGTTCATCTGGTCAAGCACGGAGTCGCCGCTCTTCCCCGGCTCGTGAAGGCGGGCGACCGCAGTCCCCCTGGCGTCGGCCACGGTGATGAAGTCGAGCCCGCTCTCCTTCCATACAGGTGCGATCTTGCGAATAAGGGCGGCCGTGTCTCCCGAGCGGATCTCGTCTGCTATCTCCACCTGTTCTGCTATAAGTCGAGACAGGGCTTCGGTCTCTTTACGCTCGGCGTCGAGTATGCCTTCGATCCCGGCGACCGCCTGCCTGGCCTTGATCCTGGCCTCCTCCTCGAGCTGTCCCGAGAAGACGGACACCGCTATCGCAACGGTGATAAACACTGGAACCAGGGACGACAGCGCCGAGACCCCGACCAGCCTGGTCATGACCGACAGGCCCGAAGCGCCTCGACCCGATGAACCGCTGCCCGTTATTCGCATTAACTTTCCTCTCCTTGATTTCTGTTATATAGTGGAATTGACTTTATTATACCATACCTTGTCATTATGTCAAGTCCATTTTAGTGTGTAAATTGGCCTTCGGTCATTTTCATGCAGCCGCACCAGCTTCCGTCTTCTTTTCCGAAGAATCCAGACTGTCGTAGTATTCCTGCATGTCCATGTACTTCTTCTCC
>JAKJGK010000007.1 GCA_022704435.1 Synergistota bacterium | reverse complement strand
GAGCCATGAGTTCAACGCCTCCTCGATATGATGTTGGTTTGTCAGCTACATCATAACCGAGGCTTGAGCGAATGGCTCAATTCGAATTTACACCATTATAGGGACTCAATCTTGTCATTAGAGTGAAAAAATAACAGGGAGCGCGAGATAAGAAATCTCCCCTCGCTCCCGCGATCTTCCGGGTCGTCTCGTCGCCCCGTCGCGTCTAAAGTGTCTTCTTGCTCACGTACTCGCTGGTCATGGCCGAGAGCAGGCCGCCGTAGCTCAGGTCGAACTCCATCATGTCGCCGACCTTGAGCGGCCGCTCGCACCTCGTGACGTCGACCAGCATGTGGTCGCTGCTCGCGCCGATTATCTCCGCCCCGCGGTCTCGGGGGAACAGGCCGTCGATGCGGACGTCCTGCCTTCCTATGGCCAGGATGGCGCGCCTCATGATCCCCTTGTCCTCGAACACGGGCGTCTGACCGAAGGCGTCCCTGCCTGTCTCGCCGATAGGCATGGACGGCTTCTCCTTCAGTTCTACGACCTCCGCGGTCAGGGTGAACACGTCTCTGTGGGTGCCAGGGATGCGGGTGCCGTCGGCGGTCTCCAGCCCGAGGACTATGGACTCGCCCAGGCGCAGCAGGTTGACCCGCTCGGGCAGCCCCTCGGACTGCATCAGCTTGAGCGACGAGGAGTTGCCGCCGGAGACTATCTTGAGCTGCACGCCGCAGGCTGCCTCTATCTCTTCGGCTGTGCGGACGAGCTCTCCGAGGTTGTCGGTGCTGGGCAGCACTCCCCCGTAGCAGGTGAGGTTGACCCCCACCCCCGCGAGGACGAGCCCCGGCAGCTCCACTATCCTGCGCGCGACCGGCACCGCGTCCTCCTTCAGCACCCCCTCGCGCAGGTCCCCGAGGTCGACCATCAGCAGCACCTCGTGGGTCCTGCCGGCGCGGACCGCCGCGCCCGACAGGGCCTCGAGGGTCGCGATCTCGGAGTTGAGGCTTATGTCGGCCACCTCGACCACCTCGTCGACCCGCGACGGGGAGGGCAGGCGCAGCAGCATCTTCGGCAGCGGAATGTGCTTCATCCTTCGCAGGTTCTCGACACGGCTGTCGGCGAGCCAGCGGACCCCGCAGGACGCCTGGGCGGCGGCCACCTCGGGGATCGCGCAGTAGACCTTGGTCACGGCGGCCACATCCACCCCCCTCCTGGAGCAGAGCTCGACCAGGTGGCGGGTATTGTGGCGCAGCTTGTCCAGGTCGATGAATAGGGCCGGGTAACGGAGTTTGTCTTCTGTCATCTCTTGTTCTCCTGTCCTGTCTGTTTGGACCGGGCGGGCGCTCAGACGGCCCTGTCCGCGGGGTTATCGACGCTGTCCAGCCCGAGGCTGCGCCTAAGGAGCGTCAGGGCGTCCTCCGGGTACCTCTTCGCCAGCACGCCGAGGGAGGCCATTATGTAGTCGCGGTCCACGAGGGCCTTGACCCCCGCCGGAGGGTAGAGCTCGAGCCCCTTCTTCATACCTCCCGCCGCCTCGAGTATCCGGCGTCCGCCGGGCAGGCGGGTGAGGGCGCCGCCCGTGCCTATGACGTACTCCACCGCGGTCAGGTCCTTCCCCTCCGCGATGGTTTTCTTTCCTGTGGCGGTGTAGTAGTGGCGTATCACACCGGTGTGGCGCTGCAGGGAGAGCGTCAGGGCCTCGCGCGCCATCCTCTCTATGAATCGGGTCTCCCTCTCGCTCTCCGGTATGGGATTTGCGCGCGCTATCAGGTCGTCGAGGTCGGGGAAGTCCATGAGAAGCCTGTCCGTGTCCGCCTGCTCGGCTATGTGGTCAAGGTTAAGATAGACCCCGAGGTCGCCCTCGACGGTCCGCTTCGCCACGGGTTCGGGTGTGATCGTGATGGCGTTTATCTTCTCGCTGCCCTCGGCCACGGAGTGGACGTCGGTGGTGGCCCCGCCGATGTCGAACACCACCAAATCGCCCAGGGACTCCCTGAGCAGGATGGCGGCCTCCATGACCGCGCCGGGGGTGGGGATTATCGGGCCGTCTATCATGTCGCGCACGGTGTTCATGCCCGGGGCGTGGACTATGTGGTCCTCGAAGACCTTCTGTATTATGCGGCGCGCCGGGTCGACGTTGAGCTGGTCCACCCTGGGGTAGACGTTCTCGGTGATGTACAGCCGCACCCCGCTCTCCTCGGCCATCAGGGCGATCTCGTCCTGGTTCTCGACGTTGCCCGCGTAGATCACCGGCACGTCCAGCCCGAGGGATGCTATAGTCTCGAAGTTGAACAGGGCGGTGTCGCGCTCGCCGAAGTCCACCCCGCCCGCGACCAGGATTATGTTCGGGGCGATCTCGCGGATCCTGGCGGCCTCGGTGCGGCGCAGCCGCCCGGCGGTGATGTACTTGAGGATGGCCCCGGCACCCAGGGCCGCCTCGCGCGCCGCCCGCACGGTCATATCGCGGACGAGCCCGTGGACCGTCATGCGAAGGCCTCCGGCCGCGCTCGACGTGGCGAACATCTCGTCCCACTCGAGCGAGTCGGCGCCGAGGAGGAGGCGCAGGTCCTCGACCGCGCTCCTCAACCCGACCGTTACATCGCCCTGCAGCACGGTGGTGGAGGCCTGCCCCTGCCCGAGAAAAACCGGGCAGGGGCCGCCTATGCCGTCGAAGGCGTTGACCACCGTGGTGGTGCTGCCGATCTCGGCGACCAGCACTGCTATCTTCATTTTGCGCCTTCCAGTTCCCTTCTTCTCTTCACCAGGAAGCTGGCCACGTCTATTCCCTTGGTGCCGCGGCCGAAGCCCCCGTCCATCCCCGCCTCGCGGGCGATCTCGTGCGTTATCTGAGTGCCTCCGCAGACGAGGATGAGCCTGTCGCGCACGCCCTTCTCGACGCACAGGTCGTGCAGCTTCTTCATGTTCTTCATGTGCACGTCGTCGTGGGTGATGATGGTCGACGCGAGGATCGCCCCCGCGTTGGTCTCTATCGCGGCGTCGACGAGCTTCTCCACCGGGCAGGAGGTGCCGAGGTAGAGGTACTTGATTCCGAAGGTCTCTATGCCGCCGTGCTTGATGTCAAGGGTCTCCTTGAGCCCCACCGAGTGCTCGTCCTCGCCGACCGTCGCGGCCACCACCATGAGCGGCCTCTCGGCTATGTCGGCGCGGATCTCGGCCTCGGACAGCACGGGGATCTTCTCCGGGATGACCAGCTCGTTCACGTCGATGTCGAAGTTCACCCTGCCCTTTATCTCGACGTAGGTCCCCTCGGACGGGTGCATGACCTGCTTGTGGACGACCGTGACGTCGTCGAGCCCCATCTTCTCGCCGCACCTGATGGCGGCGAACTCGGCTGTCCGCTCGTCGAGCGGCAGGAAGAGGTTGACCGCCACTACTCCGTCGGCGCGCCACTCGACCTCCGGCTTGACCAGGCTGGTCTCGTAGTACCTGTCGAGCTCCGCGAGCCTGACGTTGACGTTGTCGACCTCGTCCAGCTCGTCTATGAGGATGATCTTCGAGGGGTCCTCGAAGGTGTCCCCGCCGACCGCGGCCGACGGCCTGCCGTTGAGCTCCGCCGGGACGTTGTTGTAGCCGTAGTGCACGGACACCGGCGCGAAGTAGTCCGGGTCGCGCTCGAACAGCATGGCGGCGCCGATGCCCCCCTGCGGGTCGCGCGGTATGCCGTCGCCGTTGCGCTCGGGGTAGAGGCCGCTGTCTATGAAGAAGCCCTGCTCCACGGCCTTGAAGTAGCCGCCGACCTCGAGCATCTCCTCCATGAAGAGCACCGCGCGCTCCTGTATCTCGCGCACGTCCTTGCCCAGCGGGCCGTCCATGTCGAGCCTCACCATCTCCCTGATGCCGTCGAGGCCGTTGAGGGCGTGCCTTGCGGTGCAGAGGGCGGCGATGTTGTTGTAGTGCCACGGCACGTTGCGCCCCTCGTCCGGGGTGATGGTGGACTGGATGTCCGCACTGGTGAGCCGCGAGATGACCATGTTCAGCGTATGGGTGACCGTGGCCTCGCGCATGTCGGACTCCATGTACTTGGTGTTCTGCTGGGCGCGCATCTTGAACTCGGAGAAGAAGTCGCGCAGCGCCACCGCATACGGGATGTCGAGCCTCATGCACGGCGCGGGCGGAGCCGTGGGCGGCACGGTGGAGAGCGCGATGTTCTCCGGCTTTATGCCGACCTTCTTCGAGAAGGCGCAGTTTATCGCGTGCTGCACCATCAGCTCGGGGCAGACCTTCCACGCCTTCATGGCTGTGGCGTTGGCGTTGTGCGCGCCGTCTATCTGCAGGATCTCCGCCCAGGCCATCACCTTCTTGGCCTCGCAGGCGTCGACGAAGCTGCGGACCATGTTGACGTTGCGGTAGAGTATGTTGTACTGCGGGTCCTGGTGAGCCCCGTTGACCCCCTCCTCGGCGAACATGACCGCGATGTCGGGGCCGGCCACGCCGGAGATGTAGGAGTGGAAGTTGATCGGGCGGCCCACCTCCTCCTCTATCATGTCGAGGGCCTTCCTGCTGGCGCGGACCTGCTTGCGGGTGACGGCTATTCCGCCTATCCCCTGGGTGGTCCCCTCCAGCAGGGAGTCTATGTGCGACTGGCCAGCGGTGCGGATGACCATGATGTGGTCCGCGCCGTGCCAGGCGGCCATGCGCATCCTCCTGATGTCGTCCTCGAACCGCCCCGACGCTATCTCGGTGGTCAGCACGCAGTCGGTCTGGGGGTCGATGTAGCCGAAGCCGCGGCTGCCGGGCAGGGGCACGGAGTTGGCCAGCCCCTCGGCGGTCTCGTGGTACTCGAAGTCGCCGATGACGCGCTTCTCTCCCCGGCCCTTTCTCCAGGTCCATCCGCGCCTCTTCGGGCGGTACTTGTCCAGATCCTTGAGTATCTCCTTGATGTCGAGCCTCTTCCTGGGATCGAGCTTCATGACGCGCACCCCTTTCCGAAGATCTCCTCGACCGCATCCCAGTGCTTTCCCTCGGCCAGGGCCACTCCCGCCTCGCGCACAGAGACGCCCAGCTTCTTCGACAGCCGCCAGACGACGTTGCCGGCCCCCTTGCCCATGAGCCCTCTCTGGATGACCCCCTCGACTATGGGCTTGACCTCGAGGCTCGAGAAGCCCATGCGAAGCAGCACGCTGCGTTCGACGGCCGGAGTGGTGTGGGTCCTGCCCAGCTCCAGCATCGGCGCCACGATCTTGTCCGCCAGCTCCCAGAAGCGGGCCTTGAGTTCGGCATCGGTCAGGTCCTTGAGGTGCTGACGCCTCTTTTCGAAATCATCCGCGCGTTTCATCCTTTATACAGCCTCCTGTCCTCTCAAGTCGTTCGCGCCTCGCGGCGTCGGCTATTTCACCTCTGTGCCGAGCTCCCTCAACACTCCCCTGACGTAGTCCTCGCTGGACTTGGTGTCCTCGGCGAGGAACTTCAGGTCCGCCGGAGACACGCTCTCGAGCTTGTTGTTGGTCACGCAGTTGCGGATGTAGGAGTGCCTGGCCTTGTCGAGGTCGAAGTCGCGGACCTTGATGAACGAGGGGTCCTTCGGGAAGATGATGTTCGTGCCCGGCTTCTCGTCGTCCGGGTTCCCGAACAGCAGCTCGATCCCGTTGCTGCGCGCGAAGGAGAGCTGGGGCATGGGGTGCTTGCCCGCGCCGGTGTACTCGGTCTCCTGAACCACAATGGTCTGGTCCTGGTCCATACCCTGAGCCACGGTGAAGGCGGCGGTCAGCGAAGTGTTGCCCGCGGGGCCGCGCTCCAGACCCTCGAGCACCGCGAGGGCCTCTGTGATATAGAAGACCTCGCCCTGTTTGACAAGCACGTAACGATCAAGGTAGCGCAGGGGACGCGCTGCGTTGCGCGGCACGTCGGCCCGGTCCGGCCAGGTCGCGAAGGGGATGCCGAATCCGGTGTGGCCGGTGGTGAAGGACTTGCGGTTGAAATCGTGGTCCGAGGCCATGTGCAGCCCCGAGAGGTCCACGCTGGCCCCGACGATCTCCGTGTCGGTCGCTCCGGCCTTGAGCACGCCGCGCGCGGTGCCGGTGACGTTGCCGCCTCCCGCGTGGGTGATGAGCACCTTGTCGGGTGCCCGGCCGGTGCGGGCGCGGAACTGCTCCACCAGCTCGTAGCCAAGGGTCTCGACCCCGGCGATTCCGAACGGGGTGTACAACGACGCGTTGAAGTACCCGGTCTCCTCAAGCAGCACGAGGAAGGTGTAGAACAGCTCCGGGCCGACGGAGAGCTGCACTACCTCCGCCCCGTACGCCTCGCAGGCGCGCAGCTTCTCCAGTATCTCGGGCTGCCCTGTCATGCTGCTGTCGTAGCACTCCTGCACTATTATGCACTTGAGCCCTCTCATCGCGGCCTGGGAGGCCACGGCGGCGCCGTAGTTGCCGCTGGTTGCGGCTATGACGCCCTTGTACCCGTGGCGCTTTGCGTGGTAGACGGCGTTGGCGGCGCGCCTGGCCTTGAAGCTGCCGGACGGGTTGGCCGCCTCGTCCTTTATGAAGATCCGCGCGCCCTTACCCTTGGGGGCGTACTTGCGCGCCAGGGCCGTCAGGTTCTTGAGCTCGAGGATCGGAGTGTCTCCCACCCCGGTGGACGACTGTATCTCGCGGATCTCCTCGAGGGTGTAGCCGGCCTCCCGCATCATGCGCTCGTAGTCGAAGGCGATCCCGCCCGACTCGAAGGCGCTGTAGTCGATCCCGACCGCCTGCTTCATTATCTCGTTCCTGCGCCCCATCACCGCGGCGTAGGACATGTCGAGCTTAGTCATCGCGGCCCGCCTCCTCCAGAAGTTTTTTCAACTGCATGTCCATTTGAAGAAGCTCGGGCACGAAGTCGCCGAAGTCGTGGATGTAGCGCGGGTTGACCGCGAAGAGCTCCCCCTTCGTGCGCCTGCCGGTGACGGTCTCGATCTCCACCTGCTCGCCCGTGGCGGCGTCCGCGCACGCGAACCCCTTCACCCAGAGCAGCAGGGGGACCTTCCTGGTGTCCTCCGGCACCTGCGGCGCCCTCTCCCCGGGGCTCAGCACCGTCTGGCGGATCTGAACCCAGTCTCCCTTTTTCGCTCGTTCCATACCGCATTCACCCTTTCTTTCGAAAAAGGCGCGCGAGCGGGCCGCGCGCCACCCATGCGTCGAACGCGAGCCGCGGCGGCTACTCCTCGATCATCTCCCGGACGTCGCCCATTATCGCGCGGGGCACCGGCAGGTCCAGCATCGTCTTCAGCCCCGGGCGGGCGTTGATCACGTGCGGGATCATGTTCACGCACATCGCTATGGTGCCGATTCCGCCGGGGACCTCTGGCTTGTTGGCCATGTTGACCTCCGGCACGCCCTTGATGACGACGTAGTCGCCTGTGTCCACGCCCGCGAGCTGCGGCTCGATCTGCTGCGGGTGGTCCATCTCGATCTTTATCTCACCGTCCACGTAGCCGAAGCCCTTCATCGCGCAGCCGGCTACGTTCCCCGCCTTGGCGAAGCCGTACGGGGACTTTCTGTCGACCTCGGTGACTATGGGCTCCATCGTCTGCTCGACCCTGTCGACCTTCCACCCCATCGCGTCGGCGATCATGTTGATCGACTCGACGAACCCGACGTGGCCGGCCAGGTGCCCCTCGTCGCGCTTCCTGATGAACTCGTCCACGGTGATGCCGATCCCCTGCTCCTCCATGACGGCGGGGCCGAACGGGCTGAGGCTGTTGACGCGGCGCGACAGCACGTGGTCGACCCTCTCGCAGGCGCCGGTGAAGATGACCACCAGCAGGTCCATGATGAGGCCCGGGTTGATCCCCGTGCCCAGCACCGTGACCCCGTGCTGCTTGGCCAGGCGGTCGATCTCCGCGGCCAGCTCCGGCTCGGCGGCCTTGGGGTAGGCCATCTGCTCGGCGCTCGACACCACGTTTATGCCGTTCTCGACGCACATCTTGATCTTGTCGAAGGCGCCCTTGACGAACGAGTCGGTGCAGAGAAGCACCACGTCCGCCGCGCCCGGCTTGATCGTGTCCTCGGCCGCGGTCAGCAGCACGTCCGGCCTGTCGCCCCTGGGGGTCTCAAGGAACTCGTACATGCTCTTGCCGAGCTTGGCCCCGCGGGCCACCACTCCCACGATCTCGAAACCCTTCTTCTTGAGCATCAGGTCGGCCATGCCTCTGCCCATGGCCCCGAGCCCCCAGATTATTACCCTAACCGGCGCTTGTCTCATTTTCCTTTGAACCTCCCGTCTGATATTGGTGATGCAGGACATCCCAGTCCAAGTTCATAACCGTCCATCATAAAGCCAAGGGATAATTAGAGAAAGAGAAAGATGTTGTGAACTACTGTTCATTATTAGTGCGCAGAAAAAACAATAATATATAATATTGTTTTTATTGTACTCATTATACACTATGCGGCCGCCATGGTAAATATCCTCGCGCCGCCGGCATTCGGGACGCGGGGTCCGGCGTATTGATACCGGCGGATTATATGCTAAAATTCTCGGGGACCAGAGTGTGCGGGAGGAGAGAACTACATCATGAAAGCAACGCCCATTGCGTTCCTGGCCGGCGGCGGAGAGCTGCGCAAGAGCGCGCCCGAGGCGGTCAGGGCCGTGATTTTCGACCTGGACGGGACGCTGATCGACAGCGAGGAGAACCACTACGAGAGCGACAGGGTGCTGCTGGCGCGCCGCGGCGTGTCGTTCTCCCGGGAGGACAAGAGGGTCTTCGTCGGAAGGGACATCTCCGAGATGGTCCGGCGCATCAGGGCGAACTACAACCTCGACTGCGACGTGCAGAGCCTGATCGACGAGAAGAACGCCATCTACAGGTCGCTGGCCCTGAAGAACAGCCGCCTGTACCCTCCGATGAAGGCGGTGCTGGAGGGGCTTCAGGCCAGGGAGCTTCCTATGGCGGTGGCCACCGGCTCCAACTCGGACATCGCCGACGAGATCCTGCGCTCCATCGGCATAAGGGACTGCTTCTCCATGATCGTGTCGTCGTCCGAGGTGAAGCGCGGCAAGCCGGAGCCGGACATCTTCCTCGAGACGGCCAGGCGGATGGGGGTCGCCCCCGCCGCTGCGCTGGTCTTCGAGGACACGCGCTTCGGGGTGGAGGCGGCGCTGAGGGCCGGGATGACCTGCGTGGCCCTGCCCGCGCCGGGCGACAGCGCGGAGGACAGGGTATTCCAGCAGGCGGACTGCCTGATCAAGGGGGGGCCGGACGAGCTGGACCCGCAGGCCTTCTTCTGGTGGTTCGACACCCTGACCAAGCTGTGATGCCAGGTCCCGGGGCGGAGGCTCCAGCTACCGCCCCGGCTTCAGCGGGTCGAGCCCGAGGGGCCTGAACGCAAGCATGCTCAGAAACACGGACACTGTGACCAGCACGAAGGCCGTGAAGTACCCCTCCGCGGTGTAGACGCCAGGGTGCTCCGCGGGGAAGAGGTCGATGACCACTCCCGTCCCCCACTGGAACAGGATCGACGACAGCACCGCGACCATGTTCATCGCGCCGAATATCACGCCCTTCTCCCCCTCCGGGGCCAGGGCGGTGACCCCCGCCAACACGAATATCCCCCTCAGCCCGGTGATCGCGCCCAGTAGCAGGGCGGCGACGCCCCCGGCCCACACCGGCATGGCGAACCAGACCACCGCCAGCAGCAGAACCCAGGCGAAGGAGTTCACCGTTATCACACTCCGAATGATCCTCGGCAGCCTCTCCGGCGTCAGGACCACCCCTCCCGCCATCAGGGGGCCCACCATCATCCCCACGCTTATCAGCGAGCTCCAGAACCGCGCGGAGGCCGGGTGCACCCCGAAGGCCACCTCGAACCAGGCCGCGCCCCAAAGCCCCTGGAAGACCAGCAGCGACGACGCTGACGCGGTCCAGAAAATCATCAGGGCCCTTACCCGCCTCTCGCGAAACACGAACAGCAGCGCCCCCCATACCCCGGCCACCAGGCTGGAGATCGGCCTGCCTCGCCCCTCGGTCACGGCGCGGAGCGGGTCTCGCTCAGCGTTAAGCCACAGCGCTGCCGCCAGCGCCAGACTGACGCCGGACAGCACCGCAAAGGTGGCCGGTATGCCGAACTCGTCCATGGCGAAGCCGAGGGGCGCGACGGATACCATCGCGCCCAGGTTCGACACCGCGAAGTTTATCCCGGCGTAGAAGGTGTACCTCTCGTGGGGGAAGGCGAAGGCTATGAACACCAGGGTCGCGGAGTACATCGGCGAGACTCCGAACCCCGACACGAGCCGCCACACCCCGAGAGTGAAGGGGGTCCTGACCAGCGTGAGCAGCAGGCAGGAGGCCGCGGTCAGCAGCAGGCCGGCCGACACCACCCGCACCGGGCCGAAGCGGTCGTGCAGGACTCCCGAGATAGGTTGCATCAAGGCGTAGGCGTAAAAGTGGACGCTGGATATAAAGCCGACCAGGGAGGCGCTCATGCCGAGCCTCCCCGCCTCCACCGGCATGATAACGGATGCCGACACCCTGAAGAATATCGTCATGAAGAACGACAGGGTCAGCACAAAGTAGAGGGGGAAGTTGGGGTCCCTGAACAAAGACCAGTAGTTGTCTTTAGACGCGCTCACTTTTCGGCTCCTCCGCCCTGTCGATGGTCGAAACGCGGCAAAGCATATCACAGAAGGGTCGGGGAGTGAAGACGGGCGGGGCGGCCCTTCTGGCGCAGGAGGCCGCCCCGCCGCGGCTAGTCCAGCGGGACCAGGGTGTAGGAGCGGCTGCCCAGCCCCAGCTCCTCCGCGTACTCCAGCTGGCGAAGCCCGCTCGTGTCTGGCCAGGCCGCCGCGAACTTGTCGTCCCCCGGCCCGCAGGGGCATTCGATCATGCTGCCCGGCAGGGCGCGGGCGTTCTTCACCAGGTCGAAGCAGGCCTGGTCCAGGGCCACGGGGTCCCGCGAGGCCAGTATGCCCTGGTCGGGGACCAGCGCCGCGTCGCTCCACGGCACGCAGTCGCAGTGCGGGGTGACCCGCAGCACGAAGCTGAGGAAGAGCATCTTGTCGCGCTTCGCCGCTGTCAGAGCAGTCGCGTACTCGGCCAGACGCTCGACGAACTCGCGCAAGTCCTCCCGGCTGCCCGTGGCGATGGCCTTCTGCGGGCATACGGTCATACACTCGCCGCAGCCTATGCACCGGGGGCGGTCTACCAGGGCCAGCCCCTCGACGAGCTCGATGGCGTGAACCGGGCAGACCTCCACGCACTGGCCGCAGCCGATGCACTTCTCCCGGTGCACCGTGGCGCGCAGCGAGTGCTGGTCGCGCTTGCCCGACGCGGGCGCGCACCCCATCGCCAGGTTCTTCACCGCTCCGCCGAACCCGGCCATCTCGTGCCCCTTGAAGTGGGAGACCACGACCATCGCGTCCGACGCCACCAGGTCCGCCGCGGCGTGCACCTGGCGGAAGTATCCGCCGACCCCGGGCAGGTCGACGACCGAGCCGCTCCTGAGGCCATCCGCTATTATGACCGGGCACCCCAGCACGGCGTAGTCGAAGCCGTGCTCGACCGCCGTCGTCAGGTGATCGACCGAGTTGGAGCGGCTGCCCGAGTACAGGGTGTTGGTGTCGGTGACGAAGGGCTTGCCGCCGCGCGCCTTGACCGCGTCGACCACCTGCCGGACGAACACCGGGCTCACGTAGGCGTCCCCGCCGCGCTCGCCGAAGTGGACCTTGACAGCGACCAGGTCCCCCTCCGACACTATGGACCCGACCCCCGCGCGCTCGACCAGCCTCCCGACCTTGACGGTCATGCTCTCGTGACGGTTGCGCGCGCGCAGGTCCGCGAAATAGACTTCAGCCATGCACATCACTCCTCTCTGCGGATATGATAGCACCTTCGCGGCGGAATCGATCGTGTCAGGCGCATTTTTCGACCTCCGAGCGGGATCGTGACCCTTGATAAATACATTCCGACCTATACCGGAGGTATTGACAATCCACTCGTATGTCTTTATACTGACGCTAGACTACAGTCTGTATATATCGCGCGCGAAGACAGTCGAAGGGAGAGTGAACATCGTGGCGGTCAAGATGACGCGAAGCAACGAGGTCCAGGGCAGCTCCGCCGCCCGGCTGCTGGAGATGATCCTGCCCAGGCCCTCGTCCACCTTCCTGATGAGATGTCCCGGCGAGACTCCGTCCATACTGGTGGTCGACAGGTCCCTCCCCCCGTCGGAGGGGGCGAGGGTAGTGCTGGGCACGGAGAGGGGGCTGAGGGTCGCGACCCTCGGCCCCGACTTCAACCCCTCGCGCGTGTGGGGCGTGGTGACATGGATAATACGCTCCCCCTCCTGAGAAAGTGCGGGGACATGCTGGCCCTGTGCGACTGCAACAACTTCTTCGTCTCGTGCGAGAGGCTGTTCCGCCCCGACCTCGAGGGGCGGCCGGTGGTGGTGCTGTCCAGCAACGACGGGATAGTCGTATCCCGCTCGAACGAGGCGAAGGCCATGGGGATAAAGATGGGGGAGGCGTACTTCAAGGTGCGCCGCTTCTTCGAGAAGCGCGGGGGCGTGGCATTCTCCAGCAACTTCCAGCTGTACGAGGAGATATCGGACAGGGTGATGGCGGCGCTGCGCGGTCGAACGCCCTCGATGGAGGTCTACTCGGTGGACGAGGCCTTCCTGGAGGTCCCCCCCGACGCGCGCGGACGCGTGGAGGAGTGGGGGCGCGAGGTGCGGGCGGCGGTTCTCAGGGAGGCCGGCATCCCGGTGTCGGTGGGCCTGGCCCCCACCAAGACCGCCGCCAAGCTGGCGGCCGAGCGCGGCAAGAAGCGCCCGGAGACGGGAGGGGTCTTCGTGCTCCCGCCGGGTGGCGACTGGGACGACTTCCTGCGGGACATCCCGGTGGAGGACGTCTGGGGGATAGGGTGGCGCTGGAGCGCGTACCTGCGCAGGCGCGGGGTTCTGACGGCCCTGCGCCTGAGGGACGCGTCCGACGACTGGCTGGACAGGCGGCTCGGCGTGCGGGGGGTGCGCACGGCGTGGGAGCTTCGCGGCATCCGGTGCTTCGGCGTGGAGGAGGTGGATAGGGCGCAGAAGTCGATCCAGTCGTCGCGCACGTTCGCCCGCCCGGTTCGCGACAGGGAGGCGATGGCCGAGGCGGTGACGGAGTTCGCGCTCGTGGCCGGGAGGCGGCTGCGCTCGCAGGGATCGCTGGCCGGCAGCGTCGCCGTCAGCATCTCCACCAGCCGCTTTCGGGCGCCCTTCTACGGCGCGGCGGCGGAGACGCCGCTGGAGGCGCCGACGGACAGCGACATCGTCCTGGCCAGGGCCGCGACCGGCGCTATGAACTCGATCTTCAGGGAGGGGCTCGACTACGAGAAGGCGCACGTCCTGCTGGGGAGGCTGTCGCCGGCCGACTCGGTGCAGCTCACCCTGTTCGGGGGCGGCGACGAGCGGGGATCGGCCCTGTCGCGGACATCGGACCGGATAAACGCTGCCGTGGGCCGCAAACTGCTGATGCCGGCGCTCCTCATGGGGGAGAAGGAGTGGCGCCCGAGGCGAAGCAGGCACTCCGGCACGCGCCTGGAGGACCTCGGGAGTCTGCCGGAGGTCCGGGCGCATGAGGAGGGCCGGCCGCCCCGCGAGCAGCCGACCCTCCCGGAGGCTCCTGTGTCTACCTCCCCTGGATCCCCCACTTGTTGATCATCTCGATGAACTTGCCCATGTCGTCGGCCGCCCTGTCCGGCGACAACGGTACGCCGCCGCCCCCCGGCGTCCTGCACGACAGGGACTCGAGGGCCTTCAGCCCCTGCTCCGGGGTGTAGCCGCCCGATGTCGTGCCCTCCTCCACCCTCCTGAATATATCCAGCGCGGCCTTCAGCCTCGGGGGGAGGGCGGCGGCCGGGTCGAGACCCTTGCTCTTCAGGAAGGGGTCTATGTGGCGACCGTAGTCCTTCCCTAGCTGGCGCATACCCTCGGCCCAGGCCTCGGCGGCCGCGCTCGCGTCTCCGCCCCTCTCCAGTCCGCGCGCCCTCTCGAACCACTCCTTCGCCTTGCCGGACACCGTGTCGCCTATGTCCTCCGGCCTCGCCAGCCTGCCGGCGGCCCTGCCGCCGATTATGTCGTCGACCATCTGCTTGCGCGCACCGTCGGAGGTCATGCGCCCCGGGTTGTACGAGTCGGGGTGCCACACGCTGGTGACCGTGTGGTCGAGCTGCTCGGCCGTCAGACCGGTGGCGGCGGTCAGCTTCTGGTTGTAGATCGGGGCCGAGATGTCGTGGTGCACGTCGCCCAGCACCTTGCCCCTCCTGGTGACGAACTGGAAGAACACGTCCTTGTCGCGCCCCAGTTTAATCGGGTCGACCCCGGAGACCGCCCTCGAACGTACAAGGATCTCGCTCCTCTTCAGGCCGGGGTTCGCCCTAAGGAAGCCCTGGATCCTCTGCTCCAGCATCACTCCCTCCCTGGTCAGGTCCGGATTGTTCCTCAGGAACTGGTCGATGCTGCTCCCGGCCTTGGTGCCTGCCTTCGGCAGCTCCTCCCCGACGAACCTCTCCAGTCTCTTGTCGACGCCCCTGACCCTGCCGACGATCCCCTTGCACGTATGCTTGTCGACCTTCCTGCTGATCTCGGCCAGGGTCTTGTTTATCCTAGCCCTGAGGGCGTTCGGCACCCCCGCCTCGTTGGCCAGGGCCACCGCGGTCTTGCTCCTCTGAAGCTCAAGCACCAGCCTGTCGAACTCCTTTTGCTTCGTCGTGGACTGGAGCCTGTCTATGAGCTTCTTCCCGTCGGCGATGCGCTTCTCCAGGTTCTTCTGCGCGGCCTTGCCCGCCTGCGACGCGGCGAAGTCGCCCCCCGCCGCCCCGGCCCGGGCCGCCGCGCGGCTGCCCCACAGGCGTCTCTCCTTTGTCAGCTCGTTCCACGTCCAGGAGGCCAGCTCGCGGAGCTGCCCCTCCGAGAGTCCCGTCGCCCTCGACAGCTTGTCCATGGCGGCGGGGCCCATCCAGGCGGTCCTCTGGGCGAACTTGGCCATGGCGGTCCTGCCCGCCTCGGTGTTCATCAGGTAGGTGACCGCCCTGGGCCCGTACTTGATCATGCCTTGCAGCGCGCCCCGCAGGCCCAGCATCATCGCGGCGCGCTCCGGGGTCATGGCCTCGCCCGACAGGGTCTCCCCCGTGTATATCGACAGTATGTCCATCGCCGGCCCGACGTAGGGAAGGGACCACAGCACCTGCTCCGTTAGCTGCTGGTTGGCCTTGATCTCGGTCATCATGGCGTCCGCGGCCAGCCCCAGCGCCTCGTCGAACTTGCCGAACGCCTCCCCTCTGGCCTTGAGGCCTTCGTATATCATGGCCGGGTCGCCCGACGCCAGGAGCTTCAGGTACCAGGCGCGAGCTCCGTTCTCCATGGCCTCGCGCCAGCGCCTGGTCGCCTCGGCGTCCTCGGGCGATGGCCTGGGCATGGAGGCCAGCCCCAGCGACTGCAAGAAGCCGGGGAGCTCCTCCGGCGACTCGAGCATGCGGGCCCGTCTTATGAGGGCCTCCTGGAATCGCTCGAACGGGCCGGTGTCGATCCCCTGGTCCCTGAGGCGCTTCAGCAGCTTCTTGATCAGCTCGTCGTACTCCTTCGTACCTGGCTTGGGCAGGTCGAGCTTCTTCAGCCAGTCCGGAAGGCGGAAGCCCACCTGTATGTGCGGCCGGTTGGTGCAGTACCAGTCCCTCTGCACCGTCTCCACCGCCACGCATCCGCCGGGGTCGGTGGTCAGCCCCGACGGGGGCGCGAACGGGGCGCCGGGACCGGCGCCTGCCTCGTCGAACGGCTCGGGCATGCACTCGAACATCGGGTCCGCCTCGGGGTTGTCCAGATCGTCGGCGTCCTCCACCCAATCCTCCATGTCCAGCGGCTCGACGTCCTCGTCAAGCCCGTCCAGGCCGTCGAACTCGTCGGTCTCGGTCAGCAGGGAGTCCCAATCCTCGTCGCCGCCGACCTCGTCCTCGTCCTCCTCCTCCTCGCCTTCGCCGACGTCCTCCGGGACGAACTCAGGCTCTTCTCCTGGCTCCTCCTCCGCGAACCATGATTCCTCGTAATCCTCGTCGGAGGGGGGCGACAGGAAGTTGCCGGGCCCGCCCGCGTCCACGGGGCCAAGCCCTGGGACATCGACCGACCCTGGAGTCTCCGATTCCTCCCCCTCGGGCGGCCGCGCATCCTCCGCCTCGTCCTTCGGCTTGGGCTTGGGTTTGGGCTTGGGTTCGCGCACGGTCTTGCCCCCCGCCTCGTCGGTCGACGGCATGCCGGCCCTCGTGAGGCCCGGGATCAGCGACTTGCCGATATCACGCCTCGCGTCCCCCTTCTGGCCGGAATCGTCGCTCCCCTCGCCCTCGAGCGCCGGTTCCTCGTCCCCGTCATCGCCTCTCTCCACACCCTCGCCACGCTCGCCATCCTTCGGAGGGCCGCCGGGCTCCGGTTTCTCGTCCTCGTCCTCCTCGGCGGCCCTGCGGGCGGTGCATACAACATCTGCGGAGAGCAGCAGCTCCACCCCCGCCCCGTTCAGCAGTCGGACCTCTATCAGGTTCCGGCCGAAGCGAAGCGGTACCCGCTCCTCGACCAGGCCGTCCTTCACCGGCGCGCCGGTCCACGGTCCCTCCCGCACGCGCCAGGCGGCCGCGGCCACCTCGGGGCCGCACCTCACCTTCAGGGCGGTCCAGCGCTCGCCGGTCTCCGAGCCCGTCAAGGGCTCGAGGATCTCGGCGTTCGGGGGTTGCGCGTCCACGGTCACCTTCGCGGACGTCTCCGTGATGTTGCCGCTGCCGTCGACCGCCCGCAGCGACAGGACGTGCTCGCCGGGCTGCAGCAAGCCGGTCGCGGTGAACTCCCCGCCGGCGCCGCGGGTCATCCGCGTCCACAGCCCCTGGTCTATCCTGGCCTCCACCCTGGCCACCCTGACGTCGTCCGCAGCCCTGGCCGAGAGATTCAGCAGGGAGCTCTCCAGCCTGTCGCCATCGCGCGGGGATATCAGCTCCAGGGTCGGCCTCTGCGCATCCCCCTCCGCCTCGGCCCATATGTAGGCCGCGCTCTCGGGGCCTCCTCCCTCCGCGGGAACTATCTTCAGGCGGTGTCTGCCGGGCGGCAGCGACACGTCGAACCTCAAGGGCACCTCCCCCGTCACAGGAAGAAACGGTATGTATCGGCGGGCCAGCTCCCTCTCCGGCAGGTCCGGGTCGGCCAGGCTCAGCACTGCCGCCGCGCCGTACCCCGGCAGGGCGCCCAGGTTCCTGACGGAGACGTTCAGCGCGGCGATCTCCCCGGACTTGAGCTTTCCTCCCTCGGGCAGAGACAGTCCGTGGGAGGATATGCTCATCCTGGCCCGGTCGGGGATGTACCCCTCGGTGGATCGCACGGCCTGCTCCGCCGCCTCCCGGGACTCCGCGACCGCCCAGGCCCGTGCCGCGTTCATGCGCGTCACCAGGCGGAAGTCGCTGTTCACGACGTAGTGCCCTCCCCGAAGGTGGCGCGAGACGATCTCCACGGAGTTCCCCTCGGGCGCGCCGGATGCGCCGAACCTTATCGCCGACGGGGGGACGGGGAAGCGGTAGTTGCCCTCGGGCACGGCGTCGGTCACCCTGCCGATCACCTGGCCGTTCATCACTATGTCGACGTCGTGGGGCTCGTAGGTCCCCCTGCCCCACGGGAGGGTGAAGGTCATCTCGAGCCAGGCGTCCAGCAGGTTGGTCTCCCCCCATCCGTCCCTGCCTCTGAACGCGGAGTAGTCCACGCGCCCGTCGAACCCGACGTCCGCGCGGACGAAGTCGATCTCTCCGTCTCCGTCCGTGTCCTCGCCTGTCCAGAGTATGCGCTCCGCCCGGTCGATCCAGGTCCACCTGTCCACCCTGCCGTCGCCGTCAGAGTCCACTCCCGCGCCCCACATCGACGCGTCGATGTACTCGGGCGACAGGAAGGCCGCCGCTGCGGCCCTCGCCTCCAGCAGGTCGCGGTCGTCCTCGTCCTCCCCCTCCGCCGAGGCGGGCAGGAGGTTGAAGCCGAACACCTCGCGCCCCTCGGGCAGGGCGATGCGCACCGGGAAGGGGACCTCCTTCCCCACCGCCCTGGCCGCGACCGTCCCCTCCGCCTCGTGGAAGCCCTCGTACAGCCTGGGCCTCACGGTGATCTCGAGCGAGCCGCCCGACGGCAGGAGGCCGTGGTCCACGCCTGGCGAGACCAGCAGGTCGCCCGTGTCAGCCTTAACCGACAGGTCGGTGAGGCTGTCGCCTCTGTTCACCAGCCTCAGGCGCCTGCCCGGCCCCTCGGGAGTCTCCCCAAGGTCCTCCCACTCGAGCCTCACCTCGGGGAGGCGCACCTCCACCTCCACCTCGGCCTCGTCGGCGTATCCGCTCTCGGACCTGATGTTCACCGGGAAGACGTGCCTTTCCTTCACGACGTTCTGCGCGTTGAACACGAACAGGAACTCGCGCTCCTCTCCGGGGGCGAGGTCGAACGGCTCGCCCTCGGAGCCCTCCCCGACGAAGCCGATGTACAGGCCGTCCTCCTCCAGCTTGCCGGAGGTCAGCACCACCCTCATGGTGGACTCGGCGTGGTTCCTGACGGATATGGGGAAGCGCTGGCCGTAGTCGCGCTCTATCTTCGCACCGTAGCGGCTTCTGCCGAAGGCCAGCCCCTTGACCCGCGTGAACGATCGCACCGGGCCCTCGTCCACCCCGCCCAGCGGCTGGAACTCGCTGGCCACGCCGGGCGCGACGTCGGACAGGACGACCGAGTGCTCCCTGCCGCTCTCCCCCTCGACCTCCCTCCACTCGTCCGAGCCGGCCTCCCTGTAGCGCACCCTGGTCGGCGAAAACTCCCCGCTGGTCCAGCTCACCCTGACCTGGTTGCCGGAGAGCACGGCCCCGTCCGCGGGGCGCAGGTCGAAGTACTCGGAAAGGGAGAACTTCCTCTCCAGCGTGGCGGTCTCGCCCCTGCCGTCGAAGGCGGTGAATGTCATGACGTGCTCTTTGGCCGCGCGGGGGAGGCTCCTCCACGGTACCTCGAACTCGTAAGGAGGGGCGTATGCCGGTGGAAGCGGCGTCCCGTCAACTGTCGCCTCGATCCTGGCTATCGGGGCGCCGCTGTAGCTTATCGCCCTTACCCTGGCGGGCGCGGCGCTCTCGACCGTCATCCCCTCTCCGGGGAAGTCCGCGGTGAGGTGGATGCCCTTGCGCTCGCGGGGGCCCCAGACGTCCACCCAGAACGGGATCTCGGTCCTGCCCCCGCCCTCGCCGTGCATCAGGGCGGTCGCCCTGTACAGCCCCTCCGCCGGGTAGCGCCAGGTCGCCGCCTGGCCGGGCGGGAAGGTGAAGTCGATGCTGCCGTCGCCGGTGGCGTCCACCTCGACCCTGCCGACCGCGCCCACCGGGGCGCCCCCCCAATCCTCAAGCCTGAACGTGACGAGGGTCGGCGTGACCGCGTCGGCCGCCGCCCTGATCCTCGCCGCCGTCAAAGACGCCTCGTCGAACCGCACCTGGACCAGCCCCGGCAGCCGGGAGGATCCGTTGTCGTTCCACTCCTTCAGCTCCAGCCTGTAGCGGGAGGGGCCCGCCGCTTCGATCCTCTCGTCGCAGTGCGTCCCGGAGATGCCGATGTCCCTGACCTGCTCCCCTGTCCTGTCGTCGAACAGATTCGCCCTCAGCCAGATGTCCGCGGGCCTGGCGATCTTCAGCCAGAACGGGCCCTCCCTCGGGACGTCGAACATGAACACGTCCCTGTCCCTCGCCTGATCTATGAAGAATGAGGCCGCAACGCCGGGCGACAGGGTTCGCGCCCCGTCCGCGGCGAGCGGCACGCTCTCCGCCGGCTCGGCCCGCTCCAGCACGGCCCTGAGGCTGTAGTCGCCCGCGCTCGCCGCATTGTCGTTCCACTCCCGGAAGCGCAGGAAGTACGAGCCGGGGAGCACAAACGACTCCCACGCGAAATTGCCGGACGGGGTCGACAGGCCGACGTCCCCGAGCTGCTCCGCCCGGGCGTCGTGAAGGGACAGCCTGGTCCAGATGTCGGGCGGGGTCGTCCCCTCCACCCTCAGGACTCCGGGGAAGTCGACGTCCAGCCGGAACCAGTCGTTGTCGCCAGCAGGCAGCACGTTGCCGCGGACCCACTCGTTGAGCTCCAGCGGAGTAGCCGTCTCCGGCGCGTCGTTCCTGCCCGCGGAGTCGCCCTGGTCGCACGGCTGGAAGTACGCCCCGACGACATAGGGGGACATGTCCCGCGCGTTGTCGTTCCACTCCCGGGCCCTCAGCAGCACCGTCGTCGGGCCGGGGGCGTGCCAGGAGAGATCCCCCCTCTCACCGCTGGCTCCGCAGTCCGCCAGCATATTCCCCCTCGTGTCGAACAGCTCGAGCCTGTTCCACACGGACGGGGAGCGAAGCAGAAAGGCGCTCAGGACCCCCGCGCTCGGCAGTGTGACCTGGTACCAGTCCCTGTCCCCTGCGGGGAAGACCGTGCCCCCCCTGATGGCGCCGAGGGGCAGAGGCCTGAAAGTCCGAACCGAACCGGGGGACTGGTCGGCATCGTCCATCCCGTCGTCCGCCGCCTCCTCCAGCCGCATGCGGAACGGCGACAGGCTCGCGGCATTGTTGTTCCACTCCCTCACGTCCACGGTGTACGAGCCCGGGTCCAGCCTGTACACCCCCTCGGCCGTCTCGCCGGAGCAGCCGAGGTCCGCGACCTCGGATCCGTCGGAGCGATAGAGCCGGGCTCTTATCCAGATGTCGCCAGGCCGCCGAAGCGTCAGCCTCGCCTCCGAGGGGCGCTTCACCTCGAAGCGGAAGCAGTTGCCGTCCCCTGCGGGCATTATGTAGCCGCAGACCTCCGACCCTGTCTGGAGGGGCCTCGCGGACGACAGGTCCGAGTTCGGCGAGTGCGGGTCGGGGGCCCAGTCGCACCGCACCGCGAAGGTGGAGGGCGATGGGGCGGCCGCGTTGTCGTTCCACTCCCTGGCCTGAAGCACATAGTCGCCCGCCGGGAGCGCCCCTGCGTCGAAGACGGAGTTCACAGCGGAGAGGCCCCAGTCCGCGAGCTGCGTCCCGTCCGAGCGGTGCAGCAGCAGGCGCATCCAGACGGGATTCTCCCCCCTGCCGAACTCCACCTTCACCCACGCGGGGTGCGGCAGGCGGAAGCGGAAGAACCTGTTCTCGCCGGCGTTATCCAGCGTGAAGCGAATCTGCGCCCCGGTGCGCACCTGCCGAGCCGAGGAGAATGAGATGTTGCCCTCTTCCCCCTCCATCGGCTCGGCGGAGTTGAGCGTCACCTCGGCACTCGCCGCGCGCCCGAGCGAGACGGGCACCATCATCGGCTCGTATCCGTCGGCCTCCGCCCTCAACGTGACGGCGCTCCTCGTTATGATCATGGGGCTGTCCGGGCTTCTGGCGCGGTTCAGCCTGCCGACACTCAGACCCTCGAAGGCGGCCGCACCCGCGCCGTCGGTCACCGCCTCGCCTATGAATCCGTCGGGCCACGCCTCGGCCAGGACAAGACGGGCGCCCGCCACGGCCTCGCCGCCGCTGCCGCGCACGGTCACGGACAGGCGGGCCTCCTCCGAGACCGGGGAGAGATGCCACAGCATGTCCGGCATGTCGGGGGTCACGGTGATCTCGAAACGCCCCGGCTCGCAGCCGGGATGGACGATGTCCACCGTGTAGACGCCCGCGGGCAGGGCGGGAACGACGAAGCCGCCGTCCCAGGCCGTTATGAAGGAGACGGGGCCCTGCGTCGCCGCCCTGACCTTCTTGGGCGCGAGGGAGACGTGCGCCCCGGCCGCGGCCGAGTCGCTCTCCTCCAGCAGCACCCTGCCGGCCAGCCTGCACCAGAGGACCCTCTCCAGCTTCACCTGGGTCGGCTTCCTCGCGCCCTCCGGCAGATTCACCCTGCCGCGAAGGGCGTTGTACTCCGGGTGCTCGACGACGAGGCGGTACTCCCCCGCCGGCACTCCGTCGAAGAGGGCCGAGCTGTCCGCTCCCGTGGTGGCGTACCTCCCCCCGAGCGTCACTACCACGCCCTTCAGGGGAGCGCCGTCCGCTTCGGAGACGACAACGGTGACCACCCCGGGCGCTTTGCGCTCCTCCGCCCCCAACCCCGGCGGCGCGGACAGAAGAGCCAGGAAGAGAAGCACGAAAATGGCCGACGACAGGCCCCGAGCGCGCGCAAACCTGCAAGACCTCATGGACTTTCACCCTCCTTCAGACTGAATGGCACGACCGCCCGAACCGCCACCTCGCAGCGCAACCCGCCGCCCTCGGGGTCCCGGACCTGAGGAAACATTCGCGATCAGGTGCGTCTATTGGGAATTATACACCTTTTCCTCGTCCAGGGCGACCGCGCCGATTCGGCCCTGAAGTTGTCCCCCTCCGCCGCGTGTGCTAGAATTTTCGCGCGGCGGCGGTCGCGCCGCGAGAGGAGATGATCGATTGATCGAGGATACGCCGGCCAGGAGGTGGCTGCTCTTCCAGAACGACCTCGTCCTGGTCAAGTCCAGGTCGCCGCTCGTGCTGCCGACGGACGAGGATGTCGCGTCGACGGGGGCGGACCTGGCGTTCCAGGGGGTGCTCTCCCCCGGCAGAGGCGGGTTCGCCTGGGGCGAGATCCCCGGCGACGAGCAGGCGCCGGCCGGGTGCGAGCCGGTCGGCCTCAGGGAGATATGGGGGCTGGGGGGCGAGGCGCTCTTCCAGGCGGCGGGGACGGCCTTCCAGATGATGGACTGGAGGCGCAACTGCCGCTTCTGCCCGCGCTGCGCCGCCAGGATGATCCCTGCCGACGAGGGGAGAGCGTACGGCTGCCCGGAGTGCGACTACGTGTCCTACCCGGTGCTGAGCCCGGCGGTGATTGTCGCGGTGGTGCGCGACGGGAAGCTGCTGCTGGCGCACGGGACGCGATTCCCCAGCGGCAGGTACAGCGTGCTGGCCGGATTCGTGGAGCCTGGAGAGAGCCTTGAGGAGGCCGTGGAGCGCGAGCTGTTCGAGGAGGTGGGGATCAGGGTGAGGGACATCAGGTACTTCGGCAGCCAGCCCTGGCCCTTCCCTCACTCGCTGATGCTGGGCTTCACCGCGCGATGGGCCGAGGGGGAGTTGATGCCGGACGGGGTCGAGATCGGGGACGCTGGGTGGTTCACGCCGGAGGATATGCCGGAGATCCCGCCCTCGATAAGCATCTCGCGCAGGCTGATCGACCACTGGCTGTCGGGGGCCCTGTCATGACGAAGAATCGGAGGTGCTTTGAATGTTGAGGGGAATACTTGTGCTGGCACTGGCTCTGCTGTGCGTCGCTCTCTGCCCGCGCGGCCGCGCGTGCGCCCAGACGACGGAGCAGATGCTGTCCCGGGGCAGCGTGAACCTGTCCTGGTTCAAGGACACGGAGATGGACTTCCAGCTCGTCAGGAGCCTCGGCGCGGACGCCGCCGGGGGAGGCGCGGTCGGAGAGATACTGACCGCGGCGAAGGGGATAAAGGACGGGGACCCGGCCTCGTGGACGGCGGCCTTCGCGGCTCTCGCAAGGCGCATGGAGGCGGACGGGGAGGCCAGGCTCGAACGGGGTCACAAGGCGAGCGCGATGGAGAGCTTCATGCGGGCCTCGTCCTACTACAGGGCGGCGGAGTACTACGGCGACTCCGTCGCGCCGGAGACCGCGGAGCTGGGCATGAAGTGCCGGGACCTGTTCCTGAGGGGGATGCAGCTTTCGACGTGGAAGACCGAGAGCGTGACGATACCCTTCGGCGACGACGACTTCCTGCCGGGGTACTTCATCTCCCCGGCCAAGGGGACGAGCAGGCGAAAGACCCTCGTGGCCCAGAGCGGCTTCGACGGCACCGCGGAGGAGATGTACTTCGCGGTCGGGAGGGCGGCGCTCGAGCGCGGCTACAACGTGCTGCTGTTCGAGGGGCCCGGCCAGGCGGGCAAGCGGCGCTTCCACCCCTCCTCCACCTTCGTGCCGGATCTTGGGCCGACGATCAGGGCGGTGATGGACTTCGTCCTGGCCCGGCCGGAGGTCCACCCGGCCAAGGTGGGCCTGTACGGGGCCAGCCTGGGCGGGTACTTCGTCCTGTCCGGAGCCGCGAGGGACGACAGGCTGGGGGCAGTGATAGCGAACTCCCCGGTCATAGACATGTACGAGTACTTCTCCGGCGTGCTGGGGCCCCAGGTGATGGCCATGTTCCAGGCCGAGGACCTGACCGCGGACGAGATCCGCGGCATGAGCGACGAGCAGATGCCCGCCAAGTTCCGGACCTCGCTGCTGAACCTGTGCGTGCGCTACGGGCATCCGTCGGTCAGGGCGGCCATAGAGGGATTCAGGGAGTACAGTCTGACCGCCGACCAGCTCCGCTCGCTGTCGATGCCCGCCCTGGGGATGGTAAGCGAGTCCGAGGGGGCCATACCCGTCTCCCAGGCCAGGCGCTTCGGAGAGCTGGCCCCGGCGGCCTCCATATATATCTTCCACGAGGAGAGCGGCGCGAACCTGCACTGCCAGCTCGACAACATGCCGCTGTCGTGGGCCGTGGCGCTCGACTGGCTGGACGAGCAGTTCAGGTAGAAGCGCCGGGAGCGTCCCGACGGGCTGCGGCGGGGTTGCTTTGCCCGCCGCAGAGGCTATCATAGTGTGCGTCCCCAACTATTTCGGGAGGTGCGCGCGGTGCGAGTGGCTGTTCTTGTCAAGCAGGTCCCCGCCACGGAGGACGTCAGGATAGACGACGCGACCGGGACCATGATACGGGAGGGGGTCGAGGCGGAGCTGAACCCGCTCGACCTCCACGCGGTGGAGGAGGCGGTCCGCCTGAGGGAGCGATTCGGCGCCAGCGAGATTGTGGCGCTCTCGATGGGGCCGCCCCGGGCGGCGAAGGCCTTGAGGTCGGCACTGGCGATGGGGTGCGACCGGGGGGTGCTGCTGTCGGACGCGAAGTTCGCCGGGTCGGACACGCTGGCCACCGCCAGGACGCTGGCCTCCGGGCTGCGCCGCGAGGGGGCGTTCGACCTGGTGCTGTCGGGCGAGCGAGCCACGGACGGAGAGACCGGCCAGGTCGGCCCGGCCGTCGGGCGCATCCTGGGCATGTCGCCCCTCGCCTTCGTCAGCGCCGTGGAGTCGGTCGGCGACGGCAGGATAGTCGTCCGTCGCGCGGTGGAGGGGGGGCACGAGCGGGTGGAGGCCCCCCTGCCGGCGATGCTGTCGGTGGTGAAGGAGATCAACGTCCCTCGGCTGTGCACTCTGGGAGGCAGGATGAGGGCGCGGAGGGCGGAGATCCCTGTCGTCGGGGCCGCGGAGCTGGACATCTCCGACGACAGGCTGGGTCTGGCGGGCTCCCCGACCAGGGTGGTCAGGGTCTCCTACCCGCACGTCGTCCGAAAGGGCAGGGTATTGTCGGCGAAGGACGGCCTGGACGCGGCGCTGGACGAGATCCTGGGGGTGCTGGAGAGCCGCGGGATCGCGAGAGGGGGCGAACGGGCATGATCGAGTCGGGCGGCGTCTGGACTCTCTCGGAGGTGCGCGGCGGCCTTGTGCACCAGGTCTCCTACGAACTGCTGGCCTGGGGACGGGACCTGGCCGACGTCCTGGGGACTCCGCTTTCTGCCGTGCTTATGGGGCACGGGGTGGCAGGACAGGCGGAGGGGCTTGTGGCGCACGGTGCGGACCAGGTGTACGTGGTGGACTCGCCGGAGCTGGCCGACTTCCTGCCGGACAGCTTCGCGAGGGTCCTCGGGGACCTGGTGAGCAGGCACAGGCCGGAGATACTGATAGCCTCGGCCACGTCCACCGGCCGCGCGCTGATGCCCCTGCTCTTCGTCGACGCGGACACGGGGCTGACCGCGGACTGCACGGAACTGTCCATCGAGACAGACGAGCGCCTGCTGCTCCAGACCCGCCCCGCCATAGGCGGGAACGTCATGGCGGACATCAGGACACCGCTCGGCCGCCCCCAGATGTGCACCGTCCGCCCGCGGTCCAGGAGGCCGCTCCCCGAGGACCGATCGCGCACCGGGAGGATCGTCGAGGAGACCCCGGACGTCTCCTCGGTCATGAGGCTGCTGGAGTTCCTGCCGGAGAAGAAGGTCGGCGCGCCTCTGCAGGACGCGGAGGTGATAGTCTCCGGCGGCAGGGGCATGAAGGGCGCGCGCAACTTCGCGATGCTGGAGGAGCTGGCCGCGCTGCTGGGCGGCTCCGTCGGGGCGTCGCGGGCGGCGGTGGACATGAACTGGGCGCCCTACTCGTCGCAGGTGGGGCTGTCGGGCAAGTCCGTGACGCCGAAGGTCTACATCGCGTGCGGGATCTCCGGGGCGGTGCAGCACCTGGCCGGGATGTCGGCCTCCGACACGGTGATAGCGATAAACACGGACCCGGAGGCCGCCATCTTCCGCGTGGCTGACCTCGGGATAGTGGGCGACGCGCTGGAGGTCGTCCCCGCCCTGATCGGGAGGCTGAGATCATGAGCGAGAGGTTCAACCGGATCACGCCCGAAATCCTGGCGGAGCTGAGGGAGGCGGTCGGGGCCGGGAACGTCGTCGCAGAAGACGCCGACGCCCTCGAAAGCTACGCCTCCGACGAGGCCGGGATCATGTACACCTCGATGCCGGAGGCGGTGGTGAAGGTGGAGTCCACCGAGCACGTGTCCGCCGTGATGAGGATAGCGACGAGACACTGCGTCCCCGTCACCCCCAGGGGGGCGGGCAGCGGGCTGGCTGGGGCGGCGGTGCCCCTGCGCGGAGGAATAGTCCTCTCGATGGAGAGGATGAACCGAATACTGGAGATAGACCCGGTCAACCGCGTCGCGGTGGTCGAGCCCGGCGTGGTCACCAACGACCTGTGCAAGGCCGCGGCCGCTCGCGGCTTCCTGTACGCCGGCTACCCGATGAGCACGGAGACCAGCTTCATAGCCGGGAACGTCGCGACCAACGCCGGGGGAGGCAGGGTCATCCGCTACGGCAGCACGCGCCGCCACATTCTGGGGCTGGAGGTCGTGCTCCCCTCCGGGAGCGTGCTGGACCTCGGCGGGCGCATCCGCAAGGAGACCTGGGGGTACAGCCTGATGCACCTCGTCATAGGATCCGAGGGGACCCTGGGCGTGGTGACCAGGGTCACGGTCAACCTCGAGCCCCTGCCGGGCAGGACCATCAACCTGCTGGCCGCCTTCGCGGAGCTCGACTCGGCGGTGGCGGCGGTGGCGAAGGTCGTCCGGGCCGGACTCCCCGTCGTCTCCTGCGAGCTGCTCGACAGGGTCTCCGCCGACATGGCCGCCAGCCACGCCAACGCGCCTCTCCCCTGCCAGGACAGCACGGACGCCTACCTGCTGGTGCAGCTGGAGGGGGACTCGGAGGAGCGACTGGACGACGACTGCGAGAGGGCGGGGACCCTGTGCCTCGACAACGGCGCGACGGAGGTCTTCGTCGCGGAGAGCAGGACCGAGTCCGCCGCGGTGTGGGGCCTGCGCCAGAACATCACCGAGGCCATGAGGGCCCGCGACCCCTACTGCTCGCTCAGCGGCGACATAGTCGTGCCCCTGTCGGCCGTCCCGGAGATGGTGGGCGAGATACGAAGGGCTGCGTCGGAGCGCGGCATTGTCGTCGCCATCCTGGGCCACGTCGCGGACGGCAACCTCCACCCGACCGTGTTCAAGCCGGAGGGTATGACCCCCGAGGAGTGGACCGATTGCGCCGAGGCGTACTACGACGACCTGACAGCCGCGGCGCTGCGCCTGGGCGGGGCGGGGAGCGGCGAACACGGGGTCGGCTACGTGAAGATGCCTATCTTCCTGCGCTCCAAGTCACCGGAGGAGCTCGAGATCATGCGGGGGATCAAGAGGGCGTTCGACCCTATGGGAATCCTCAACCCCGGCAAGATGCCCGGCGAAGGACCCGTCCTGTGATAAAATAGCCTTGAAAATTATGCTGGAGGTGATGTAACAATGGAGAGAAGAGGAATAACGACCATGAAGGGCAACCCGATGACGCTGGTCGGACCCGGGCTGCATCCCGGTGACAAGGCCCCCGACTTCCTGGTCCTGGATGGGACGCTTGCGCCGAAGACCCTCAAGGACTTCGCCGGGAAAATCAAGGTGATCTCGGTGACGCCCTCGCTGGACACCCCGGTGTGCGACCTCCAGATCCACTGGTTCAACGAGGACGCCGCCAAGCAGCCCAATGACGTCGTGGTGCTCAACATATCCATGGACCTGCCGTTCGCCATAGCCCGCTTCTGCGCCACGGGAGGGATAAAGAACGCCATCGCCCTGTCGGACCACAGGGACGCCTCCTTCGGCACGAACTGGGGCGTCCTGATGAAGGAGCTGCGCCTGCTGGCCCGCTCCATCTTCATAGTGGACAAGCAGGACGTGATCCGCTACGTGCAGATAGTCCCCGAGCAGATAGCCGAGCCCGACTACGAGGCTGCCCTGGCCGCGCTGAAGGAGATCAAGTAGGGTCGGGACGACGCGAAAACGGTATATCATGAGAATAGTGGAGAATATCGAAGAGAACAGGCGATATTATCCACTATTCAACTGCAACCCGGATCCTCGGACGTTGTTTGACCATTACTGACATATATAATAGTGGCACATAGGTCAGTATAGATCAAACAAATCGGGGGTGTTGCACATGACACGCAGATTTTTGGCCATAAGGCCGAGCGACGAGGCCGCGCCTCTCAACGTGTTTCCATCGGTCGACAGGATGATGCGCGACATGATGAGGGTATTCGGGGACTTCACGTCGGACGTCGGCTACCCGGCCGACGCCGAGAGGGTCCTGGCGGTCCCGAGAGCAGACTTCTACCGCAAGGACGGAAAGGTCTTCGCCGAGTTCGAGCTTCCCGGCGTGGACCCGTCCAAGGTCGACCTGAACGTCTTCGAGGACAGACTGGAGCTCAAGGCCGAGAAGTGCGACGAGAAGTCGGTCGAGCAGGGAGACGTGCTTCGCTGCGAGCGCTACTTCGGCTCGGTGTCGCGCTCAATCCAGTTCCCGGTCGAGGTGGACCCGGACAGCGCCAAGGCGAGCTTCAAGAACGGCGTGCTGACAGTCGAGGTAGCGGAGCGGGCGCAGACGGAGAGGATGAAGAAAGTAGCGATCGAGTCGTAGCAGGCAACTCGACGGAAACGAGACGACAGCGGGAGGGGTTCGGCATTGAGGCCGCCCCTCCCGCTTTCCGCCTCGGCGGGCAGGCGCACGCCGCCTAAGCGATCGACCTCGAACGGGAAAGCGCCCGTTCGGTCCCCCGCTTATGGTCATCCCGACGACCGAAGGGAGGAGGGATCTCAAGAAACAAACTGCCTTGCCAAACCGCTCTCCGGTGATATAATGCAATTGCGCGATTAGTGATTCTGTTCTATCGCAACGTTGAAAGGCGCAGGCGCCCTCCCGTTCTTGGGACAGGTCGCCGGCGGGGACGCGCGACGGTCTTCGACGACCTTCGCGCGTTGAATCGTCATCTATGAAGGAGGGATTCAAATGAAAAAGCAGTCTAACGGCGCAAGCGGCTTCCGGAGGGGTTGGGTGGTTCTGCTCCTCTCCCTCGCTTTCATGCTCCCTGCTCTCTCCTCCGAAGCCTTCCTGAGAGGCGAGATGCTCAAAACCAGCTTCGACAGAGAGAACGCTATCTCTCAGTTCGCCTCGAGGGTGTACAAAAGAACAGCCGACTTGCAGGGCGAGCAAACCAGGGGCGGTCCTCTGCCGGCCTCCTCCGTCGAGGATACGGCCAAAGTGGAGAAGGCCAAAGCCCGGCTAGATGCCGGCTACGGCAGGTTCCCGCTGCTCTTCGAGGAGAACGGGGGACAGACGGACCCGGAGGTCGCCTTCACCGTTAAGGGAAGCGACAAGACCCTCTACTTCACCCCCGAAGGGCTCGCCTTCTCCCTTGCCATGCCTACGGATACTGGGTACGAGAAAGCAGGAGGAGAGGACCCCGCGTCGCGCCGAATCTCCTCCAGTCTGAAAGGGAGAGAAAGACCGGGAGAGGAGTCCCGCGAGCGCTGGACCCTGAAGCTCGACTTTTTGGGCGCCGGGCGAGTCCGCCCCGAGGGTGAAAAACCCGCCGAGACCGTGATCTCCTACTTCAAGGGACCGGAGAGCGAGCACCGTTCGGGAGTGCCCACCTACAACAGCATCGTCTACAGGGACCTCTGGCCGGGCATCGACCTCATGTACGACGGCGACGCGAGCCGCCTGAAGTACCGCTTCGTCGTCCGCCCCGGCGCGGATCCGAACAGTATCCGCCTCGCCTATCGGGGAGCGGAGCGTCTTGATGTAAACGGGGAGGGAGGACTCGAGATAGTCACCGCCGCCAGGGTACTGCGCGACGACGCGCCGGTCTCCTGGCAGGAGACGGAGGAGGGTCGAGTCCCCGTGAACGTCTCCTATTCCCTCGGCCGGAGCGAGGTCGGAAGCGGTTCACTCGACGCTCCCCTCGACTACGGCTTCTTAGTGGAAGGCTACGACCCTGCGAGGGAGCTGGTGATCGACCCGGTGGTGCTGGTCTACTGCGGGTTCATCGGGGGCTCGGGCGAGGATAAGGGCAACGACATCGCGGTGGACGGCTCGGGCAACGCCTATGTGACCGGGCAAACGTATTCCAGAGACTTCCCCGTGACGGTCGGGCCGGATCTGACTTACAACGGCGACTGCGACGCCTTCGTAGCGAAGATAAGCGCCTCCGGAAAGAAACTCGTCTACTGCGGCTACATAGGCGGCTCGGGCCATGATGAGGGCACCGGCATCGCTGTGGACGGCTCGGGCAACGCCTATGTGACGGGGAATACGGAGTCCGACGAGACTACCTTCCCCGTGACTGTCGGCCCGGACCTGACGTACAACGGCGGCGGAAGCTACTTCGGCGACGCCTTCGTGGCTAAGGTGAACGCCGCTGGGACGGAGCTGGTCTACTGCGGCTACATAGGCGGCTCGGATGATGATTATGGAAACGGCATCGCTGTGGACGGATCGGGCAACGCCTACGTGACGGGGAGTACAAGGTCCGACGAGACGACCTTCCCCGTGAAGGTCGGGCCGGATCAGACGTACAACGGCTACGGCTGCGCAGACGCCTTCGTTGCGAAGGTGAAAGCCTCCGGAAAGAAACTCGTCTACTGCGGCTACATCGGCGGCTCGGCCAATGAATCGGGCAGGGGCATCGCGGTGGACGGCTCGGGGAACGCCTACGTTACGGGATCGACAAGCTCCACGGAGGCGACCTTCCCCGTGAAGGTAGGGCCGGATCTGACGCACAACGGCGGCGACAACGACGCCTTCGTCGCGAAGGTGAAAGCCTCCGGAAAGAAACTCGTCTACTGCGGCTACATCGGCGGCGCGGATAATGATGAAGGCAGGGGCATCGCGGTGGACGGCTCGGGGAACGCCTACGTGACGGGATCGACAAGTTCCACGGAGGCGACCTTCCCCGTGAAGGCCGGGCCGGATCTGACGCACAACGGCGGTGGCGACGCCTTCGTTGCGAAGGTGAAAGCCTCCGGAAAGAAACTCGTCTACTGCGGCTATATTGGCGGCGAGGGTTATGATACCGGCAGAGGCATCGCAGTGGACGGTTCGGGCAACGCCTACGTGACGGGGTACGCACGTTCCAACGAGGCGACCTTCCCCGTGAAGATCGGGCCGTACATGAAGCACAACGGCGGCGACGTAGACGCCTTCGTCGCGAAGATAAAAGCCTCCGGAAAGAAACTCGTCTACTGCGGCTACATCGGCGGCTCGAATTTTGATTGCGGCGAAGGCATCGCGGTTGACGACTCGGGCAACGCCTACGTGACGGGGGATACGTGGTCCGGCGAGAGGACCTTCCCCGTGACGGTCGGGCCGGGCCAGACGCACAACGGCGACGTAGACGCCTTCGTGGCGAAGATCGGCGTCGGAACCCCGACTCCCGGCCCCTAGCCGCCGTAGCCCGCTTGTTCCGCCGACTGGATCACAACGGGAGGCGACGTTCTATGCCGACACGACTCCGGGTTCTGGGACCGATGACTCGCGCTTCTATATATTCTGGGCGCGCGGTACCGGGACGGCGACGGAGTCCCGCAGAGCTATTCAGAGGCGTATTTCTGGTACTATCTGGCCCGTCTGAACGGTCTGGAGTACGCACAGTCGGAAATCGACAAGCTCGAGGGGAAGGGGGACCCGAGCTCCAGGAAGCTCTCGGAGGCGGAGATCGAGCTCGCCCGGAGCAGGGCGGCGAAGGCCTTCGAGGAGCTGAAGAAAAAGTAGTCACAGGCGCCGAAAAAACCCGGAGGACGCGCCGCACAGCACAGCCCGAGCGGCGCTTTTTGCCTCGGCTGTCCCGACTGTCGAAGGAGAGGCGACCAGGCGACTGAAGGGAGGAGGGATCTGCTCGGAGGCGGCCTCCGATTCTGAGACGGCACAACGCAGGGGCCCTTCGTCACTGCGTTCCTCAGGGTAAGCGATCGACTCGAACGGAAAAAGCGCCCGTTCGGTCGCCTGCTTACCTTCGTCACTGCGCTCGTTCGGGACGACAATACCAACTCCCGTCCCCTACTTATGTCATCCCGACGACCGAAGGGAGGAGGGATCCCGATCGGGGGTGGCTCTCTGCCAGGATCCTTCATCACTTCGCTGAATGTCTCGCGCGGTCTTTTGACATATAACGCCATTGGCGTTATCCTTCTTTACGAAGGAGGTGTTTCAATGGGTTTGCACCCTGCGAAAACCAAACGCCCCGGTTACCGAAGTGTCAATGTCCGGCTTGCCGCTCGCGACAAAGAACTGGCAGAGAGTATCTTCAGGAGATGCGGGCTCACTCCTACAGAGGCCATTCGCCTGTTTTACCGACAGACAATAAACACGGGCGGACTTCCCTTCGGACTTGCCCTGCCGGAAGAGACCCTGGCCGCCATGCGGGAGGCCGAGTCCGGCACGGTGGAAGAGCTGTCATTGGACGATCTGAAGGCCGAACTGGATGCGATCCGTTAGGCAGACAGCGGCCTTCAAGCGCGACCTCAAACGGGAGATCAAGGGGCCATCGCGATACATCCTCAAGAAATAACTTTGGAGTGTCGTCTCCGCTCTGGCGATGGGCGAACAGCTCGATCCGCCGTATCGCGATCACTCGCTCGGGGGAAACTGGCGCGGACACAGAGAGTGCCACCTCGCTCCCGATCTCCTGCTGCTCTATTTTCTACGGGATAATGTTCTCACTCTCGTGCGCCTTGGAAGCCACGCGGAGCTTTTCGGATCGTAATAAAGTAAGGAGGTAACCTGTAATCCCTCGGCGCAAGGCCAGGTTTCTCCTCCTCGTTTCTTCGCCTGGGCGGCACGCCCTTGAGTACTTTCCACATCGGGCAGGAGGGGACGGCCTCCGATTAAGAGGCGGCACACCGCAGGGTCCCTTCGTCGCTGCGCTCCTCAGGGTAAGCGATCGACACGAACGGGAAAGACCTCCGTTCGGTCGCCTGCTTACCTCCTCGCTACGCTCGTTCGGGACGACAATGCCAACGCACGTCGCCTGCTTATGTCATCCCGACGACCGAAGGGAGGAGGGATCCTGATCGGGGGTAGCCTCCGATTCAGAGGCGGCCCGACGTAGGGGCCCTTCGTCACTGCGTTCCTCAGGGTAAGCGATCGACTCGAACGGAAAAAGCGCCCGTTCGGCCGCCTGCTTACCTTCGTCGCTGCGCTCGCTCGGGACGACAGTGCATACGCCCGTCGCCCGCCTGGGTCCAGAAGCATGCCGCCTTCCACAGCGGTCGTCGGGACGACGCTTTTCTATCACCACACCCTCGCCAACGCTTTCCGCGCCTCGTTCCCCTATTCGCTCTATTATGATAATATACGTTATCGGCGACATGCTGTCGGAACGCCGCAAATCATATTGACTTTTTTGGTTTTCTGATGCTATCATCCAAATGTCGGACATTCAGATATTCTGCATAGCCGTCGGCTAGACGGCTCGAGCTTCGAATCTATCTTGTTACGGAAAGGGATGAAGGACGTGAAAGTGGAGACTATGCTGCTCAGTCAGAAGGAGATCCAGTCCGTCGTCACCATGAGGGACGTCGTGGAGTGCGTCGACAAAACCTTCAAGGGGATGGGCGAGGGGACCGTCGTCAACCCGACCAAGGTGAACCTGGACCTTGGCGAGGTCGCACCCTACCCTCCCTACAGCGGCTTCATGAACGCGATGCCGGCCTACATCGGCTGGAACGACAGCGCGGGGATCAAATGGGCGGGGGGTTTCCTGGGAGAGAGGAAGGCCCAGGGGCTGCCCTACATCACGTCGATGATCCTGCTAATCGATCCCAGGCTGGGTAACTTCAGGGCGGTGATGGACGGCGCGTTCATCACGAACATGCGCACCGGCGCCCAGACTGCTGTGGCCCTGAAGTACATGTACAGCAGGGGGAAGGAGATCCGCCTCGGCCTGTACGGCGCCGGGATGCAGGGTCACACCCAGACGATGGCGATAGCCGAGCTTTTCGACATCTCCGAGGTCACGGTGTACGACGTGAACAGGGCCGCGTCGGAGCGGTACGCCGAGGACATGAAGTCCTTCGTCAAGGGCAGGATAAACATCGCCTCAAATCCTGCGGAGGCTGCGGACGGGGACATCGCGGTTTGCGTCACCCAGTCGAAGGACGAGTTCTTCCTGTACGAGTGGTTCAAGCCGGGCATGATACTCTTCCCGATGGGGTCCTACCAGGAGTGCTCCGACGAGTGCATCGAGAAAGCGGACAAGATCGTCGTCGACCACGCGGGGCAGGCGCTGCACAGGGGCGCTCTCGCCAAGCACGGCTCCAGCGGCAGGCTCAAGGAGGAGGATCTGTACGCCACGATCGGGGAACTCGCCGCGGGAAAGAAAAAGGGTCTTGTGTCCGCCGACGAGCGCACGATATGCGTGCCGATAGGCACCGGGGCGATGGACGTGTCGGTGGCCACCCTGGCCTGGGAGAGGGCGAGGGACAAGGGCATCGGCGGATCGTACTCGTTCGTCGAGTACTAGGACGAGGGGAACGGCGAGCAATGAACGAGCTTCTTGAGATTCTAAAGAAAGAAGTAAAGCCCGCACTGGGGTGCACCGGGCCGGTGTCGATAGCTTTCGCGGCCGCCGCCGCCCGCGACGCGGTTGGTGGGACGGCGCGCCGCGCGGTGGTGAGGATGGACAAGGACTCCTACAAGAACAGCCTTAGCGTCGGCATCCCCGGCACGGATCGCATGGGAATCGACATCTCGGTGGCCCTTGGAGCGGTGGCGGGCGACTCGTCCGCGGGGCTCGAGGTGCTGAACAAGGTCACTCCGGAGGAGGAGAGGCGGGCCGTCGAGTTCATGAAGAACGTCGAGGTGGACATCTTCTGGGAGTACACCGGGATAGGCCTTCGGATTGAGGCCGAGGTCGAGACCGAGAAGGGCGTCGGCAGGGCGATAGTGGCGAAGACACACACGAACGTCGTATACCTGGAGGCTAACGGCAAGGTCCTGCTGGACGAGCGCGCCTCGCTGGAGGGGACGACGTTCGACTACTCCAAGGACGCGATCCTGAAGTACCGGCTGGCGGACCTGTGGAGGTTCGCCTCGAACGTCCCGCTCTCCGACATCGCCTTCCTCAGGGAGGGGGTCGACCTTAACCGCGCCCTGGCGGAGGCGGGCCTGAAGGAGGGGGTCGGCGCCGGGTTCGGCGTGGCCTACCGCGCCATGACCGGCGGCGGCCTGATCGCCAGGGTTAAGTCGTACACTGCGGCCGCGTCGGACGCCCGCATGGGAGGCCTGGGGCTGTCGGCCATGAGCTGCGCCACGAGCGGCAACGTGGGGATAACCGCGATGCTTCCGCTGGTCGTCATGGCCTCCGAGCTCGGCAGGAGCGAGGAGGAGATGCTGCGAGCGATCGCCCTGAGCTACCTGTTGACGATCCTGATGAAGAGCCGCATAGGCAGGCTGTCCGCGATATGCGCGTGCGCCATCGCCGCCGGGATCGGAGTGGCGGCGGGGGCCTCGATGCTCCTCGGGGGGGACCTGGAGTGCGCGGACCGCTCCATCCAGAACATGGCCGGCAGCCTCACCGGGATCGTCTGCGACGGCGCCAAGTACGGCTGCGCGCTCAAGCTCTCCGCCGCGGCCGGCATGGCTGTGGAGTCGGCGATGCTGGCGCTAGACGGCTACGTGGTGCCGAGCGGCGACGGCCTGGTGTGCGACGGCGCCGACGAGTCCATGGCAGCCATAGGGCGCACGGCACAGGAGGGGATGACCGCCACCGCCACGGTGATGGCGCGCATCATCATAGAGCGGGAGAGGGCAAAGGGGCGCGGCTAGCGCGTCGCGACCACGACAAATCACCGAAATTCGATTTCGGGCCGAAAGGGTGATCCGGGATGGAAACGCGGCAGTTTTTGCCAAGGCGGGTGCTGGCGCCGCTGGACAAGCTGCTTGACTGCATCATAGCGCTCAGCATTGTGGGCATTGCGCTCCTCGTGTTCGTGCAGGTCCTGCTTCGCTACGTGTTCCACGCGCCTCTCATGGGGATAGAGGAGCTGTGCCTGTTCCCGACGACCTGGCTGTACCTGGCGGCCGCCGTCAAGGCCTCGTCGGAGCAGAACCAGCTCATAGCGCGCGTGCTGGAGATCTTTCTGCGCAGGCGCAGGCAGATCTACTTTCTTCGCGCCCTGGCGGCTCTCGTCGGGGCAGGCATACTGATGTGGCTCACATACTGGGGGTACGACTTCCTGAAGTACTCTCTGAGGGTCGAGAAGACCAGCGACACCCTCTTCATCCCGATGATCTACACGGAGGCGGCGGTGTTCGTCTGCTTCGCGCTCATGCTGCTGTACACGGCGGTCGAGTTCATGGAGTACGTGCGACTGTTCCGGAACACGCCGCCCGACCTGGCGACAGGCAAAGGAGAGGAGAGAGCCTGACATGGTGACTGTTTCGATTATCTCCCTTTTCATACTCATGGGACTGCTCTCCATGGGCGTTCCCCTGGCCCTGTGCTTCAGCGGGGCCCTGTTCTACATGAGCCTCGCGGGCGGGGTCACGATGAAGGGGATGATGCTGTGGGGGCTTCAGCAGATCCTCAGCCCCGCGCTGCTCTGCATCCCGCTGTTCATATACGCCGGCTCCCTGATGAGCGAGAGCGGCATCGCCAAGTACCTTCTAGACTTCGTGGACGTGTTCGTGGGGCGGATCCGGGGCGGATTGGGCGTCGTGGCCACGGTGACATGCGCCCTGATCGGGGCCATCTCGGGCAGCGCCTTTACAGGAGTTGCCGCCACCGGCAACATGCTGATCCCGGAGATGGTGAAGCGCGGCTATCCACGACCGTTCGCCACGGCGCTGGTGACATCCTCCTCGATACTGGGGGTGCTTATACCACCGAGCACGCCGATGATCATATTCGGCTGGGTAACGGGCACCAGCGTGCTGGCCTGCTTCCTGTCCACCGTGGGGCCGGGCCTGCTCACCACCGCCATCTTCTGCGCGATAAACCTGGTCTACGCGAGGAAGTTCCCGCTGGTGATCCCGCCCGCGATCACAGGCAGGGAGAAGTTCAACCAAGCGGTCTCAAAGGGGTGGAAAGCCCTGCCCGCGCTGTTCATGCCCGTGCTCATCCTCGGCGGGATATACGGCGGGGTCATGACCCCGACCGAGGCCGCGGCAGCGGCGGTGATCTACTCCGTTCCCGTGGGGTTCCTCGTCTACAAGGGGCTGACGCCGAGGACCTTCATGTCGGTGACCAAGGATTCGGGGGTCTCCACCGGCTCGATCATGATAATGATCATGTGCAGCATGATGCTGAGCCAGACCTACGTCGTGCTGCAGATACCGCAGCTTATCGTCAAGGCGGTGTTCAGCCTCACCTCGAACAGGGTCATGATACTGATCCTGATCAACCTGCTGCTGCTGTTCGTCGGCATGATCGTCAACGACGTCACCGGCATCATACTGGTCGCCCCGCTGCTGATGCCGCTGGCGCAGGCCATCGGCCTTCACCCGATACAGTACGCGGCTATTTTCTGCGTCAACCTCGCGATAGGCAGCCTCACACCGCCTTACGCGAGCCTGCTCTACCTGGGGATGCGCATAGGCAAGGTCGAGTTTCTCGACATACTGCCCCCGCTCGGCATATTCCTGCTGGGGTACGTGCCGGTGATGATTCTGACCACCTACTGGCCCGCGCTCTCGCTGACCCTGCCGAGGATGATGGGCTTCCTGTAAATCCTGTCTCGAGACGGAAAGGTGGTGATGGCCGGCTAGCAACGAGATTCGGTTCGCCCGGTAGCGCGTGTTCCGTCTGAAATGCCGAGGTAAGCAGCAGGCATGATATCGATCAAGGAGGGTTCTCTAATGAAAAAGTTTGCCGCACTTTGCGCCCTGGCAGTCGTCCTAGGCTGCCTGTTCCTGGCGGGAGGCGCTTTCGCCGAGGAAAAGTCCTACGTCTGGAAGGTGGCCCATATTCGACCGGCTGGCTCGGAGATCGACAAGGAGATCACCTGGTTCGCCGACGAGATGCGCAAGGCCACCGACGGCCGCATAGACATCCAGGTCTACGGCGCCAACCAGCTTGGCGACTACACGGTCGTGCAGGAAAAGATCGGCATCGGCTCGGTCGAGATGGGCATCATGTCCGCCGCCACCAACGTCGACAAGAAGCTGCTGGCCTACACCCTGCAGTACGTCGTGCCCAACTACGAGCTGGCGAAGAAAAACTACGCCTCCGGCACTCCCTTCGCCGACTACGTCGCCAAGCTGTACGAGAAGCAGAACATCAAGGTGCTCGCCTACTGGCCGGTCTACTTCGGCGGCATAGGCCTGCTCAAGGAGCCGGCCGAGCCCCTCAACCCCACGTCGCCCAAGAACCTCAAGGTGCGCGTGCCCACGATGAAGACATGGGAAGCCCTCGCGGACGCGTTCGGCTACATGGCCACCCCGCTTCCGTTCGCCGAGTTCTTCACCGCCGCCCAGACCGGCATAGTCGACGGGATCTTCGGCGGCGGAGCGGAGAACTACCACGTCTCCTTCCAGGACCTCATGAAGTGCTACATAGCCGCTAACACGCACTTCGAGTGCTGGCCCTTCACCATCAACCTCGAGCTTTACGAGTCGCTCTCCGAGGCCGACCGCAAGCTGCTCGACGAGAAGGCCAGAGAGCTCGAGGAGCGCCGCTGGGTCAAGGCCGTAACCGACCAGGATCACTACGTGGACCTCATGGAGCAGGCCGGAACGGTTGTGTACCGCCCCACCGACGAGCAGCTCAAGGAGTTCGCCAGGATCGGGCGCGAAGTGTCATGGGGAGAGTTCAAGAAGGTCGTGGGCGACAAGGCCTACGATGAGATAGTCTCCACGTTCGTTCTGGAGTAGATCAGGCCGGGACCCGGGGGGCCGCCGCAGCGCGGCCCCCCGCCGCCCTCGATCGGAAGGAGAGGACTCTATGAAAAGAATCACCGTGATGGCCGCAGGCAACGGAGGACAGGCGCTGGCCGGGGACCTGGCTCTTCGCGGGCACGAGGTCGTCCTTTACGAGCACCCGGCCTTCTCGCAGGTGGCGGAGGCGATCCGCGCCCGCGGGAACACGATTGAGCTGACCAACAAGATATGCGGCGCAGGCATACTGGCCTCGGTCACGACCGACGTCGCCGAGGCGCTTTCGAACGCCGAGCTGGTCTACTTCACCGCCCCCTCCTACGCACAGGAGGCCTTCTTCGAGCTCGCCCTCCCCCACTTCCGGGACGGGCAGGCGCTGGTGCTGTCCCCCGGCAACTACGGCGTGTTCGGGATCAAGAACGCGCTTCGCCGCATCGGCAAGGACGTGCTCGTCGGGGAGACCGACAACCTGCCCTACGCTTGCACTGCCAAGGAACCCGGCCTCGTGGACGTCCGCGGGGTGAAGAACCCCGTGACCCTGGCGGCGTTCCCCGACAGCGACTACGACCGTGTGGACGCCGCGATGCAGGGTGCCTTCTGCACCTCCTGGAAGAAGGGGGAGAACGTGCTCCAAACCAGCATGGCCAACGTAAACATGATCTTCCACTGCGTTCCCATGCTGATGAACGCGGGCAGAATAGAGGGAACGAAGGGCGACTTTCGGTTCTACTACGACGGGATGCCACCCGCTGTGTGCCGCGCGATGGAGGCCGTGGACAGGGAGAGGGTCGCCGTTGCGCGGGCCTTCGGCCTCGATCTCCCCGGCGCCCGCGACACGATCCGCGCCCAGTACGGGATTGACGGCCCGGACCTGCACTCCGTGATAATGGCCAACCCGGCCTTCGGCGGCAGCAAGCCCGATGCCCCGAAGACCCTCGACCACCGCTTCCTGACGGAGGACACGCCCTACTCCATGGTCCCCCTGGTGGAGCTGGCCTGGCCCGCCGGGGTCGCCACTCCGGTGATGAACGCCGTGGTGGAGCTATGCGGGCTTCTCAACGGAAGGAACTACTTCACGGAGGGGCGCACCCTCGCGAAGATGGGACTTGAGGGAATGACGGTCGACGAGATCGTCGCCCTGGCCGGGGGTGGACGATGATGGAGAAGAAAGCCATAAGAATAGAGGCGGACGACAACGTCGCCGTGGTCGCCCAGGACACCGAGCCTGGGGATTCGCTGATCTGCTCAGGCGGCTCCCTGACGGCCGTTGACGCGGTGCCGGCGGGGCACAAGATCGCGCTGACGCGCATTCCGCGCGGGGCGGAGATAGTCAAGTACGCGGTCACCATCGGCCTCGCCTCCTGCGACATAGAGCCAGGCGCCCATGTGCACTCGCACAACGTGGAGGACATCACCGACCGTCTGTGCAACGAGTACGAGCGCGAATTCCGCGCGGGGAAGAGGTGAGGCGAATGGCCGGAATTATGGCGTACAGGCGCACCGACGGACGGGTCGGCATAAGGAACTACGTGCTGGTGATATCCATGGTCTCCTGCTCCAACTCCGTGGCCGAGAGGATCGCGAGGGCCACGAAGACAATCCCTATAGTCCACGAGCAGGGGTGCACAGAGTTCGAGCACGACCACGCCAGGACCGTGCTGGCGTTGACGGCCGCGGGGCGAAACCCCAACGTCGGGGCGGTGCTGTTGGTGGGACTCGGCTGCGAGCAGACCGATATCGAGGGCGTCCGCAAAGCGATCGCCTCGGCTGGCAAGCCCGTGGAGGCCATCCTGATCCAGAAGGAGGGAGGATCCCCGCAGGCCGAGAAGAGGGGCATCGAGATTGTCCAGGAGCTGAAAGGGATCTGCGCCTCCCAGGAGCGCGTCCCGTGCTCCGTGGCCGACCTGGTCGTCGGCGTGCAGTGCGGCGGGTCCGACTGGACCACCGCTCTGTCAGCCAATCCCGTCATCGGGGTGATGAGCGACCTGGTCATAGAGAACGGCGGCAGCGTCCTGATGTCCGAGGTGGCGGGCTTTCCCGGCAGCGAGCACATAGTGGCCTCGCGGGCGGTGTCGCGCGAGGTGGGACTCCAGGTGCTGGACATGATCTCCGAGTTGCGCGCCGAATACATCGAGACATACGGCCAGAGGATCGAGGAGGTCAACCCCACGCCCGGCAACAAGGCGGGCGGCATAACGACCCTGGTCGAAAAGTCCATGGGCAACATCAAGAAGATGGGCGAGTCGAAGGTGCAGGGCGTTCTCAAGCTGGGCGAGGAGATGCCTCGCCCCGGTCTGTGGGTAATAGACAACCGCGCGCAGGGGCCCGACCCGTTCAACCTAACAGGGCTGGCCATGCAGGGCGCGGTGGTGACCGCGTTCAGCTCCGGGCGCGGCTCTCCTGTGGGCAACGCCGTGATGCCGTCGATAAAGCTGACGGGCAACCCGGATACATTCCGCAGGCTGGAGAGCATAACGGACTTCAACGCCGGGGTCGTGATCGACGGGGCCTCGATCCAGGAGACCGGCGCGAACCTGTACGACCTGCTGCTCGAAGTCGCGGGCGGCAAGGAGACCAAGTCGGAGATCAACGGCAACTTCGAGTACACAATACCCAGGGAGGCCGCGCGAAAGAGCCCCGAAGGCGGATGCCGCCGCTAGGAGCCGGGGACCGAGAACCGGGGCATCCGATCCTCGAAAGGTTGCCCCGGTCTTACATGCTCACAGCAAATACTGTATAATGTTCCTTGGTTTTTTCATCAATCAGGGAGGTCGAACACGATAGTACTCAAGCATGCGAACAGGTCAACACTCCACGACGACGTCATGGCGCAGATGGTGGAGGCGATAAGGAACAACCACTGGGCGCCTGGCAGCAAACTGCCGGGGGAGAAGGTCCTTGCCGAGACGTTCGGCGTCAGCCGGGCGTGCATACGCGAGGTCTTGAAGGCGCTCGCATACTCGGGTGTCCTCCAGGCCCACCCGGGCCAGGGCACATTTCTGTCGGAGGACGCCGACAGGATACTTAACGGAACCCGCGCCGGCGAGATCTTCTCCGATTCATCCTACACCGAGCTGATGGAGATACGCCGCCTTCTGGAGGGACAGGCCGCCTACTGGGCGACCGAGCGCGCGGAGCCGGGCGACCTTGACCACCTTGAGTACATACTGCGCGGGGAGGAGCGGGGCGAGTCCCTGAACGAAGTCCACGACGCGTTTCACAACGCGATCATGGAGATCTCGGGCAACAGGCTGCTGGTGAGACTGCTCGGCTCCCTTCGCGCCGAGATAGTGGAGCAGCGCGAGTTCCACTACACCATCCTCCCCGACGACGACCGCCGGGAACACTGGAGGGTGCTGGAGGCCATGCGGACCAGGAATCCGCAGAAGGCCTGGGAGGCCATGATACGCCACGTGAACTATTTCTGGAAGAAGCAGTACGATGCCCCCCCGGCCCCAGCGACGTACGACGAATGACGAAGAAGCGCATCGCCTGCTTATGGTCATCCCGACGACCGAAGGGAGGAGGGATCCTGTTCGGGGGCAGCCTCCGATTCAGAGGTGGCTCGACGTAAGGGCCCTTCGTCACTGCGTTCCTCAGGGTAAGCGATCGACTCGAACGGAAAAAGCGCCCGTTCGGCCGCCTGCTTACCTTCGTCGCTGCGCTCCTCAGGGTAAGCGATCGACATCGCGGTCGCCTGCTTACCTCCTCGCTTCGCTCGTTCGGGACGACAATGCCAACACCCGTCGCCCGCTTATGTCATCCCGACGACCGAAGGGAGGAGGGATCCTGCTCGGGGACTGCCTCCGATTCAGAGGTGGCTCGACGTAGGGGCCCTTCGTCACTGCGTTCCTCAGGGTAAGCGATCGACTCGAACGGAAAAAGCGCCCGTTCGGCCGCCTGCTTACCTTCGTCGCTGCGCTCGCTCGGGACGACAATGCCAACACCCGTC
>JAKJGK010000071.1 GCA_022704435.1 Synergistota bacterium | reverse complement strand
CCACGTGTGCGGGCTCCCGGGCGCCCACAGCTCCGAGATAGACCCCGGCTGCGCCAACCCTGTGATACACTTGATGGAGGACCAGGCCAAGGTCGGGAACCTTGGGGGGACCATGAGGCTTGGGGCCTTCCCCTGCACGCTGCTTCCCGGCAGCAGGGCGGCAGCGGCCTACGGCGTCGATCGCGTGGGCGAGCGCCACAGGCACAGGTACGAGTTCAACAACGACTACAGAAAACGACTGGAGGAGAGGGGCATGACGATCTCGGGCGTGTACGAGGAGAAAAACCTCGTGGAGATCGTCGAGCTCAAGGATCACCCCTGGTTCGTCGGGGTCCAGTTTCACCCGGAGTTTCGCTCGCGCCCGGTCAAGCCCCATCCGCTGTTCATGGGCTTCATAGGAGCGGCGATCGAGCTTCGCGGGGCCGGATGCACGACTGTATGCAAGGAGGGAGAGGGGCAATGAGACGCAGCTTGATCGCCTTCGCGGCAGCCGCCGCGGTTATGCTGGGCGTCGCGCTTCAGTCGGCGGCGCAGGACGAGACCTCCACTTTCCAGGTGATGGGGAGGGTGGAGACGCTCGTCTACGGGATGGAGCACACGGGAGGGCTCATCGACCGCCTGAACTCGCTGGAGAGAGACATGTTCGGCAGGGAGCTGCCGGGAAGCATAGCCGAGCGGCAGGCGGCGGTGCTGAACTTCATAGAGAAGGGCACGGAGTACCAGCCGTCGCTCTTGTTCAAGCTGGGGGTGGCTGAGTGGGCCATCGACCGGAAGGTTGATTCGCTGTCGCCCGTCAACAGGCGGGTGGACAGGCTCGAGGTGGAGCTCGAGGGGACCCCCCAGGTGGACAGGCCTATGACGATGAGGCTTGAGAGGGTGCTGGGGTTGCTCCTCTCCGAGCCTGTGGCATCCGAGAACGTCGAACTGCCCGAGGCCACGGTTATCCGCGCGTCGCTGGCGGCTCCACTGTCACCCCGGACTGCGAAGAAGGGTGACTACGTCGACCTGGTGCTCGACTCGGACCTGACCGTGGGATCGAAGCTGGTGGCCCCGAAGGGGAGCAGGGTGGTCGGGGTCGTGAGCGAGGTGACGAAGCCCAGGAGCTTCGGCCGCCCGGCCGAGGTGAAGCTGGGGGTGGAATCCCTGTATACGATAGGGTCGCAGCCCGTCCCTCTGACCTTCGGCCCCGAGTCGCAGCAGGCGGTGGAGGCGGAGTCCGCCCAGCTGGCGGCGGCCGGCACCAGCGTGGTAGGCGCGCTGCTGCTCGGCCCGGTGGGATTGGTGACCGGCTTCCTGGTCCGCGGAGATCTCAAGGAGCTCCCCGCCGGCAGCGTCATCTTCTGCCAGACGGTGGAGAAGGTCAGCGTGGGTGCCTTCCCGGTGCCCCTGGGCCTGAGGGGGCTGCTTAAGAACCCCGGCGACGGCGGGTCGGCAATGGAGGCCGCCGGGGCGGCCGCGGTCGAGCCGCCGCCCGGCGAAGACCAGGGTCAGTAGAGGGACGGTGTTACGATTGAGAAAAGTGTTTAAAAAGAAGTTCATCCTGTGGTCGCTGGTCCTCGCGCTCTTCACCGGCGGCGCGTCCTTCGCGTTCGACCTGGGCGACCTCATCGGCGTGATAGGCGGCGGTTTCGTGATCACCACGATAGCGGGGCCGATAAACGACTTCATAAACACGATCACCCTCAACAGGGGGGTCAAGGTGGAGGGGCACACGAAGGTCGTCCCGATCGTCTCCATAGGGTCGGGGACCCATATAGGAGCGGCGCAGGTCGCGGGCCCCAGCGGCGGCCCCGTCAACGAGACCAAGGCCGTCGCCCAGGTGGAGGCTACCTTCAAGGATCGTCTGCGCATCAAGATACTGGTGCCGATAGACTCGGAGAACCCCCTACAGAGGTTCAGGCGCGTCCAGGGGGTTGGAGTGTCGGCCATAATAGACTACAGGCTCTGAGGCGGCGCGCCGTCAGGTGAAGCAGATGAAGAGAGCGGTGCTTGCGCTCGTCCTCCTTCTGGCCCTGTGCGTCCCCTCGCACGGGAGCGACCCCGCCGCGGAGGCCATGTCCATCCTCGAGCGGTGGACCTCCTTCCACTGGGGCAGGGACTGCCTTGTGTGGGTGGTGCACTACCCGGAGGAGCTAGTCGGCCCGTGGGTCGAGGCCGAGGCCGCGCGCAGCGGCATGACCGAGGCGGAGCGCGAGCAGTATCGCCGTTCCTTCTCCGCCGACCTGAGGATCGAGACCGCGGAGGCCTTCCTGCTGACCGTGTACGTGTTCTCCCCGAGGCCGCTGAACCTCGGCCCCCTGGCCTCGTCCGTGATGCTGGAGACGGGGGACGGAAGGAAGATCCCTCCCGCCAGCTACGAGAAGAAGTTCGACCAGCCGCTTGTCGGGATCGTGCAGGGTTTGGTATTCTTCCCGAAGCAGCAGGACAAGGACTTCAAGCTGATCATTCGCAACCTGGGGGTACTGGAGGAGCAGTATTTCGTCTTCGACGGGCGCGAACCGGTCATGGTGGCGTCCGCTGCGGCCGAGCAGCCGGAGCGGGAGGTCGTGGTGGTGGAGCTTCCGCCCGCGCCGAAAAAGACGCCGGAGAAGCCCGCGCCCCCGAAGCCGACCCCCGAGCCGCCTCCCCCGCCTCCCCCGCCGCCGCCGGTGGCGACGCCGGAGGACCTGGCCGACCTCGCGCCGAAGCCGACGGTGGATCTGCCGGTCCCGAAGAAGGACCCCGTGCTGTACATAAGCAAGGAGAAGACCCTCGAGAACTTCCTGAGGCACTGGATCGAGGGCGAGACCTCCGCAATGTACGACCTGCTGACGGATGCGAACAGGACCGCGCTCACGGAGGAGCAGTTCGCGAGACAGGTCCAGGCCACCGGCCTGCGCCAGTCCCTGCGCGAGGGCTACAAGATCCAGTGGATGGACGACGGCCGGGCCAGGGTCGTGACGGCGCAGCGCATGCTCCTTTTCCGCACCCTCAGGAGCAAGGTGCTCACCCTGGGCAGGGAGGGCGCCGAGTGGAGGGTGGGCTGGTGACTGGGCATTTTGGATGGTGATATGATGTGAGGCGGGTTTTCACGGGTCTGTTCCTGGTTGCGGCCGCGCTCATGGCGTGGTACGCGGCGCACGATGCGTCGCTGGACACGGACAGGCTCTCGGTGGACCGCGCGAACCTGCCGGACATGTCGCTCGAGGCGCTCGAGTTCCAGCGCGAGGAGGGCGGGGTGGAGTGGACCGTGAAGGTCGCCCTGGCGGAGAAGCGAGGCGGCGAGATTCGCCTGGCGTCGCTCGACGTGACCGCGGTCCGCGGAAGCGAGGAGAGCATCTCGCTGCGCTCCCCCTCGGGGGTCTTCCGGGAGGAGGAGGGGACCGCGGTCCTGTACGACGTCACCGGAAGCGTCCACAGGGACGGCGAGGTCGGACTGTTCGAGGCGCCCGAGGCGGACTGGACCAGGGGCGACGACGAGGTGACATTCGCAAAGGGGGCCGTCTTCCGCAGGGAGGGACTCCTGTTCGAGGGGAACATGGTGCGCGCCTCCTTCTCGGGGGCGTTTTCAGCGGAGAAAGGAGCGTCGGTCTCATGGTCCGTGCCCGAAAGTTCGGATTGATCTGCTTGGCGCTGGGCCTGCTCATTGCCGCGACTTCCGTCTCCGCGCCGGCCGCGGAGACGGAGGAGGACGGGGAGTCCATCTACCTTGACGCCGACAAGGTCGTCTTCGAGGAGGAGACCGGCCTCGCCGTTGCGGAGGGCAACGTCCGCGTGCGCAGGGAGGGGTTGCGCCTGTTCGCCCACAGGGTGGAGATGGACTCGTCGGAGCAGATCCTGTCGGCCACGTCGGCCCCCGGGCGAAAGGTGTCCATGGTCCAGGGGGACCGCGTGCTGACCGGCGATTCACTGCGCTACAACATGCTCACCCGCGAGGGGATTCTGTCCGGCGCCGCCGGGTCGTCGCCGGCCGGCGACGGCAGGGTCTTCATAAAGGGCAGGGAGATGGCGGTCGCCCCGATGGAGCTCGCCGTGGCCAAGGGCTGGGTGTCCAGGCGCGGAGCAAGGGGGGCGGCGGAGGACGACCTGGCGGGGAAGCTGACCGACGTGTCGCTCACGACCTGCAATATGAAGAACCCGCACTACCGGCTGGTGTCGAAGAGCGTCGTGTTCGTCCCCGGAAAGCGGGTAATCGCCAGGAATCCGAAGGTGTACATCGGGGAGCATCTGCTGTTCACCTATCCTTTCGACTACGTCGTCCCGCTCGACCCCAACCAGAAGCGGGCGCTGTTGAGCTCCTTCTTCCCCCTCGTCCTGAGCGACTCGGACAAGGGGAGCGGAATCGGCATAGGCGGCCCCTACGTCTGGGACACCGGCAGGGCGAACTTGAGCGTGGCCTGGTGGTCCGACAAGGGGTGGGAGGGAAAGGCGGAGGTGTTCCAGAGAATAAACGACTACCTGACCGCCTGGGGCGCGGTGGAGCGTTCCTACGAGAAGTCGTCGGACGAGACGCTGTACAGGCCGTCCTGGGGCCTCTCTCACTCCTCCGGCGGGTTCGACGCGACCCTGCGCTGGACTCAGCGGGAGGCTGTCTCCATAGAGAAACAGGCGGGAGATACGTACAGGGGAGTCCTGTGGAGGGACCCGGAGTTCGCGCTGACCGGCCCGTGGGGCAGGGCCCCGCTGCTGAACGCCTACGCAAGGTTTGGCGTGTCCTGGGGGGAATACGAGGAAGTGCAGGAGAATAAGAGCGCCAGGGTGCGCCGAACCGGGGCGGAGGCCCGAATCTACTCCGAGGAGCGGCGCGAGTCGTGCACATCCTTCGTGAACGCCGCATACAGGCGCTACTGGTACGACGACGAGGACTCGAACGAGCAGGAGATAACCGACGCGGTGCTCGGGGTGCGCTGGTCGCTGGGCAAGGTCGACCTGGCCACTGCCTACGTCCGCAGGTGGGTGACCGGCGAGACGCCTATGCTGTGGGACTATTACAGCGACAGGGAGGACATCTACCAGAAGCTCGCTCTGCCGGTCGGCAAGGGACTGTCCTTCTCCGTGCGCGGGGGGTACGACCTCGCCAGGTCGGAGCTGGCGGAGATGGTCTACGCGCTGAATCTGAAGGCCGGGGAGTGCTCCCGGTGGGAGCTCGCCTACAGGGATGACAGGATCGAGGGAGAGGACTGGGTAGGGCTGTCGTTCAGCATAACGGCGTTCCCGGAGACGCCCGTAACCTTCGGCATGCGCGAACTGTACGACCCGTTTGCGGCGCCCGACGGCCTGGCCGACAGGATGCGCGCGGACGAGGCGGAGGAGTGATCCCGCCTCGTCGATCAGCCCGTGACGGAGATGCTCACCACCTTGAGATGCCTCACCCCGCGGGGGACCTTGACGTGCACCTCGTCGCCGACCGTCTTGTTCAGAAGGGCCTGCCCGACCGGGCTTGACGAGGAGATCCTGTTGGACCTAGGATCGGACTCCTCGGAGCCCACTATCATGTAGGAGTAGTTCTGCGAGTTGACGATGTCCTCTATGGTGACCGTGGTGCCGAGCGTGACCCTGCTGGCGTCGAGGCTGTTGGAGTTGAGGATCCTGGCGTTGCCGAGCTGAAACTCCAGTCGGGATATCCTGGTCTCCAGTTTGGCCTGCTCCTCCTTCGCCGCGGCGTACTCGGCGTTCTCGGCCAGGTCGCCGAAGGATCGGGCCTCCTCCAGTTGCCTGGATATCTCCGACCTGCCTGTGCTGCGAAGATCCACCAGCTCGGCCATCAGCTTGTCGTAACCTTCCCGGGTCATTGTGGATGGGCTGTCGTTGTTGTTCAAACTCCGTTACCTCCTGATTAGCCCCCGGTTTTTCCGGGGGGTAGCGCTTGCGGTTGATATGCGATTCTATCAAAGAAATACCCGTTCGGCAATATGCGGGTCCCCGAATCCGGGGAGGACTGTCCCGCTCCTCCGGGTGTTTGAAAGGCTGGGTGTTTTTGTTGCCAAAAGAGACGAGAAAACCCCGCGGCAGACAGGCTTCGACCAAGCCGGCCACGGTGAAGAAGGGAAAACTGAAGTTCATCCCCCTGGGGGGGCTGGGCGAGATAGGAAAGAACATCTTCGCCCTCGAGTACGACAGGGCGATCCTCGTGGTGGACTGCGGCCTGATGTTCCCCGACGACGAAATGCTGGGGATAGACTTCGTGATCCCAGACATATCCTACCTCGAGGAGAACAGGGAGAGGATCGCGGGAATCATCCTCACCCACGGTCACGAGGACCACATCGGAGGGCTGCCGTTCGCACTGGGCAAGATCTCGGCCCCTCTGTACGGGACGAAGCTCACCCTGGGCATGGTGGGCAACAAGATGGCCGAGTGGGCGCCCGGCCTGACGCCGGACTACCGCGAGATACAGGCCGGTGACGAGGTCGAGCTCGGCCCCTTCAGGGTACGGTTCATCGCTGTCTGCCACTCGATACCGGACGGGGTCGGGCTGGCGATCGAGACGCCGGTGGGCACGGTGGTGCACACCGGGGACTTCAAGCTGGACCCGACTCCGATCGACGGGCGCCTGACCGACTACGCGGCCTTCTCCGAAGAGGGGCGCAAGGGAGTGCTGCTGCTCCTGTCGGACTCCACCAACGTGGAGAGGCCCGGCTTCACGGAGTCGGAGCGCAGCCTGTCGGGAACCCTGGACAAGATCTTCAGGCAGTACAGGACGAAGCGCATCATCATAGCCTCGTTCGCCAGCAACCTGCACCGGGTCCAGCAGGTGGTGGACACGGCGGCTCGCTTCAACCGCAAGGTGGCGTTCGTCGGACGGAGCATGCTCAAGAACGTCGAACTGGCTAGGTCTCTTGGCTACCTGCACGTGGACGACAGCGTGGTGGTGGACGTCGAGCAGATCCCGTCGGTGCAGCCGGGGTCGCTGGTGGTCATGACCACCGGCAGCCAGGGGGAGCCCTTCTCCGGCCTCGTGCTGATGAGCAGGGGCGAGCACCGGGTCATAAGCCTCGGGGAGAAGGACGTGGTGGCGATATTCGCCACGCCGGTGCCGGGCAACGAGAAGCTCGTCAGCGGCACGGTGGACCGGCTGTTCGCCTGCGGGTGCGACGTGGTCTACGAGAAGGAGCAGGGGATCCACGTGTCCGGCCACGCGGCCAGGGACGAGCTGAAGCTGATCCTCAACATGACCAGGCCCAAATTCTTCGTCCCGGTACACGGGGAGTACCGCCACCTGGTGAGGCACGCCCGACTGGCGGGGGAGACGGGAGTGGCGCCGAAGAACGCCTTCGTCATGAGGAACGGCGACGTGATGGTGCTCGACGCGGACCGGGCCGTGGTGAAGGACAGGGTTCAGGCGGGCGGGATAATGGTGGACGGACTGGCGCTCGGCGAGCTCCAGGGGAGCATACTGAAGGAGAGGCGCGAGCTGTCCGAGGAGGGAATAGTGCTGGTGTCCGTGGTGATGTCGGAGGAGGGGGAGCTGATGTGCGATCCGTCGTTCGACAGCCGCGGCTTCCTGCACCTCGACGACGCCGCGACCCTCAGGGGGGAGCTGGCAACGTCGGTCGAGAAGCTCGTTAAGTCGCTGGGAAGGCGGGGGGCGGCGGACCCGGAGCTGCTCAAGTCGAAGATCAGGGGGCGGGTCCGCGACTCGCTGCGCAGGTTCAGCCCCGGCAAGCCGGCGATCGTCCCCATCGTTACGGTGGTTGAGAGCAGGCGGGGGGGGCGCTCCTGATGGAGGCGCGTCTTCCCGCGCTCCTGCTGGGCCTCCTGCAGGGGACGACGGAGTTCCTGCCGGTCAGCAGCTCCGGCCATCTGGCGCTCGCGAAGCTCCTGTTCTCCATAGAGGACGCGCCCCTGGCATACGACGTGCTGCTGCACTTCGCCACGATGCTGGCGACTTTGGTCTACTTCGGCAGGGACATTCTGTCGCTGCTGATGGAGTGGCTGGCTGGATTCACGAGCGCCGACCTGCGGGGCGAGGGTTGGCGAACCGGGTGGGCCGTCCTGGCGGGCACTGCGGTCACGGCCATGATCGGCCTGCCGCTCAAGCCGGTGGTGGTGATGGCGGCCGAGATGCCGTGGGCGGTTGGGGCGGGGCTGCTCCTGACCGCGGCCCTTCTGTGGGGAGCCTCCCTGTCGCATCGCGCCGGGGAGGGGCGGGAGGGCTCTGTCTCGCCGCTCAAGGGGGCGCTGGTGGGGATCGCGCAGGGCTTCGCGGTGCTGCCGGGGGTGTCCCGATCCGGGGCGACCATGGTGGCCGGGCTCAAGCTCGGGATGGGCTCGGGAGAGGCCTTCCGGCTGTCGTTCCTGATGTCCGTGCCGGCAGTGCTGGGCGCGACCCTCCTGGAGGCCAGGGGGCTGCTGCCGCTCGGGACAGGGGGCGGGGCGGTCGTGACGCTGCCGGAGGGGTGGGTCGCCGGGATGATGGTCGCCTTCGCATCCGGCCTGTGCTCGCTCGCGCTGCTGCGCCGCATGGTGGCGGCCGGCAGGTGGCGGCCGTTCGCCGTCTACTGCGCGCTGGCCGGGATCGCCGCCATCTTCTTGACCTAGCCCGTTTTCAGGGCTATCCTTTCAACCGTGATCAGATTGGGGAGGCTTGGTACTACCTTGAATGAAAGGCGGGACCTGGTACTGGCGTCCGGGAGCCCCAGGAGGCGCGAGCTGCTGGCGTCCATCGGGTGGCCCTTCAGGGTCGATGTCCCGGACGTATGCGAGGAGATGCTGCCGGGCGAGCCGCCCGAGGAGGCGGTGGTCAGGCTGGCCAGGGCCAAGGCCGGCGCTGCGGCGCGGAGAAGCCCGGGCGCGCTGGTCGTCGCGGCGGACACCCTGGTCGCCCTGGGGGGAGTGGTGCTGGGCAAGCCCGTCGACCGGGGCGATTCGCTCCGCATGATAAGGATGCTCGGTGGAGCGGCCCACAGCGTGTTCACCGGCGTGGCGGTCCGCTTCGGCGAGGATGAGCGTTTCGCCGTCGAGAGGACCGAGGTGGAGTTCCGACCTCTGTCGGACGATGACATAGCGGAATACGTCGAATGCGGCGAGGGGGACGACAAGGCGGGGGCCTACGCCATACAGGGGCGCGGGGCGCTGCTTGTGTCGTCCGTTCATGGCGACTATTTCAACGTGGTCGGGCTGCCGCTCTGCAGGCTGAGCAGGCTGATGGAGGAGTTCGGCTGGTCCCTGGCCGATCAATGGAGGGGCTGTCTATGATCAAGATGTTCAGGCTGCGCGGCATTGTGGAAGGGGCTCGGCGCTCCCCCGCCATCCTTGTGGCGATAATCCTGGCGCTCCTGTCGCTGGTGGCCCTGTGGCCGAGGCTGGCGGCGGAGAGGGAGGCGCGCGACGCGGCCATTGTGCTGGACTACAGGGACCTGGTCGTCTTCTCGGGGGCGCGGGGCGAGTCGGTCGACGAACTGTGGCTGCGGCTGCGCCAGAACGGCGCGGTGGGCATGATGGTGTCGGAGCTTACGGGTCAGCAGCTCTCGCTAGGCGCGGTGCGCATGTACTACGGCCCCGCGTCCGGGCTGCCGGGCGGTGCTGTGAAGCTGGCGGCGGGCAACCCGATGCAGGCCGCGATGTTCATCCCGAGGGACTTCCCCGGGGCGGAGCTTCTGCCGCACCTGCTGGCCACTCGATTCACCGGCGCACAGATTCGCGAGTTCGAGACAGGCACGGCGGTGCTGCTCGGGCGCACGCCGGAGGAGCTGTTCCTCACCGGCGTGATGCCCGACATCGAGGGGCTGCTGCTTGCATCAAGGCTGGAGATCCCGGTCTTCTACAGGATAGCCCCGACCGCGCCTTCCGATTCTGGCGCGTCGATCGCGGCGTTCGAGTCCCTGTTGGGCTCCTTCCCGCAGATACGCGCGGTCTGCCCGTCCGGAGAGGTGGCAGTCGGCTACCCGGACCTGCGGCCGCTGGCGTCGCTCGTCCCCCGCCACGGGCTGTCGGTGGCGGTGGTCGAGTTCTCGAGGCAGCTGGGGGCGACCCAGTTGAACTGGCTCGCATACCCGCGCCTGCTGGCGCTGCATAGCGTCACCAACGACGAGATCATCACCAGAAACATCTCGCGCGCCGCGCTTCACGAGCGCTTCGTCAGAGCGGTAAAGGAGAGGGCGGTGAGGCTGCTGGTCTTCCGTCCGTCAGCGTCGGAGGCGTCGTCCGACACGTTCGAGCGCTTCCTGCAGGAGCTTCGCCACCTTGCGTCCGACATCTCCTCGTCCGGGGTCGTCCTACGGTGGCCGGAGCCTTTGCAGCCGTGGCGGACGGGGGCGGCGGGGGCGCTGGCCCTGTCGCTCGCGTTCGTCTTCGGCTCGTTGCGCTTCCTGCAGAGGTTCTTCTTCGGGACGTCGCACGACGGATTCTCGCTCGCCTGGCGGGGGGCGAGAAGGGGGCTTGTGCTCTTCAGCGCGCTGGTGATCCTGGCCGCCGTCGTCCTGTATTTCGTCCCCTTCGCCGCCAGGGTCACCGGGGCCCTGGTCGCGGTGCTCGTGGTGGTGGAGGGGTCGTTCCTGGCGCTCGACGGATGGAGGAGGCCGCTGCTAGGCATCCTCGGCAGCTTCCTGTTCGTCGTGGCGGGAGGCCTGGCCATAGCCGCCTTCTTCAGCGACCCGACCTTCATGCTGCGCCTGCGGAGCTTCTCCGGGGTCAAGGCCACGCTCTTCCTGCCGCCCCTGATGGTGCTGCTGACCGACCTCAGGAGGCGGGAGCACCCGGAGTCGTTGCTGCAGATCTTCCGCAGGCCGCCCCTGTGGGGAGAGATCTTCCTGCTGGTGATGCTGCTTGGAGGCGCGGGGCTGGTGCTCTTCCGAAGCGACAACGTCCAGTTCGTCCCGGCC
>JAKJGK010000070.1 GCA_022704435.1 Synergistota bacterium | reverse complement strand
CTTCGCAGGAAAGGAAGCAGCTCCCCCTCGCCGCGGAAGGTGTTGCAGTCGCCCGCGAAGACGACGGGCTTGCTCGCGGAGGTGCAACGCTGGGCTATCTCCTCCAGCTGAATCCTCCTCGCCGCGTACCCCAGCGGAAGGTGGGCCAGGAAGAGGGTGAAATCCTGGAACTCGACCTCAAGGAGGGTCCGCTTCACCCCCTTGCTCAGGGAGTAGTCGCCGGACCTGACGACCGGGAGCCTGGTCACCACGGCGTTTCCCTGCCGTTTGAGCAGCGGCGCCCTTGAGATGAGCGATCCGGACTCGTACTTGCACGCGAAGACGGCCTCCCCGCCGATCTTCGAGGCCAGAGCGTCCGCCTGGCTGCGGCCGTACTGCCTGTAGGAGCCTGAATCGGCCTCGACCAGCCCGACCAGGTCGGGATTCAGCTTCGACAGGTAGTCGGAGATGGCGCCGAACCTTCCCGCAGTCCTCCTGAGACACCCCGAGTACGGGAACGGAAAATGGTACCTCCAACCCGACCCGGTTCCATACCTGATGTTGTATAGCACTAGGCGCATTGGGACCTCCGGTGATAAAAAATATCGTTCATTATACACCGTTCGGGCGTCGCGTGCCGCGGACACGCCCTTATACAGGCCCGACTTTCTCCCGCTAATGCTGACTACAAACAGGAGGAACCACTGAACAACGCTGTTTCATCCGTCAAGGCATTTGCAGCCGGCCAGCATTGTCCCAGTAGAAACGGGCTTGATACCTTCCCGGAGATTGAAGGCAGGGGGGGGCAATAAATTATTTTAATCACGACTAAGAAATTATTTGCATCAACGTCGAAACGAGGTTACAATAGCATGGCGCTGATATTATGCGTCGAGCGCCCGGTCTGTGCGACGGGCGGTAAAGGATGTACATTCAAGGAGGAGTGTTGAATGGTCGCAAAGGTACCCCCCGAGCCCTTCCGCATCAAGATGGTCGAGCCCGTGCACATCCCCGGGAAAGAGGAGCGCGAGCAGGCCCTTGAGAGGGCCCGCTACAACATGTTCGGCCTGAGGGCCGCGGACGTCTACATCGACCTTCTGACCGACTCCGGGACCGGGGCGATGAGCAAGCAGCAGTGGGCGGCCATCATGATGGGCGACGAGGCCTACGCCGGCGCGGACAGCTTCTTCAATCTGAAGAAGGCGGTTAAGGACGTCCTTGGCTTCGACTTCGCCATCCCCGTGCATCAGGGCCGCGCCGCGGAGAACGTGGTCTTCGGCTCCCTGGTCAAGGAGGGGGATGTCATCCCGTTCAATATGCCCTTCGACACCACGCGCGGGCACATCTTCAACGTGAAGGCCTCGTCCGTGGACTGCGTCATAGACGAGGCCTTCGACCGCACGAACCAGCACCCGTTCAAGGGCAACGTGGACCTGGCGAAGCTCGAGAAGGCGATCGCCGAGTTCGGCAAGAGCCGCATCCCGTTTATAATGATCACCATCACGAACAACTCCGGGGGCGGCCAGCCGGTCAGCCTGGCCAACATCAGGGAGGTCTCCACGCTCGCCAAGAGGCACGGCATTCCCCTGCTGTTCGACGCGGCGCGCATGGCCGAGAACGCGTGGTTCATAAAGCACAGGGAGAAGGAGTGCGCGGGGATGTCCATAGCCGAGATCCTCAGGGCCATGATGGACAACGCCGACGCGATCACGGTGTCGTGCAAGAAGGATCCCCTGGTCAACATCGGCGGCCTGATCGCCTGCCGCACCGAGGAGATGTACTACAAGCTCGCTCCAAGGGTGATCCTGTTCGAGGGGTTCGCCACCTACGGCGGACTCGCCGGGCGAGACCTCGAGGCTCTGGCGGTCGGCTTGCACGAGATGACCGACGAACAGCACCTGACCCACAGGATCGCCCAGGTGCGCTACCTCGGCGAGCTGCTCGAGGAGGGCGGGGTCCCGTGCATCCAGCCGATCGGAGGGCATGCGGTCTTCATAGACGCCGCGGCCTTCCTGCCGCACATTCCGCAGGTCTCCTACCCGGCGGACGTGCTGTCGGTCGAGATCTACCGGGAGGGCGCGATACGCGGGGTCGGGCTTGGAGCCCTCGCCTTCGAGAGCAAGGATGAGAAGACCGGGGAGAGGGTCTTCCCGAAGCTGGAGCTCTACCGACTGGCCGTCAACCGCAGGACCTACACCAACGGGCACATAGAGTACACCGCGGAGAGTATAGTCAACGTCTACAAGCGGCGAGACTCTATCCGCTGGGGGCTGGAGATGGTCTACGAGCCTCCCGTGCAGGGGCTGAAGCACTTCCTGGCCCATTTGAAGCCCAAGGCACTGTAAAACAGCACGGCATCAAGGGCGGCTCCCGGGGTGGAATCTCCGGGGGTCGCGTTTTTTGTCAGGCCCGCCGTTTAATAGTATAATGCGGGCGCTGTCTGGAGCACAGGGCGAATCCCTTTCGCCATCCAGCGCCGGACCTTTTCTCGCTATCGTCATGATGGCGGGCCGAACAATCGGGCCCGCATATTCTCTAATTGGAAGGTGGTCTCGCCATGAAAGAGTCGTCCGCATTTATTCCGAGTCGCCCACCGCTGCTGGCACTGCTGCTGACAGCGTCGCTGCTCCTCGCCCCCGCTCTTGAGGCCTGGGCGTATGTATATAGGGTGAAGCCAGGAGGGACCGGGGACGGATCCTCCTGGGAGAAGGCGCTGGGGGAGCGAGGCCTGATCGAGACGCTGGATAAGTCTGGCAACGGCCATGAGTTCTGGCTGGCGGCCGGAACCTACCGCCCGTACGTCCCGGACGAGTCCGAGGGAACGGCATCGGACGACGAGACGCCGCCCCGCGAGAGATCGTTCTTCCTGAACCCGGGAGTCGCGATGTTCGGAGGATTTTCGGGCAACGAGACCGCCCGCTCGCAGCGCGACTGGGAGCGCAACACCACGGTCCTGTCCGGTTTGATAGACCTCCCCGACTCGACCACGACGCGCAGCTACCACGTGGTGGTGGTGAGCGGCGATCTCGGTTACCCTTCCACGCTCGACGGATTCACGATCTCGGGGGGAGGCGCGGTCGGCGACGGAGAGCACGCCCTCGGGGGCGGCATGAGGCTGACCGACGGCTACACCATCATAGCCAACTGCACCTTTCAAGACAACCTTGCCTCCAGGGGCGGAGGGCTGTACGTCAGGGGAGGCGCCCCTCTCGTCAGGGACACTTTCTTCATCGAAAACGAGGCCTCCAATCAGGGCGGCGGCCTGTACAACGAGGACAGCAGGCTTTCGGTGACCGACTGCTCCTTCGCCGACAACAGGGCGCGGCTGGGCGGAGCGATGATGAACTACGCCGCGGGGGATACCGAGGGCGCTAGTGCCGCGCAAATATCAACGCCCTCTATCAAGAGATCCAGTTTCTACGGCAACGTCGCCCTGGAAGCCGGCGGAGCCGTCTCCAACTGGAGAAGCGCCGCGATGGTGACAGACTCGTCTTTCTCTTCGAACAGATCGTTTATCGAGGGCGGGGCCATGTTCAACAGAGAGTGCTCCCCGCAGATCTCCGCGTGCACTTTCGACTCCAACAGGGCGGAGAACGGCGGCGCCGTAACCAACTGGGACAGCGACCCCGTGATGACCAACTGCACATTCTTCTCCAACAGTGCCGCCGCGAGCGGAGGGGGCATGCTGAACGACAAGAGCAGCGTAATAGTCGTCAACAGCACCTTCACCCGCAACAGGGCGTCCTCGGGGGGCGCGATGTTCAGCTTCGAATGCAGCCCCATCGTGGCCAACTCCATACTATGGGGAAACGGGACCGAGATCCGCACCCTGGGAGGCACCATTACGGTATCGTACAGCATCGTCGAGGGAGGTCACGCAGGCGAGAGGAACATCGACGAGGACCCGCGGCTCGGCGCCCTGCTGAACAACGGGGGGTTCACCGACACCTGCCTTCCGCACCCGGAGAGCCCGGCGGTGGACTCGGGGATGCCGGTGGGCTCGAGGGTCTCGGGCAACGTGGTCGTGCCGGCGGTGGACCAGAGAGGGACCGCGCGCCCGAAGGGCACAGGGGTAGATATGGGCGCCTGCGAGTACTCGGAGGCCCCGGATCCTCCCGCCCCGGCACCCGGAGGTGGCGGCGGAGGTTGCGAATCCGTGCCGGCCGGTGCCGGGGCCGCGCTGGTGCTGCTGCCTCTCGCGCTGCTTCTGCCAAGGAGGCGCTGATCCGACCCTGGCGTTGACATAACTACTTCCGCGCCGTACACTCTGCACTACAGAAAGGGGGCGACGCCGTGTCGGCGTTACTTACACGTTCAAGTTGCGTAAAACTCTTTATGGCGCTCTCCGCGGCGGCCGTCTGCCTGGTGGCGCTGTTGATCCCGGCCCGCGCGTCCCTGGCGGACATATTGCTCTTCGAGACGCCCGGGATCGAGGAGATGTCCGCGACCGTCGAGGACAGGGAGGACGACGGGGCCAAGTGGGGCGCCCTGACCGTGGACATAATCCCCGAGGGTGCGATCTCCGCGGGTGCCAGGTGGAGCGCGGACAGCGGCGCGTCGTGGAGATCCTCGGGGGAGACCATCCTCGCCGAGGAGGGCGTCGCCGAGGTGCTCTTCAACAGCGTGATCGGCTGGCGGACCCCCGACCCCGTACGGGCGAAGGTAGGCGGCGATGGCGTCACGACGGCGGCGGGCAGCTACCTTCAGCTAACGGGGTCCCTTCAAGTGACGATAGACGGCCCGGGCGAGGCGCGCTGGCGGCTGCTCGACGGAGAGCCACTCCAGGGTGGAGAGGTGGCGAGAGGTCTGCTGCCGGACGAGTACTTGGTAGCCTTCGAGGACGTCCAAGGCTGGCTGAGGCCGGACGACACCCGCGTGACCGTGGAGGCCGGCATGGAAGCCGAACTGTCGGCGGCCTACATTCAGACCGCATCCGTTACCGTTGCAATAGAGGGCCCGCCCGAGGCGGACTGGAGCATAGACGGCGGAAGAGGCATGAGGGGCGGGACGACGGTCGGAGGACTTGCGCCCGGCGATATAATAATATCCTTCAAGGAGGTCCAGGGGTGGGACGCCCCGGAGGACAGGGTGGTTACCCTTGCCCCCGGACAGTCCGCGAGGATAAGGGCCTCGTACGCGTACATTCACGGCGGCGCGAGAAGGGCCGATGCGCAAGTGGACGCCCGTGCGGAGAAGGAGAAACCGTCGCGCCCGGCAGCGGCCCCGGTCCTGGCCGACCTGCCCCCGCATGAGGAGGAGAGCGCATCCATATCCGCCGAGGGAACCGCGGAGATTCCCGCGGAGACTCCCGAAAAGGACCCCGCCGAGGTTGAGGTCGAAGTAGAGGAGCCATCCACCGAGGATACCGAGGAGACCGTGGATACCCCCCCTGATTCCGACGAGCGCCTGGTGCCGAACCCGGGACAGGAACCTGCGCCCCCGGATGATCCCGAGCCTGCGCCGGAGGAAACGCCCCCGCCGGCCGAGACCACGGACCCGACTTTTGCCCTGCTGGATTTCAACAGATCCGAGACAGACAGGCTGGCGAGGGCCATCTCGGCCAGGAGACGCCAGCTGGACCTGGGGGATGCGCGGAACTCTCGCATCCTGGTTCATGCGGCCAATCCCGACGCCGGACTGCCATCCTCGGGCATGGCAGAAGATGAGTTGCTGAGCCTGACGGATCGACTTGCCCCCCTGATAAACCGAGACTCGGAGGGCAACAGAGCGACGCCTCTGATTTTGAAGGCGGAGCGCTTCGAGCTTCAGACCGATGAAGGGGACCTCACGGGGCAGTTCCTGACCGTCGGCGTCTCTCTCACGATCAGCCAGTCCGAGCTGGCCGCGGCGGATCCCAAGATCGCGGCGAGGGTCGAGGAGGCGTTCGAGTCCGGCGGCTCCCTCAGCGAGGCCCTGCTGGACGAACTTCGAGTATACAAGGTAACGGGCAAGGGCCAGGAGGCGCGACTTTTCGACCTGGCGGAATACGCCAGGGGCGCGGGCATCTCGCTCGGCGGACTCTTCACGGCGAGGGCAAAGAGCGCCTCGAGTGAGTTCATCGACGCAAGACAGAGGGACACATCCTACGTCATCACGTTCCGCGCGCTCGTCTTCGACGGCCCCACTCGCAGCCCCTACCGCACCGTTCAACCGCTGGGAGAGGGGTGGTTCATCATCTTCGACGGGCTGAAGGACGGAGTTTTCTCCGACACGGTGATCCTGGCCGCTCCGCGCCCGACGAGCACAGACAACCAGGGAGGAGGCGGCTGCGAGATCCTCTTCGGAGGAGCCGACGCTGCGCTGTTGCTCCTGCCTGCGCTGTTGCTCCTGCGCCGCTCCCAGCGATGACGCCGGGGAAGCCTGTTGCCGCGGCGGACTACAAAGCGCCCCTCCGACAAGGAGGGGCGCAGTTTTTCAGTGTTATACCCGGTAAATACGGCTACTTCTTGCCGTAGACGTCCTTCGGGCTCCACTCCCTCCAGACGTTGCCCACCAGGTCGGGGCCTGGCTTCAGTACCTTGCCGCCCGGAGTCCATCCGGACGGGGTAACCTCTCCTCCGCCAGTCTTGCGGACGTGCTGGAACGCCTGGATCTGGCGCAGAGTCTCGTCCACGTTGCGCCCGACCGGCGGCGTCAGCACCTCCATGGCCTGAATCACCCCGTCCGGGTCGATGAGGAAGCGACCGCGCACGTCGACTCCCATGGCGGCATTGTACACCCCGTAGGCCGTGCCTATGGCCCCGCCACCGTCGGAGCCCATGTGGAAGGGCACCCCGCCGGCCTCTATCATCTTCGAAAGCTCGACGTCGTTCCACACCTTGTGGACAAACTGGCTGTCAACGCTCATGGAGATTACCTCGGTCCCCAGAGCCTGAAACTCCGCGTAACGGTCGGCGACCGCCGACACCTCCGTCGCTCAGACGAACGTGAAGTCCCCCGGGTAGAAGCACAGCGCTACCCACTTGCCGGCGAACTGCGACAGCTTGACGGTGGTGAACCCGCCCTTGTAGAACGCCGGGGCGGTGAAATCAGGCGCCTTCATTCCTACGGTAACACCCATGCGTACAACCTCCTTCTTGACTTCCTCGATCGGGGCGGCGCTCGCCCCCGCTCCCTCCACCTCGGCGGCGGGAACCGTGCATCCAGCCTTTCCCTCGCTCACGAGTACTCCCCCTTTCGCAAATCACTGCAAGAAACGCAACACGGCTTAAAGATACCACATAATGAACAGACCGGCACCTTCCAATGAGAATTAGTATATAGGAAGACTTTCAAATGTCAAGGCATTTTCGTCCTTTCGAGGACAGAAGACGGTACCATGACGTACGCCAAGGAGGGGTTCGGGGTTCGGACTTCGCATCGACGAGGATTGACGTCCTGCCACAGATGTGGTACAGTCCTCATGACATGTATATGACTATGCGTCGTAGGGGGAGTTACCTGATGCGCTCTTTGGACAGGGAGAGTCCCGTGCCGCTCTACTACCAGCTCAAGGAGATACTCCTGGGCATGGTCGACGATGGCGACCTTGCGCCCGGCGACCTCGTGCCGTCCGAGCGCGACATCTGCGACCGATTCTCCATAAGCCGGATGACCGCGAGCAAGGCCGTGTCCGCCCTCGTGGACGAGGGGGTCTTCCGCCGGGAGCGCGGACGCGGAACCTTCGTCTCGTATCCCAAGACCACCTGCACCTCGTCGAGCCTGACCGGCTTCACCGAGAACATCCGCGCCGCGGGGCTCGCGGCCACCACGGAGATCCTCTCGTTCGAGGAGGAGGAGGCGTCCCGCGCCATCCGCGAGTCGCTGCAGCTCTCCCATCGTGAGTCCGCCGTTTTCAACATCCTGCGGCTTCGCTACGTCGATGGAGAGCCCTTCTCCCTCGAGAACGTCTGGGCGCCGAAGTGTCGCTTTCCGGGCTTCTCGCGCGATATGCTGGAGGGGAGATCGTTGTACGCCCTCATGCGCGAGCGCTTCGGCATGAAGCTCACCCACGCCTCCCAGACTATAGAGCCCGTCCTGTGCTCGGATTTCGAGGCCAGGAACCTCGACGTGGACTCGGGCACGCCCGTGCTTCTCTTCCGCAGGGTGGCGTACGCGGAGCCGATGATACCGGTCGAGTACTCCAAGTGCATCTACAGGGGGAAGCGGTTCAAGTACGAGATCTCCTTCGGTATTTAGGGTTTTCGGGGGCGTCGCCCCTAATTTCATTACAGGAAGGTGTTGCAGATGCTCAAGGGTCTACAGAAACTCGGCAAGGCGTTGATGCTTCCGGTGGCGGTGTTGCCTGCGGCCGCGCTGCTCCTGCGGCTCGGCGCGGACGACGTGTTGAACATCCCGTTCGTAATGCAGGCGGGGGCAGCGATCTTCGACAACCTGGCGCTGCTGTTCGCGGTCGGCATCGCGGTTGGAGTGGCATTCGACGGGGGCGGTGCGGCGGCACTCGCCGGCGCGGTGGGCTACTTCACCCTCACGAAGGCCGTGGTGACGATCAACCCGGCCATCAACATGGGGGTTCTCGCGGGAATCGTCTCGGGCGTGACGGCGGGGCTGCTCTACAACAAGTACCACGACGTCAAGCTGCCCGACGTGCTCGGCTTCTTCGGGGGCAAGCGCTTCGTACCGATCGCGGCCTCCGTCGCCAGCATCGTGATGGCGCTCGTATTCGGCTACGTATGGCCGCCCGTGCAGGACGCAATCCACGGGGTCGGCGAGTGGCTTCTCGGCGCGGGTCTGCTGGGCGCGTTCACCTTCGGGACCCTCAACCGCCTGTTGCTCCCGCTGGGGCTGCACCACGTGCTCAACAGCATGGTCTGGTTCGTCTTCGGCGAGTTCACCAACGCGGCCGGGGCCGTGGTGACCGGCGACCTGCACCGCTTCTTCGCGGGCGACCCGACGGCGGGAGTGTTCATGACCGGCTTCTTCCCGATCATGATGTTCGCTCTCCCGGCAGCCGCGCTCGCGATGTACACCACCGCCAGGAGCGAGAACAAGAAGGCCGTCTCCGGCATCCTTCTCAGCGTGGCGCTGACATCCTTCCTGACCGGCATAACCGAGCCGATCGAGTTCGCCTTCATGTTCCTGGCGCCGGTGCTCTACGTGGCGCACTCGCTACTTACGGGCGCGGCCCTCGCGGTCTGCACGATGCTGGGGGTCCATCACGGTTTCGGCTTCTCCGCGGGTGCGATCGACTACGTGCTCAACTACGGCCTGTCGACGAAGGGGTGGATGGTCATCCCGATCGGACTGGCCTTCGCGGTCGTCTACTACTTCCTGTTCGTGGCCGTGATCAAGGGACTCAACCTGCTCACGCCGGGGCGCGAGGAGGAGGCTGCCGGTGCAACGGCATCCGCGGTCTCCAAGTCCGACCTCGAGAAGCTGGCGCTCGACTACCTGGCATCACTGGGCGGCGCTGACAACATCGAGGAGATCGGGGCGTGCATCACCCGGCTCCGCCTGGTAGTGCGAAACGGCAAGCTGATCGAGGAGGCCAGGATCAAGGCCCTCGGGGCCACCGGCCTGGTGCGCCCGAACTCCACCACGCTGCAGGTGGTCATAGGCACCAAGGCGGAGCTGCTCGCGGACGTCATGAAGAAGCACATGAAGGGGTAGGGAAGCCCGCTCCCCTCTCATGCGGGTGGTTTGGCGCGAGCGCGACCGTCGTCGCGACCGCGCCGTCCAGGTTCCAGTCGCACCCTCCCTTCGGCGGCCCGGAGGGAGGGCTTTTATCATAGAGACCAATTCAAAGCGCGGAGGTGGTAGCATGAAGGCTCTCACAGGGGGTAGAATAGTCGCCGGCAGGACCTGGCTCGAAGGGGCGCTCCTGTTCGATGATCGAATCCTCGATGTGGCGTCCGAGGGAGAGATCCCCGAGGAGGCCGAGAGGATCGAGGCGGGCGGTGCCTGGGTGGTCCCGGGCTTCGTCGACGTCCACGTGCACGGCGGCTGCGGCTCGGACACGATGGACGCTGACAGCCGTTCCCTCGACACCATTGCGGCCGGACTGACGGCACACGGGGTGACCGCGTTCTGCCCCACCACCATGACTATGTCTCCCGGCCGCGTCGAGGCCGCCCTGGACGCGATCAAAGGCGTTATGGGGGCGGGAGGCGACGGAGCGGTCGTGCTCGGGGGCCACCTCGAGGGCCCCTTCATCAGCCCGGATCGCGTCGGGGCGCAGGACGGCGCTTTTGTGCGGCGACCCGATCCCGAACTGGTGCGCCGAAGGCGGGACGTGCTGAGGCTTGTGACCTTCGCCCCCGAGGAGGACGAATGCGGAATTTTTCTACGGGCGCTGCTGGAGGCGGGGGTCGTCCCCTCGGTCGGTCACTCCCGGGCCACCTACGAACAGGCCATGCAGGCGTTCCGCCGAGGGGCCGAGAGCACCACCCACCTGTTCAACGGGATGCCGCCCTTTCACCACAGGACTCCGGGAGTGGCGGGGGCCGCGCTCGACGCCGACGTCTTCTGCGAGCTCATAGCGGACGGTGTTCACTCCCACCCCTCTGTGTTCAGGCTGGTGCACGCGATGAAGGGGCTCGACAGGGTCGTGCTGGTGTCCGACGCGATGAGGGGGGCCTCCCTGGGCGACGGGGAGTGGGATCTTGGAGGGCAGAGGGTCACGGTGGCGGGCAGGACCGCTACGATGGCGGACGGGACCATCGCCGGCAGCGTGCTGACCCTGGACGTCGCGATGAGGAACTACGCGGATGCGACGGGCCTGCCGCTTTGGGAGGCAGTGCGCCTGGTCTCGGCCAACCCGGCCAGGCTGATCGACGAGAGGGACAGGGGACGCCTGGCCCCCGGATGCAGGGCGGACTTCGCGCTGCTGGACGGGGAGTGGCGGGTTATCAGGACTTTTATCGGAGGGAAGGAGGTCTACGACCGCGATGCGCGTCGTGACTGCTAGAGACTATGATCAGATGAGCCGGAAGGCGGCTTTCATATTCGCCGCCCAGCTGGTGCGAAAGCCGGATTCCGTACTCGGGCTGGCGACCGGGGACACCCCGAAGGGGCTCTACC
>JAKJGK010000069.1 GCA_022704435.1 Synergistota bacterium | reverse complement strand
CCGAGTACCCCATGTCGCGGTAGTACTCCGCCATGGTTATCCCCGTGTAGATGCTGGCCTCCCTCGCCGCAACCGGCATGTTGGACGTGTTTGCTATAAGCACCGTCCTCTTCATAAGAGGGTGACCCGACCTCGGGTCCTCCAGCTCCGGGAACTCAAGGAGCACGTCCGTCATCTCGTTTCCTCGCTCGCCGCATCCGACATAGACAACTATCTCGGCCTCGGCCCACTTTGCGAGCTGGTGCTGCACCACCGTCTTGCCGGATCCGAACGGCCCGGGGACGCATGCGGTGCCCCCCATCGCTATGGGGAAGAAGGTGTCTATGACCCTCTGTCCGGTGGACATCGGGGTGACCGGCGGCAGGCGCCTGGCCACGGGCCGGGGTTTGCGCACCGGCCAGCGCTGCAGCATAGTGACGTTCTTCTTGACCCCGTCCTGCTCCAGCACCGCGACCGTGTCCTCCACGGTGAACGAGCCCTTCTCGATACTCGCCACCTTGCCGCTCATGCCCACCGGCACCATCACCCGGTGCTCCACCAGGATGGACTCCTGCACGACTCCCAGAATATCACCCTGGCCGACCACGTCGCCGACCTTAACCCTGGGCACGAACTCCCACTTCTTCTTCCTGTCGATGGCCGGGACGTCTATACCCCTTGAGATGTAGTGGCTCCTTGCCACATCCTCGATCAGGTTGAGAGGTCTTTGAACTCCGTCGTAGAACTGCTCGATCAGGCCAGGCCCAAGCTCGACGCTGAGGGGCTCGCCAGTGCTGATCACCTGTTCTCCGGGCATCAAGCCGGAGGTCTCCTCGTAAGCCTGGATCGATGCCGTGTCCCCGCGAAGCTCGATAATCTCTCCCACGAGGCCGATCTCGCCGATTCTGACCACGTCGTACATCCCGGCGCCGAACATGCCCTTTGCCACAACCAGAGGGCCGGAGATCTTCTCTATGGTTCCTTTGATTATTTTTTCAGCGGCCACTATCTATCGCCTCCATACTTCTTTTCATTACTTCACCGCGAAAATATCCATTCCTACCGCGCGCTCCACTCCGCTTCGGATGGATTTGAGTCCTACCCCCATGCTGCCCTTCAGGCCCGGGATCGGTATGAAGCTCGTCTCGTATTCATTGCATAGTTCTTCTATGCGGCTGATGTGCATCAGGTAGTATTGCTCCTGGACGAAGACCACGGCGTACCCCGATTTGGCCAGCTCGAGGAGAATCGAGTCGACGCCGGCCGCCTCGTCGCTCTTGACGATGCGTGGTTTCACCCCGACCGCCTGGAACGGGAGGACGGTCTCGTATTCACCTACAGCCGCCATTGGGGATCCAGCGTTTTTATCGGCCATGTCGGAGCAACCCCCTCGCAATAGTCCTGTCCGTGTTGTTCGCTACTGCGACCAAGGCAATGCGGAGATTCTTTGCCTCCATCTCCTTCGCCCACAGGTAGGCAATAACGTTTTCCGGGGTGAAGGCCTCGTATTTTGCCCTGGCAAGGATCGCCGACACGTACTCGTCCAGCGCCCTTTCCATCTCCACGATCAGCGCCCCAAGATCTGAAAGGTCGGGGACATTTGCAAAAACTCCGGATACGTCGGAGAAAGAGAGGACGCGCGGCCAGCTCTCAACCGGTTCGTTGAGCAGGGCGAGCAGTTTTTCGCCTGCTATCCATCCCCCTTCGTGCAGGAAGGAGGCCGCGCCTGCAATATCAAGATCCAGTCGCTTCAGGCGCAGCAGGTTTCTTATGTTCTCGGCGTCTATCCTGCCCTTCACCCAGCGGACGGCCGAGTCAAAGCCCGTAGCCACCGCAATCTCGGCCAGGACCGAGAACAGGCCCGCATCGAGGCTGTTCTCCACCTGCAGTATATCCCTGGTCTGTTCCCACTGGGAGAGACACAGCGGCAACAGGCGATGAAGCCCGAAGGGCAACAGGCGATAATCCTCGCTCTCGACGGCCACAACAAGCTCCTCCACCGGGATGTTGCCGAGCGAAGTCAGCAGGTCGTACCTGCGCTCCCCTCCCTCGCGGACCAGGATGGCGCTCTTTACGAGGACCTTGACGTTGTGGAAATCATACGGAATCCGGCATAGCTGCACCAAGCGCTCGTCGGGGACGAACTTCTGCACCTCGGTGTAAGCGTTCGACAGCTCCGCCTCGATGATCCTGTCGAAATCCCCGCTTCCCTTCAGCTCGACCAGCCACGCGGAATACGCGGTCTCGGCGAGAATCTTAAGCGCGGAGTCCAGGTCCTCGCAGTCCAGGATCCGCTGTATCAACGACTCTTCCAGAAGACGTCCGGACATCGCCCGGAGTCGCGCGACCGCATAGGCAAAACGCTCAGCCGGAGCCATGGAGCGTCACCTCCTGTCACGCCGAAAACAGCCGCTTGACAACGTCTGCCTCGATCTCGTCCCTAAGCCATCGAACAAGCATCTCTAAAGAACAATCCGTCTCTATGTTGTCTTGTTCAAGGAAAAACCCGCCGGCCATATCCCTGCGCTCCTCGCCCAGAGCGAGTTTCCAACCGTGCTTGGTGTTGACCCCGGCCAGCCAGTCCGGGCTTATCTTCTTCTCGGTCTTTGAGACCAACAGGGTCTCGGATCCGGTCTGCACCGCCTTTTGAAGCAGGTTTTCCATGAATGAAAGGTACTTGTCGGCGGGCAATGAAGCAAGGATCTTAACCGCCCCGTCGAATGCATCCGAGATCGCCTGCTGCTTGACTCCGAGCTCGATCTTCTTGACATCGAGCTGCGCTACTATCTCGCGCCTCTTGAAAATCTCCGGCTGTTCGGTCTTGAACCGGGTCTCGTACCCGGCCCTCAGTTTTTTAATCTCCTCGTCGGCGTCTCGCTTTATCGACTCGACGCCCTCTTTTGCTTTGGAAATTATTCTGTCGGCCTCTTCCCGCGCGTCGGACTCTATCTTTTTCTTTATATCCGCCAAGGACATCTTCACATACCCCCTTGGCAGGCTAAAGTTTAATCCCGTTTAGAAGAATAATGCTCATGAGAAGTGAAAGAACCGCGTACGTCTCCACCATCGCAGGAAGAATGACTGCTTTGCCGGTCTCCTCCGGTCTTTTCGCTATCATCTGAATGCTGGCCGCAGACGTCTTACCCTGGGCGATCGCGGAAAAGTACCCTCCGATGGCTATCGGCAGGCAGGCGAAGAAGATGCCGAGGCCCTGGTATGCGGTGACAGCGATCGGCTCGCCGCCCAGCAGGCCCACCTTAAGTATGGCGAAAAACGCGATGAGAAGCCCGTATATTCCCTGGGTGCCCGGAAGCGCCTGGAGAAGAAGCACGAGGCCGAATTTGCCCGGGTCCTCGGTCATTACGCCCGCGCCGGACTCTCCGGCTATGCCGACGCCTATGGCCGAGCCGGCTCCCGCCCAACCAGCCGCCATTGCTGCACCGAGAATTGCCAACATGACTCCGAGTAGCTCCATAATATTAACTACACTCCTCTCGAATTCGAAGATCTATTCCACTGAATCGTTTTTAATCGATACAAAAGCAGTCTTATAGGTCAGAGGAGAGAAGAGAGTTCCTCCACCTGAATAGAACTTGCTGAAAAACTCCACGTACTGAAGCCTCAGCGAGTGGACAAAAGCGCCTAGAACGTTGACCGCCAGGCTGAACACATGGCCTCCCACGATCAGCAGCAGGGCTATCGCCCAGCCGATGTATGGAAGATCTCCCGCCAACCCCGCCAGCATGTTGATGATGACGCCGACGGCGGAGGTGGCCAGGCCAAGGGCCAGGAGACGGCTGTAGCTCAGGACGTCGCCCAGGTAGGAGGTTACTCCGTACAGGCTGAGCAGCCCGGAGACCGCCTTGCCGAAGATGCCCTCCTTCTCCCGTCCCTGAGTGGCCACGAGCACGCCCGCCCCTGCGAATGAAAGTATCTTGGCGGTCAGGGCGACGCCGTCCGAAAGGAAACCGCTCGCGACCCCTCCCCACAGCAGAAGGCCGACGAGAAGGACGATCCATCCTCCGGTGTCCGCGAACGCCCCCATGTAGTTGCGCTTTCTAAGCGCGTCGTAGAAGGCTATGAGGAGTCCGCAGAAGAGCTGCACCACTCCCAGGGCCAGGGAGATCGCCAGGAAATCCATGGGATTCTCCATCGGATTCAGAATGAGCATGGCGTTCTTCGCGGGCCGTAGAAACGAAAGGAAGGAGAAGGCGTCCACCAGGTCCCCGAACCAGCTTCCGGTAAGGGCTCCAACTATGATCGTCGAAATCCCGGAAAGCACGAAAAGTTGGAAGAAACCCTTGAACGCGCTCGGCATCCTTCCGTACTTCCTCATGAACCACATGAACAGCCCTACCGTTATGACACCGTATCCCGCATCGCCCAGGCACATCCCGAAGAAGACGAAGAAGAACGGTGCCAGCAGAGGCGTAGGGTCTATCTCCCCGTACTTTGGAGCGCCGTACAGTTTGGTCAGGTTTTCAAACGGGAGAGACCAGGGAGCGTTGACGAGGAGCGATGGCGGCGAATCATCCGGAGACGGGTTGAACAGAAAGAGCTCTACGGACGTTCCGAAAGGGGACAGGGCCTTGGTCAGACGCTTGACGCCCGACTCGGGAATCCAACCGCGAAGGACGACTACCTGCTCGGTCGATGTACCCGACAGAAGAGCCTGGTAGCGATCCCTCAGCACCGTCCAGTAGTCGCTGAGGGTGCGAATCGCCAAGACCCGTTTTTCGGCGAGATCCGCTATCTCGCGCAGTATCCGCTCCTCCTCGCCTGCCAGGAACGTCTTACGCTCCGAGAGGATCTTCGCCTCCTCTTCAGTCGTCCCCTTTAGCGCGGAAGGGACGTCAACCTTGCTGAACGAATGGGCGGTCATACACTCCATCACCCTGTCGGAGATCGACTCGTCGTAGAAGACGGCCACCCAGCCCTCCTGCTCCTTCTCTCCAGGCGTCGAGGCGTAGATCTCCCCCATACCGGAGAGAACAGTCTCCATATCCCTCCGCCAGGACGGCATCTTGGAGGCGGGCATCGTGCCTATGATGCCCCGGACGCGTTCCGTGCCGGATGTTATCAGCTCAAAAGGGTATGAGAAATCCGGCAGGTGAGAGAGCAGAGCCTCTGTCGTAGCAATTTGCGCCAGTTCGCTGCGGATCTCGACGAGCCTGCGCTCCAGGCTCCGGGCACCGTCCGAGATTGCTGCAATGTCCAGACTCTTCTCCAGAGCCTCCCCTTCTTCAAGGGAGATTTCCTCCTTCTCTCCGAGTGCTCTTGCCACCGGGGAGACCTTGTCCTGAAAGTGCGGTTCTAAAAAGCGAAGAAGAAACCTGGCCTCGGCGAGCAGTCCCTCGACTCTGGGCAGTTCAGGATGCGCCTGGACAACTCCCTCGATCGACTGATCGGCTCCCGACGCCGCCACCTCGAACGAGGCCGTCCTCTGGAGTGCGCCGAGGACTTCTTCCAGGTTGGATTTATGTACGTATAACTCTGCCTTCTTAATGCCCTCCACTGCCATATCGAGAAATCACCTCTTCCGAAATCCATTGTGCCGTGCCGTCCACTTTTTTATGGTACAGGCCGGCAAGCTTTTCGGACTCCTTTCGGCCGGCCTCTACAGTTTTAGTAGCTCTCTCTTCCGCTTCTTTCTCCGCAGACGCCGAATTCTCCTTAAACAGCCTGAAAGCTTTTTGTTTCGCCTCCTTGATGCTGCGCTCGGACTCGTCGCGCGCCTCGCTGAGCATTCGGGCGGCTTCGTTTCTAGCCTCCTTGACTATTGCCTTGGAGCGCGCTTCAACCTCTTTAATCTCTTCGGCCAGATTCGCTGCCATTCGCTCCACCTCCTTCCACTGATCTACGTAGGTTTAACAGGACAAACCAACATCAATAATACCGTGTATTTTATTACCAAGCGAAATTTGTGTCAAATATAATGATTCGACCTGAGTATTTAGGACTGCACTGGATAAAGTAAAACCTTTCCTTCGCATGCGGCGTCAAAGCTGCGGGTCCTTCTGCTCAGGGTCATTGGGGCGCACTCGTGCGGCTTTCTCATGGTAAATGTTTGAGGGGATAAGAGAGTAATTGGAGCGGACAACGGGATTCGAACCCGCGACCCTTAGCTTGGGAAGCTAATGCTCTACCAGCTGAGCTATGTCCGCCCGCCTATGCGTGAACGAGAGCATTATAGCCGCCGTTCATCGGCTTTGCAAGAGATGACATAAACACATATTTGTCAGGGAACTATGAGTAAATTCAACCGTGGCTAATGCTCAACTTCCCAACTCTCCGATTTCAGGGAAAGCGCTCGCCGGGGATATCCCTGGCGAGCATCGAGAGTTTCTCGAGAGTTCCTTCACCATATCACCTCTCGCGCCATAGTATAATGAGGCCGAATGATACCGAAGAAACGAATCTTACTGGGGGTGCTGCCTTGCAGTGGACGGCGTTTTTTACCTACGTTCTGATAACGTCTTTTACGCCCGGTCCAAACATTGTCTTGGCGATGAACACGGCAAGGCTCTGCGGACTTAGCGAAACCCTTCCCCTCATCGCGGGGATGTTCACTGGCCTGGTTATTGTAATGGCTAACTGCGCTGTATTCAATATCCTATTAGCACAACTGCTCCCCTCGGTACTGCCGTTTTTGAGGATCGCAGGCGCGGCGTACATATTGCGGCTTGCGTGGCTGATCGCATTCCCGGCCAATCGCAGGGAAGGAGGCACCTCGCAGGGAGCCACCCGTTTCCGTGAGGGGCTTGTCCTGCAGTTTCTCAACCCGAAGGTGATCCTTTTAGGGCTGTCGACCCTGTCGACGTTCATTCTGCCCTGGACATCCTCAAAGGCGTGGCTGTTCGGCTGCTCGTTATTCCTGACGCTTATGTGCACAAGTGGAGTCTTCCTGTGGGCTCTGATAGGGGCGGCGCAAAAGACTATCAAGATGAGGCGGGAGAAACTGTGGGACCTGCTGATGGGGGGATTGCTTGCCTGGTGCGCGATCTCCGTCTCGGGGTTGGCCGACCTGCTGTCTTAGAGACCACCCCTTTCGGCACGGGTCGTCATGCGTAGCAGGCTACAAAAGCGCCCTCCTTGCGCAGCGCCTCGCCCATTATGGATATGGTTTCATCCTCCGCGGGAGATGTGCCGTCCATCTCGCACTTGAGCCACTTTGAATACCCTCGCACGAAGGACGGCTCCAGCTCGACATCGGGCCGCTTCCCCTTGTATCCCTGAAGATCGGACCACAAATTCTGAATCTTAAGGGAGTCGTCGCTCTTCCAACGGAACGAGCCGATCGCTTCGACCAGGTGGTCTAAAGTGCGCTCGCGTGTCGATGCAAACGGGAGCAGGATGGTGTCGCCTATCCTGTCATAAAAAGGAACGGCATTTCCAGGCAACAGAAGTATCTCGGGCAGGCCTCTTGCCCTGACTCTGTTTACGCCGAAAATCCCTCGGTCCGCGTTAAGGATTTTTAAAAGAGCCTTCTCGAACCCCTCAGCCAGCGAAGTACGACTTTCAGAGCAGGCGATCATAACGTTGTCCTCGCCCTCTCGAGGTTTAAAGCTAAAGGGGGAGTACCCTTTAACTCCGGCGGATCCACCGAGGGGCAGAGCTTTGAAGGCCCTCTCCGCCGAAGTATAAACCCTGTCGAGCTCAATCTTGAGCACTTCTACCAGGGATCTTTCAGGGTCCATGTGGGCCTCGTTCGCCTTCCTCCCCAGCTCACTCTTTCGTCGTTTTATCTCCAGAAGGCCCTTTTTTTGCGAGTAGAGGAAAAAGGTCTCAAAGCAGAGCGAGTCTATGCCGGCCAAGAGACGTTCCACGACGAGGTCGCTGCCGTCCTCTTCCCGCGCCAATCCCCTCAAGCGCCTGAAACCCTCCGTCAACTTCGGAAAACCCGCGCGTTTTTGTCTCGAGTCAAGAAGTGATTTCTCGGCCTCGTCGGTCGAGGCCGAAGCATCATCATCTTCAATCGCCCTGAACCGCATCTCCCCTCGGACATACGCGTCCAGCGACTCCAGGTAGTAGTCCGTGAGCTTTTCGGACCGATTCTTCGGCATGATGAAAACACCCCCGTCGGAGGTGGGGCTGCCTAGCGTGCTCAACAGCAGGGGCAGGGTTGTTCGAATTCTATCGGCCAGAGAGCGCACCCGGGACTCCGCATTGTGTATCGAATCAACGCACCTTGAGAAAAGATGCCCCTCGGCCTCGCCCGCGGGAGGCCGCAGGGCATCTTCTATCCATTCGGAGATGGACCTGACCAGTCCGGAGGGGAGTTGATCCGAATGAGCCGGGGCGCCTTGGAAGTGAACTGCGCCAGTATCGAGCAGGGCGCGCCTGTAGGGACAAATCAGCGTGGATGATTCCTCGATCGACCGTCTTGCGATATACCTGTACAGCGCGACCAGGCTCTGCATGGATGGAAGGGCATGCTCCCGCTGTCCCTGCCAGCGGAGCTCCAGCGCGGATAGGGTTGCTCGATGTACTTCGGGAAGCTCGCTCTTGATTCCATCCAACATGCCTTACCATCCTATCCCGAAAGATGCCGGCACCAGCATCCACCAGCCGTAATTTCGTGGCGAATTGCGCATGAGGATACTATAACAGCGGATATTGTACAAGACGGGGGTTGAATCTTTCAAGCTTTTACGTACTCTCTATTCCACATTTAGATGGTTTATTGCAGCATCGATACAATATGGAAAACGCGCTATTGACAGGGTAAAATGAGGCGTGTAAGCTAGAATTATTGTAGCGGGCCTCATGCCATCGCATGCCGGGTCATAATTCTTTGAAAGGGAGAGAGAACGATGAAGAAACTGCTGTTGGCGCTTCTCGCGCTCGTGGTTGCAGGTACCGCCGGTTGGGGAAACGTATTGGAAAAAGACGTGCTCCTGGTCGGCACCGAGAGCACCTACCCCCCTTACGAATTCCGCGACGAGAACAACGAACTCAAGGGCTTCGACATCGAGATGACGGAAATTATCGCCGAAAAGATCGGCAAGAAGATCGAGTGGGTGGACATGCCCTTCGACAGCCTTATCCCCTCGCTGCTGGCGAATAAGATCGACCTTGTGGTGGCCGGCTTGAGCTGGACGCCCGAAAGGGCCAAGAGGGTGGCGTTCTCGGAGAACTACGAGATTTCCATCAGCGCGTTCGTGGCAGCCGAGGGCAACGACTCGCTGCGAGGCATGGGAGATATTAAAGGGAAGACGATCGCCGTGCAGCTTGGCACCGTCCAGGAAACATATCTGCACTCTCTCGACGGGGTAACGGTGAAGTCCTTCCAGAAGTTCGACGACTGCGTGCGCGAGGTCATCCTTGGTCGCGCCGACGCCACGTTCATGGACACTCCGGTCGCGAAGAGCTACGTGGGCCACGATAGCTTCGCCGGGAAGATAAAGATCGCCTTCGAGGAGGAGATCAAGGGCGAGGGAAAGGCCATCGCGATGAACCTGGGCGAGAATGAACTGCTGGAGGCCGTCAACAATGCGCTGGAGGAGCTTTCCAACAGCGGAGAGCTCTTCGAGCTGATGACCAAGTGGTTTGAATAAGACCTGTAAAGAGAAGGGCCTCCTAGCTGGGAGGCCTTCTCTTTACAGGAGATTGCGTGAGTTATGAGGGAACTTAATCAGAGGTTCCTTTAACCTTGAACCGTCGTATCCGCGCCAGCAGGTTTTCCCCGTGCGAGCTGAGATCACGCGCCTGGTCAGCGATGCCCTCTGACGCCCTCGCGGTCTCGCCGGCGGCGTCAACTACCCTGTGTATGAAAGAGGCGATGGTCGACGTGCTCTCGGAAATCCTCTCCATGGCCTCGGCAGTCTCCTCGCTGGAGGCCGCCTGCTCCTCGGACGTCGAGGCCATGCCGGCAATGGCATCTATGACCTTGCGTATCTCCGCCTGCGAGCTTTGAAGCTCCTCCCCCGCCTGTCGCGCGTGGGCGACCGTCTCCCTCATGATGGCCTCCGCTTTCTCGGTGATCGAGATCGCGCCGACGGAGTTCTCCTCAAGGCCGACTATCAGTTTTGCGACCTCGCCCGCGGCGCGGTTGGCGTCCTCGGCCAGTTTGCGGACCTCCTCCGCCACTACTGCGAACCCTCGCCCCGCCTCCCCGGCGCGGGCCGCCTCGATCGCGGCGTTCAGCGCAAGAAGGTTGGTCTGGTCGGCGATCGAAGTGATAATGCCAACGAAGTTCGATATGTCGTCGACTGCGGCCGCGAGCTTGCCGATGGCCTCCGCGCTCTCTTTGGACTTGGCCCCTGAGATGCCGAGCTCGTTGACCACCTCTTCGACCTTAGCGATGGCAGCGTCGGCTGTGCGCCCTGCCCTCTCTCCCGAGGAGAAGCCCTCGGCGGCGACCTTCGCCATCTCCCTGGCCCCGTTCGCCACCCCATTCACCTCGGCCCCAGTCCGCTCGATGGACAAACGGTTCGAGTCCGACAGCTCCGAGGCCCGCTCGAGGCTGGAGCGCACCTCCTCCAACGAAGCGTTGCCCTCCCGCGATAGGGCCGCAAGCGACTCCGTGGTAACCGATACAACCTCGGCGGCCTCGCGTATCCCGAGGACGGTCTCCTCCTGTGACGCTATCATCATTGAAAGCGCTTCCGCCATGTCGCCAATCTCGTCCTTGGAGCGGATCCCGAACTCCTCCCTAGTTATGGTCAGATCCCCGTGCATGGCCCTCCCGGCCAGCTCCGCCACCCTCCTAAGGGGCTTGACGACCCATCGGGAGATCAGCCATATCGCTCCCGATACGAACAGTATGCCCAGCATCGTGATTACCAGGGTGGTCCTCATGAGCCGCCGGGACGACGCCATCACCTCGTCGCTCCTGACCACGGAGTTGAAGCACCACGGTGTGCCGGTGTCCCCGATGATCACCGGAGCGAAGGCCTTGAAGGTCATAGCCTCTAGTTCGGCGGACCAGGTCTCCTCCAGCCAGCTCTCTCCGGCCTGGATTCGACTGAGCACGACATCTCCTCCCTCGTGCTTGAGCACTTCGGCGAGCCCGCCCACCCTGTCGGAATCCTTGTGGCTCGCC
>JAKJGK010000221.1 GCA_022704435.1 Synergistota bacterium | reverse complement strand
CGGGGAGGTGGAGGTGATGCCGCCCTCCGGCGTCGTGCCGGAGTACTGCCCCCCGGTCATGCCGTAGTTGAAGTTGTTCACCACCACCGCGGTGAGGTCGACGTTGCGCCGCGCCGCGTGGATGAGGTGGTTGCCTCCTATGGTGGCCCCGTCTCCGTCGCCCATCAGGACGATGACGGTCAGACCGGGGTTGGCCAGCTTTATCCCGGTGGCGAAGGCGAGGGCGCGCCCGTGCGTCCCGTGAAAGGCGTTCACGTCAAGGTAGTCGTCCGCCCACCCCCAGCAGCCGATCCCGGACACCGCCACAGTCTTCCTGCGGTCCAGCCCGAGGTCGGCGAATGCCCGCACGATGGCCTTCAGCACTATGCCGTTGCCGCACCCGGGGCACCAGATCGTCGGCAGTTTGCTGACGGCCAGGTAGTCCATGTAGTTGCAGCCGCTCATGACAGTGCCTCCGCGATCGGCGCCAGTATCTCGTCCGGCGTTATCAGGTCGCCGTCCACCCGGTTGACCCCCAGCACGCACGCGCCGTATTCGTTGAGCCTTCGCACCTCGCGCTCCGCCTGACCGAGGTTCAGCTCAGCCACCACCACGAGCTTCGCCCTCGACAAAACCTCCCGCACCTCGTCGTCGGGGAAGGGCCACAGGGTGGTTAGCTCCAGCATGCCGGCGCGCAGCCCGTCGCGAAGCCCGCGCGCCTGCCTTACCGCGGCCAGAGCGGATCGAGCCGTGCAGCCGAAGGAGATCACGACGGCATCCGCGTCCTCCAGACCGTATCCGCGCACGCGCACGATGTCGGCGCGGTTTCTCTCAAGCTTGTCCACCAGGTGGCGGACGACCCTGTCGGCGTTCTTCGGGGAGGCGCTCTGGCCGCCCCTCTCGTCGTGCATGGAGCCTGTGACTCGGAAGATGTAGTCGCCTCCGAAGGGGGGCAGAGGGGCGATCTCCCTCTCGGCCGGGGCTGTGGCGAAGGGGCGGAAGTCGTCCGGAGCGCAGGACGGAAGCGCCCTGCCGCCGAGCTCCGCCTGCGAGAGCTTGCGAAAGATCGCCTTCTCTCTCATGCCCGCCACGGCCGCGTCCGCCAGCAGCACGACGGGGGTGCGGTACCTGTCTGCCAGGGCGAAGGCCCTCGCGGTCATGTCGTAGCAGTCCTGCACCGACGACGGGGCCAGGGCGATGATGCCGTGGTCGCCGTGCGTCCCCCAGCGCGCCTGCATCACGTCTCCCTGCGCGGGCTTGGTGGCCATCCCGGTGGAGGGGCCGGATCTCTGCACGTTCACGACCACGCACGGAATTTCACCCATCACGGCCATCCCGATGTTCTCCTGCATAAGCGAGAAGCCCGGCCCGCTGGTGGCGGTGAAGGCCCTGGCGCCGGCGGCGGAGGCCCCGATGATCGCCGCCATGCTTGAGAGCTCGTCCTCCATCTGTATGAACACGCCGCCGAGCTCCGGCAGCCTGCGCGCCGCCGCCTCGGCGACCTCCGACGACGGCGTGATGGGGTATCCCGCGTAGAATCGCGCCCCCGCGGCGAAGGCCCCCTCCGCTATCGCCTCGTTGCCCAAGGCGAAGACAACCCTGTCCTCCGTCATGTCGCCCTCCTCTCAGCGCGGCCCGGACACTCTCACGCCGCGCGACTCGAACCAGGAGCGAGCCCGCTCCACCTGGTCGCCCTGGAGCAGGATGTCGTCTCCCTCCATAGAACCGCCGCACCCCAACGCGCCGCGCAGCCTCTTCGTCAGATCCTCGGCGTCGGAGGGCGCTCCCTCCCTGAAGGAGATCCGCGTCACCGTCTTCCCTCCGCGACCCTTCGTCTCGCGCGACAGGACCACCCTGCCCGGCAGCTCCCTGGGCGGCGCAGGCTTTCTATCCGCCTTCGCGTCCTCCGGCGAGCGCGGAGAGACCTCCACCCCCATCAGCTCCCCCAAAGAGAGCGAAAGCGGCCCGGCATCGGCCCCGGTATCGACGCGCGCACTTTTCGCCTGTCTGGACATCCTCTTCCCCTCTTCTTTCGCCTCGCTGCTAATTCTAGAAGATGAAGGCATAAAAAGCCAGAGTAAAAAGAAAACAGCCGGGAGCCTGCATCATCCGATGAACCCCCTACTGTCCTTCCTACGACCAAGCTACTGCCCTCCCGACGACTATGCTTCTGTCATCCCGATGACCGTGGGTCTGTCATCCCGACGACCCGCAGGGGAGGAGGGATCTCAACATTGCGGCACCTCGAATCGGGTAGGAGGGGGCGGCTAGCCCCCGTCCCCCCACACCACCGTACGTACCGTTCGGTATACGGCGGTTCATGAAGTTTAACCTATGGACGGAACAGAACTCAGGCTGAACAGGCC
>JAKJGK010000220.1 GCA_022704435.1 Synergistota bacterium | reverse complement strand
GCCGCGTGGGACGACGACGCGATCATCGAGTGGATCCGCAGGGGGCTGGAGGTCAGGAAGGGCGTGGCCGAGAGGGCCAAGGCCGCCGGGGCCGCTCCCGCGGCTCTTCCGGACTGCGCCGTGTGGACCGCGTCGAGCAAGGAGGATATCGTAGCCAAGGCCAACTCGCCCGAGGTCCGCATCACCGCCATGGAGAACGAGGACGTGCGCTCGCTGAGGGAGCTGCTCATCCTCGGGACCAAGGGAATCGCGGCCTACGCGGAGCACGCAGAGGTGCTGGGCTTCGAGAAGGACGAGATCTACGCCTCCATGATGGAGGGGCTGGCCTCCACGACTAAGGAGCTCTCCGTGGACGACATGGTCGCGATGGTCATGAAGACCGGCGAGAACGCCGTCGCGACGATGGCCCTGCTCGACGAGGCGAACACGAAGACCTACGGCAACCCGGAGATCACGGAGGTCAACCTCGGAGTGCGCGGCAACCCCGGCATCCTCATCTCGGGGCACGATCTCAAGGACATGGAGGAGCTGCTGAAGCAGACCCAGGGCACCGGCGTGGACGTCTACACCCACGGCGAGATGCTGCCGGCCAACTACTACCCGGCGTTCAAGAAGTACGACCACTTCGTCGGCAACTACGGCAGCTCCTGGTGGCACCAGAACGAGGAGTTCGAGTCGTTCAACGGCCCCGTCCTGCTCACCACCAACTGTCTGGTCCCGGTGAAGAAGGACAACACCTACCTCGGCAGGCTGTTCACCACCGGCGTGGTCAGCTACCCGGGCGCGGTCCACATCGCGGACAGGAAGCCCGGCGGCGCCAAGGACTTCTCCCCCCTGATCGAGATGGCGAAGAAGTGCGCCGCCCCGAAGGAGATCGAGACCGGCAAGCTGGTGGGCGGATTCGCCCACGCGCAGGTGCTGGCGCTGGCGGACAAGGTGATCGAGGCGGTCAAGTCGGGCGCAATCAAGCGCTTCGTCGTGATGGCGGGGTGCGACGGGAGGTTCCCGGCGCGCAACTACTACACCGACGTGGCGAAGAACCTGCCGAAGGACACCGTCATCCTGACCGCGGGCTGCGCCAAGTACCGCTACAACAAGCTCGACCTCGGCGACATCGGGGGCATCCCCAGGGTGCTGGACGCGGGGCAGTGCAACGACTCCTACTCGCTGGCGGTCATAGCCATGAAGCTGAAGGAGGCCTTCGGGCTGAAGGACATCAACGAGCTGCCGATATCCTACGACATCGCATGGTACGAGCAGAAGGCCGTCGCAGTGCTGCTGGCCCTGCTCTTCCTCGGGGTCAAGGGGATCCGGCTCGGGCCGACCCTGCCGGCCTTCCTCTCCCCGGCGGTGGCGGGTGTCCTGGTGAAGAACTTCGACATCAAGCCGATCGACACGGTGGAGAGCGACATCGCCGCGATGATGGCGGGCAAGTAGGCCCGGCCGGCGGCGCAAAAAACAAAAGGCGCGGGGGCTGCGACGCCCCCGCGCCTTTTTTCGGCGGGAACCTGGAGAAGCTCCGGTCAGGTGCGTTTCGCTTGTCGCAAGCCCGTCGGCTTCAACGATCTCCGCGGACGGAAGCGACCTGATCGGAGTCTCCCTAGTTGTACGCCAGGCGCAGCTCGGGGGTGGCGAGGGTCGGCGCGATGAGCTCCTGCCACATCGGGGAGTTCCACGTGCCCAGGGCCTCGTGGACCTTGAAGTACTTCTCCGGGATCGGGTGGGTTCCCACGACCACGGGGAGGCCGTATGCCGCGTCTATGTACCTGCGGAAGTAGTCTATCCGCGGGCAGGGCGGGTAGCCGACCACCATGCCGGTCGCCAGGTGGATCACCGTGGCGCCGTTCTTCTTCATCTCAGCGGGAGCGTACTCGATGTTGCCCCCCGGGCAGCCGTCGCAGGTGGTGTAGCCCACCAGCTCGACCTCCCTGTCCTTGTAGATGCTGAAGGCCCCCTCCCTGTTGCGCAGCGAGCGCAGGCACTTGCCCCCCGCGCACGTGTGGTAGCGGTTGCAGATGAAGATGCCTACCCGGACGATTTCGTCGCTCATTGCAAAGACCTCCTAAGGTGAAAATCCTCGGCCTCCCGGTCGGGTTGAATACTTCCCACGTGCCCTACTATAAACCTAAAGCGCGGTTTTGCAAGGCGGACTTCGCGAATCTGTCGGAAGAAGCGCATAAATGTGCTATAATGTGCGATGATAAGCGGCATCTATCGTCGCACTGACGTCATCTCGGCTCGGAGGAGGCTTGGGCTTGCTGCAGAACTTCCTTGAGTACCTGGACTTCCCAACCCTGGAGGTGGTGTTGCTGTCGAGCTTCACCCTGTCCGCGGTCGCCATGCTGGTCCTCC
>JAKJGK010000006.1 GCA_022704435.1 Synergistota bacterium | reverse complement strand
CATGAGTTCAACGCCTCCTCGATATGATGTTGGTTCGCTGACTACATCATAACCGAGGCTTGAGCGAATGGCTCAATTCGAATTTACACCATTATAAGGACTCAATCACGGAAAGCGCCTGACCACTCTGATAATTGCCATAATCGTCCTTATTTGGGGAATAGCACTCTTTTTTGTTGATAGACAGTACCGCAGTAAGTATGATGATTATGTTAGGTATCGAAATAGAACTTTGGATAATGCCATTGACGGCGTTGTCAGAGCCTACGAGAATTTTTCCAACTTCGTTTTTGCCTCTGCTATCGATAACGACCGAATCAAGGCCCAGCTCTACGAGGCCAGCTACGGGGATGAAGAGGAAAGGGCGAGAATAAGACAGCAGTTGGGCGAGGAACTGCGCCAAACGCACGAACTTATAACAAAGCATAACTTCAGACAATTCCACTTTCAGCTGGCCAACGGGGACAGCTTTTATCGCTTCCATAACCCTGGCAAATTCGGAGACAACCTCCTGTTCGTAAGGAAATCCATGAGGATGGTGAATCTTGAGCATAAGTACGTCACAGGCTTTGAAGAAGGAAGAATTTTCAGCGGCTATCGTTTTGTCTATCCCTTAAACTACAAGGGCATTCATGCTGGGAGCATAGAAATTTCAATATCGCCACAATGCATACTTGAGGAGTTGTATGCCCTCGACAGCAACAGGGACCTGGGCTTTATCCTGTCCAAATCGGTAATGAAGGAGACGGTGTTTCTTGACGAGCAGGCCAGGTACAAGACGTGCGATATTTCAGATGAATATGTGTATGATGTAGAAATCCTGACAAAAAACGAGGCAAGGCCGGACGGGCTGAAGCTGCACCGAGACAAGGCTTTTCAGGCAGAGCTCAGGAAGCTAGTTGAAAATGATCTGCGAACCAAGGCGCCCGTCACCCTGGCTATGGACTATGACGGGAAAACATACCTTGTCCAGTACCGCCAGATAAAGGATATATCACAAGAACCAGTCGGCTATTTTTTCAGCTATAAGGAGGACAGGGAGATCCAGGCCTTTGCTGCGGCCAGAAAGATCGTAATCTTTTTGGCCACTGTCATAATGCTGATCCTTATCATTTCAATTGCGTTTATGTATATTAGTCAGAGAGAAATCCAGAGGATGGCGGTGACCGATAATCTGACGTCCGTTTACAACAGGCACTCTTTTTACGCCCTTGCCGGCAGGGAAACCGCAAGGGCGGACAGGGCCGGGGAGCCGCTCTCGATCGCCATGGTTGATATAGACTTTTTTAAAAAAGTAAATGACAACTACGGCCATGCAATGGGGGACCAGGTGCTGAAAACAACGGCGGGGCGGATTAAGAACTCCGTCAGGAAGACGGACGTACTGGCCAGATACGGCGGAGAAGAGTTTATCGTCCTTATGCCTTCAACTGACTCAAGGGACGCTTTTACTATTGCAGAGAGAATAAGGAATTCCATCGAAGGTTGCACGTTTGAAAATATGGGCGGTATCACCGTGAGCATTGGTCTTTCTGAAAGGGTTGACAAAGAAATCATCGACGATGTTATAAACAGGGCGGACGTAGCCTTGTACAGGGCCAAGGAGGCCGGAAGGAACAGGACCGTTGTCTATGAATAGTATTCTGGCTCGATCATGATCAGCACAAGGGCCGGTACGAATTTCACCAGTTTAAGGACTCAATCCCGGGTATTCGGGAATAATAAGCGGCTTTCGCGAGTCCGATATATAATGGAGCAACGTTAAAAACGTGAAAGAGGGGGATCTTGATGAAAGTCGATCGCACGGGAGTAAACCTTCCGTTCAACGTCCCTCCCCTTGAGGATATGATCGAGGAGAAGGCGGAGGAGCAGAGGGAGAGCGCGCAGAAGAAGGTGGAGAAGGCCAGGCGGGAGGTCGAGGGGGAGCGTCTCGAGATAATGGACAGGCACCACGAGACCGTGAAAAAGTCAGCCGAGACCTACGACAAGCAGGTCAAGAAGAGGATGATGGAGAAGCAGATCGAGGATCGACGGCTGAAGCAAAGAGAGTTCTTGAAGGAGAGAAACGAGGAGGCCGAACGGCGGCGCGAGGATATGAAGCGGGAGGCCGCTCGTCCCTGATGGACCGGATCCTTGGAATGCCGGTCTGAAGCCGGCGGTTTAACATGACGATCGGGATGAAAAGGGGCGGCCTGCTGGGTCTTCCGGCCATCCTTCCCTCGGAGGAGCTGTTTCAGGATCTGGTCCGCGCCGCGTCGTTCCGCGTGGAGCGGATAGTCTCCGCCGGTCAGAGTTCGCCTCCCGGCTACTGGTACGACCAGGAGGAGGACGAGTGGGTGGCGCTGCTCCAGGGGGAGGCCGCGCTGGAGTTCGAGGACGGCGGCGTTGTCGAGCTGAGCAGCGGCGACTGGGTCTTCCTGCCGGCCAGGCTGAGACACAGGGTGGCCCGCACCAGCGTCGAACCGCCGTGCATCTGGGTGGCTGTCTTCGGCGCTCCCGCCCCGTCCGGCCGGGTTTAATCCGAAAGCTGGATCATTCTTCTGCTTTTCTCTCCTTCCATTGACAAATTATATCCTGCATGGTGTATGATTGTGTCCGGCTTACATATCGACCCAGAGGAGTGAAACCATTTATGTCGTCAAAAGCTTCAAGCCTGATTCGCCCGGAGAGCTCGGGGTTCAAGCTCTCCCTGCTGTCGGCGGGCCACTTTCTCAACGACCTGTACGCATCCTTCCTGCCGACCTTCATACCGACCCTCATCTCGAAGCTGCAGATAACTATGACCCAGGCCGGTTTCCTGAGCACCTTCCTTGGCATTATCCATATCATCGTGCAGCCGGTGATAGGCTACATGTCCGATCGGTCGGCGAACTCGTGGCTGATCGTCTGGGGCCCGGTGATGACCTGCCTCGGCGCCTCTATGATCCCTCTGTCCCCCTCCTACGGCATGGCGCTGCTGTTCGTGGGCGTATGGGCGTTCGGGAGCGCGATGTTCCACCCCCAGGGGCACGGCGGGGTGGGGCACGTGGTGCCGAGGGAGAGGCTCACCGTGTCGCTCGCCCTGTTCGCGGTCGCAGGGACCGCCGGCACTACGGTCAGCCCGCTGTTCGCCGTCGCGCTGGTCAACACGGTGGGCTACCGGCTGATGCCGGTCGCCGCCCTGATCCCGGTGATACTCCTGGGCCTGTTCATAAAGAAGACCATGCCGTCGATATCTCACCAGAGCGGAGACGCCATAACACCCCAGAAGGGTCTCCTGGTCACGATGAAGTCCGTGTTTATGACAATCTACCCGGTCCTTGCCATCTCGACGGTGCGCGACACCACCAGCCAGGGGGTCCGCATGTTCATCCCCATCCGCATCGCGGCGGAGGGCGGCGATATTGGCGCGGTAGGAACGGTGCTCTTTCTCATAATGCTGTTCAGCACCATCGGAATGGTCGTAGTCGGCAGGATGGCCGACAGGTGGGGCAAGAAGAGGATCTTGATGGCGGGGATGCTCGTCTCCCCGGTCTTCCTGATAGCCGGCCTGTTCTTCAGCGGCTGGGTAAGCGTGCTTCTCTTCCTGGTGGGCACCGTTACCATCAGCTCGACCATGCCGATAACCGCCGCCATAGGCCAGGAGATGACCCCGGACTCGCGCGGAATGTCAAGCTCCATCGTGATGGGGCTATCCTGGGGGCTGGCGAACATGATGATGGCCCCCTTCGGCAAGATAGGGGACCTCTTCGGAATTCAGGCTACGTTCGCCGTTGTGGCCCTGCTGCCGTTCCTGTCCCTTCCTTTCTTCCTCGTCAGGAGGTTTCGCGAGGCGGACGTCTCCTGAGGCTCGCGCCGGGGGCTGCGGTTCGGCGCGGGGGTTTTTCGTCCTTTATGCCCTTTTGCGAAATGAGAAGGTAGTGTAGAATGTCCCTGTTGTGTTGAAACTTGGCGCCGGCTGCATGAGGCGAAAATTTTCATTCATAGGAGGGGTTCCAGATGGATCAGCAGAAGACTTTCGAGAAGTACATGCGCCCCGCATGGAGAGGTTTCGTCACGTGGTGGTTGCTGGCCGTGGCCGTGGCCGCGCTCTCGGCGTACCTGGCCTCGACCGGAAAGGCGCCCTGGTGGACGCTTGCTCTTGCCCTGATCCCGGTGCTCGTGATCGTGGTCAAGCGCAACATGCTCGAGTTCGCGGTCAAGCACGACGAGGTGACCCTGGAGGAGGGGCTCTTCTCCAAGAAGTCGGTGGAGATCGGCATGCCGCAGATCCGATCGATCGAGATCCACCAGACGGTCTTCCAGAGGTTGCTCGGCGTGGGCGACATAATGATAGCCTCATCCGGGACCGACGCCTACGAGATAAAGGTCACGGGTATAGAGAACCCGAAGGACATCAGGGAGATGATCCAGGGCTTCCAGAGGGGAACCGCCCAGGTTAACTCGAACGATTGATCCTGCGGAGTCCCTTCGCCGCGGCTCGTTTACAGGAAGTTGACGGGCCGGCGGCGGGATTGACCGCGCGAGGAGTGCCGGGTTGGCAGCGAGAAGGGGAGGAGCCGAGCGGTCCCTCCCCTTCTCGCTGCGGTCTCGTCCATCACGCGCCCTCTGCCGGGGCGGCTCTAGCCTGCCTGCGCCTCTCCCTGGGAAGGTCTTTGGGCTCTATCGAGACCGCGTTTCCTTCGAAAAGTGACTGCAGGCCTCCGTGGAAGCCCGATCCCTCCCCTGCGCAGATGCCCCTGCATCTCTCCAGGCACCTGCTTCGGTTGTCGTCCGGCTCCGTGTAGGCGCACAGGACCCCCTCGTAGTTGCGCAGGATGGTCTTTCTGTCCGACCGGGAAATGACGTAGTTCGGCATCACCGGTATCTTGCCGCCTCCTCCCGGAGCGTCCACGACGAAGGTCGGGACGGCGAGCCCCGATGTGTGCCCTCGCAAATACTCGATGATCTCGACGCCCTTGCCTATCGATGTTCTGAAGTGCTCGATCCCGCGAGACAGGTCGCACTGATAGATGTAGTAGGGGCGGACCCTCATCTTCAACAGCTTAGTGTTCAGCTCTCGGAATATGTAGGGGCAGTCGTTGACTCCCTTGAGCAGCACCGACTGGTTGCCGAGGGGTATCCCGGCGTCCGCCAGGCGCGAGCATGCTCGCTCCGCCTCGGGGGTGAGCTCCTCCGGGTGGTTGAACTGGAGGTTCACCCAGAGCGGATGGTGCCTCTTCAACACCGAGCACAGGGACTCGGTCACTCGCATGGGCATCACCGCCGGTACGCGGGTTCCTATCCTGATAATCTCGACCGTCGGTATGGCGCGAATCGAGGAGAGTATCTCGTCCAGGGCCTCGTCTCCCAGGGTCAGAGGGTCGCCGCCTGTGACCAGCACGTCGCGGATCTCAGGCGTCCGGGCGATGTAGTCCACGCAGGCCCTGATCTGGTCGCGCGGGCGCGGCGTGTCCGTCTGCCCCGCGAATCTGCGCCTGGTGCAGTGACGGCAGTACATGCCGCACTGGTCGGTTACCAGCATGATGCACCTGTCGGGGTAGCGGTGGGTCAGCCCGGGCACGGGGGAGTCCACGTCCTCGTGCAGGGGGTCCAGCAGGTCGGTGGAGGCTATCAGGGTCTCCTTCAGGGTTGGCACTGCCTGCCTCCTGATGGGGCAAGCGGGGTCGCCGGGGTCTATCAACGACGCGAAGTAGGGGGTTATCGCCATGCGAAGCGAGTTCAGGCTCTTGCGCAGCGTGGAGGCCTCCCCGCGGGACAGCGTGAGTATCCGCCCAAGCTCGTCCGCGGTGGTTATCCTGGACTGCATCTGCCATCTCCAGTCGTTCCAGCGTTCCTCCCCGACAGAGCGGCGAAGCTCTGCCAGGTACCCCCCGCGCGCGGCGCGGAGCGAGCCGGGAAGATCCGCGGCCGCGATCAGCCTTGGCTCGGTCTCTCCGGCTGCGGGCGGAGGTTGCGTCTCCTCTTGCGTCGGCTCGGCAGTCCTGACTGGTTCAGCGCTTCTTCGAGATCTTCTTGCAGTAGAGGACAAGGTCGTCACCTTCCGAGTAAAAGTCGGGAATGCGTCCGCACTCCACGTAAAGCATCGAAAGATAGAAGGAGCGCTGGCCAAGGTAGTCGTCCCTCCCGGCCGTCTCCACGCGGATGACCGCGTCGTTGGACTGCTCCAGCAGTGCCGAGCACATCTCCCGTTCAAGTCTGCCGCCGACTCCCTTTCTCTGGTGGCCGGGCGCCACCGCCATCCAGTACAGGTCGAACGCGAAGCTGGTCATCGGGGTCGGCCCGTAGACCAGGAAACCGGCAAGATCCCGGTCGGACCACTCGGTCAGAAGGATGTAGTCGCGCCCCGGATGCAGGGACCACTGCACCAGCACGTCCTCGAGGACGTCAAGTTCGTCCGCGCGAAAGGCCCCGGTAGAATTCGCCACGGCCAGGCAGCGCTCCGCCAGTTCATTGTTCAACTGCACATTCCTCCTTGCACTTCGAAAGCGAGCCCCAGGAGGGCCTGCACCGTCTGAGCGTCCGACATCCCGCTCTCCCTGCACTGGCGAAAAAAGCCGCCGTCGGGCGAGATGTCCGGGTTGGGATTGACGTCGAGCACGTACAGCTCCCCGCATCTCTCGCGCATGTCCACCCTGAAGCACCCCCTGCACCCCAGGGCGCGCCCGGCCATCTCGGCGAGGGTAGCGGCCCTCGTGAACTCGTCCCCCTCCGCCCTTGCCGGCACTACCGAGTAGAGGGGAGATCCCGGGGTCCACTTGGAGTCGTAATCCAGGTAGTTCCCTCCCTCCCGGTCGAAGTCGATGTACGAGCAGCCGATGGTCGTGTAAGGGTCGTTTCCCATGCAGGAGACGGAGTACTCCCGCCCCGGTATGAACTCCTCTACGCGGACTCCCTCCGGGAAGTCGGAGAGCTTCGCCGACACCGCGGCCAGCATCAGGCGCGGCTCCAGGACCAGCGAGGAGGAGTCTATCCCGACGCTGCCGTCCTCGGCGAGAGGCTTGATGAAAAGAGGGGGCGCAAGTCTCGAAAGAGCGGACGGGTCGAAGCCGGGAAAGAGGGACAGGCCGTCGGGGACGGGTATGCCCGACTCCCTCAGCCTCCTGCAGCACTCGTCCTTCGACAGGCAGGCCCGCAGGGCGGCGGGGGGGTTGCCGGTGCAGGGCAGGGACAGGTGGTCGAGCAGGGCCCGAAAACGGTGCTCGGCCCCGCTGTCGTGGCTGAAGCCCTCGAATATGTTGAAGACGCATCCGGCGCCGGCGGTGCGGGCAAGCTCCATGATGGCCGCCGGGCTCCTCAGCATGCCGGGCGTGATGTCGACCGGGGCGGGCACGTGCCCGCACTCCTCCAGGACGCGTGAGATGAACTCGCGGCTCCTGAGGGCGTCCGCCACGTCGACGCGCGGCGACCGCTCGCTCGCCGCCGGGAGAAGCACCGTGAGGGGGGCGTCGGAGAAGGGCTTCGTTCGCGACATGCCGCTACTCCTCCTCCCGGCACGGAAACAGCAGTCCGTTCCTGTGAAAGGAGGTCCGCAGGATGGCGCGTATCAGTCCCCTGTAATCGCCGCCGCTCAACCGGTTCAGGATGGGGAGGTCGCTGTACTCGGGCGAGAGCCCCGGGAGGGGGTTGATGTCGATCACCCTTGGCGTCCCCCCGGAGTCGAGGCGGAAGTCGACGCGAGCCATGTCGCGCAGCTCGAGCGCCTGGAAGGCGTCCGCGGCGAATGCGGCGACGCGCTCCCGGACGGAGGCCGGGATGTGTTCGGGCCCCTCGTAGCGGATGCGCTCCACGTAGTTGCGCTTCTCCTCGAGGGAGTAGAGGAACTCCTCGCACGGCCGGGCCGGCGTTATTCGCATCATGCCGACGACCGAGGGGCGGCCGTTGCCCACCAGCCCCACTGTGATCTCGTCACCCGGAAGGTACTCTTCAACCATCGCGGGTTGGCCGTACCTGCCCCACACCCTTCTCACAAGCGCCTCCGCCTCGGCGGGGGAGCGGACCAGGGAGTCCTGGAATATGCCCTTCGAGGAGCCCTCGTACCTGGGCTTGACGACGTAGCGCGCGCCCTCCCGGCCCGAGAACAGCCGCACAAGGCCGGAAAGATCGTCATCGGACTTGAGGCACTCGCTGCTCGGGACGGGGATGCCCTCGCCGCGCAGCAGGCGGCTGGTCAGGAGCTTGTCCAGGGCCACGGCCATCGACGCGGAGTCGGAGCCCCAGAAGGGGATTCCCGCGCTCTCCAGCAAGCAGGGGACCTGGGCCTCTCGCCCTCTCGAGGCGCCCCGCCCCTCGGCCAGGTTGGCGACGAACTGCGGCGCCTGTTCTGCCAGGCGGCGGTCAAGGTCGTCGTCCTGCTCGCACAGCGACACTTCGAAGCCGTGCTCCGCTATGGCGGCGGCCACGGCCTCTATGGTCGACAGAGGATCATACTCCTCGTACTTGTCGTCCGGCTCGCCGGGGTTGGACTGCGGCTTGAGATTGTAGACTACCGAGATCCTTGCGACAGGTTGCAGCGGGACGTCCGGCTCGGTCCCGTATTCATCGTCCATGGTTTTCCCCCTGATAAGTTGTGAATTCGGCCCCGTCCAATGAAACAGGGCCCGTGCGGCTCCCGATTACTTCGCTTGAAACCCGACAAAGGCAACCGCCATCTCTCACTCCCTCAGGAAGATTGCCCCCTTCGGGCGAAGGGGGTCGTTCACTGCGGATTATAGATGTTTTTGTCCGAAAAACAAGAGTGCCGGGGGGCAAAAAAGGGGCCCGCAGGGGCCCCTCGCAGGCGGAAAAAATGCATTCGTTAAATCCCTAAAGCACCAGCCGGACGGCAGCCTCCGGGTTTATCGCCCTGAACGTGAAGGACTCGGTCAGGAAGAGGCGCACTCTGTCGCCGGCCCTCTCCTCGAAGCCGAGGGAGAAGTCCTGCCCGACTATGATCTCGAAGTCCCCGCCGCGCAGCGACACCACGTACGAGTCCGCCTGGGTGGAGAGCACCACCCTGTCCGCCAGGTTGGCTATGTGCTTGGATGTCGGGTAGCCGGGCGCACCGCCGTATATCACCTTCCAAAGCGCCGGCGAGGCCACCAGTGCGTAGGGGCCCTCCACCGCGCAGTCTCGCAGCTTGAAGACCGCCTCCGACAGGGCGTTGACCACTCCCCTTGGGTCCTCGCTCGCGACGGCCACCGAGCAGCGGCTGGCGCTCGACAGCCCCACTATGCCGGCCTCGGCCAGCCCGCCGTAGACGGCCCTCTCCTCGAACAGGGCTATCTCCTTCGCCGCCTCGTCGAGAGGGGCGAGATCGGGGTCCTTCGCGCCCCTGCTTATGTTGTCCAGCTCCCAGATGTCGAGCTCGAACCCCACACGCGTCTCTACCAGCGGAAGCACCCTGTTGATCCCGAACTTCACCGCTCCGCCGGCGGCCGATACTCCGGTGTCCAGCCTGCCGGTCGGGTGCGAGCTGTAAGACCAGCCCTTCGGCCCCTCAACGTCCATGAAGCGCCTCGCCGACAGGTTGAGCAGCAGAACCTTCTTCGCCTGGCTGTCCAGCTCGTCCCACGCCTCGGAGGCGAGGGGCGATACGGACCTTCTCAGAATATCCATTTGTACTATCCCTCCCTGCACTCTTCGAAAACTACTTCAGACCGCCGACGCCCAGGTCCGAAGCGGGGGCGGCCCCCGACTCCCCATGTGTGAGCGGTGCGGTGGTGAACAGGTAGGTCCTCAGCTCCTCGTCCCACTTGTCCATGTTGCGCCGAAGCCACTCCACGAGCATCGCGGCGTGCTCGATCTCCTCGTCCCGGTTGTGCGCCAGCAGCGCCTTCAGCTCCTGGTCCGGGGTCGTGGCTACCCTCTGGTTGTAGTAGTTGACGGCCTCGATCTCCTCCATGAGGCTCTTGAGCGCTTTGGCCTGGTCGGCGACACGCTGGTCAAGAGTCTCCGCCGGTTCAGTAAACTGCATGATATCTCTCCTTTCCATATCGCGTTATAACTCTGGCATGAGTATAGGACTGCGGCTGCTTTAGGTCAAGCATGGTTAAGACGAGTCCGTTCGCCCCTGTGGTATCATCCCTGCTGGAAAAGGCCGCGCAGGAATGGCGCGCAGACGAGAGGAGATTGTGCTCTGCATGGAACAGGTAGAAAAAAACACCCCGTTGTCCGAGGACATAAGCAGGCTCCTGACCTTGGAATCAGGCGACAACATCACCTTCGGGGAGCTCGCCGCGGCGGTGGCCGACCGAGGGTTCGGCATCCTGCTGGTGCTCTTCTCACTGCCGAGCGCCCTCCCCGTGCCGGCGCCGGGGTACAGCACGCCTCTCGGGATCGTCCTCTTCATACTCGGAGTGCAGATGCTGACGGGCAGAGACACCCCTTGGATGCCGGAGTGGGCGGCCAGGAAGGAGATCAGGAGGCAGACCGCGGACAGGATGATCGCAGGGGCGGTAAAGTTCTTCGCCTTCGTCGAGAAGTTCGTCAGGCCGCGCTTCGCCTTCGTCAACGGCAAGGCGGCCGGAGTCTTCTGTTCCGTGCTCCTGCTGCTGATGAGCGGACTCATGATCCTGCCGATCCCCCTCACCAACACCCTGCCGGCAATGGTGATATTCTGCATCGGGGTGTCGCTGACGGAGCGCGACGGGCTGGCCTTCATCGCCGCGATCCTGTTCGGCGTCGCCGCCACCGCCCTTTACGTCCTCGCCGTGTGGGTCATAGTGCACTACGGGGCCCACGGGCTGCACGAGGCCAAGGAGATCATCAAGGGGTGGGTTTTCTGACCCCCCTGAGTCCGACCCGCTAGGAGAACGCCCTCCTGTACTGCTCCGGGCAGGGCAGCGCGATCCCCCTCTTGCGCGCCTCGTTGAGGGGGAAGAAGGGGTAGCGGAGCAGCTCCCTCCCGAGCGCCACTAGGTCTGCCCGCTGGTTGCACAGTATCTCCTCGATCATGTCGAGGGTGGTCACGAGCCCGACCGCTATTGTCGGTATCCCGCACTCCTTCCTGACTCTCTCGGAGTAGGGGACCTGGTAGCCCGGGTAGACCGGCGGGGGTACTGGGGTGACGCCGCCGGAGCTGACGTGCGCCACGTCGATATCCTTCAGAACCGGATCTATGATCCTGATGAGCTGGGAGGTGGTCATGCCGCCCTCCACGTAGTCCTCGGCCGACACGCGCAGGAAGAGGGGCTTCTCCTCCGGCCAGCGGGTGCGAACGGCCCTGACGACCTCCTGCAGAAAGCGCGATCTCCCCTCGAAGTCGACTCCGTAGCCGTCGAGCCTCTTGTTGCTGAGGGGAGAGAGGAACTGGTTGACAAGGTAGCCGTGAGCTCCGTGTATCTCCACCACGTCGAACCCGGCCTCGAGGGCGCGCCCGGCCGCGGAGGCGAACGCCTCCGTTACGCGCGCTATCTCGTCCCGGTCCATCTCCACCGGGTCTCGGTACGCGCCGTTGCCGCCGTAGTTTATCGCGCTGGGGGCGTAGATCCGCTCCACGGTGGCGGCGCACTTGCGCCCGCCGTGGTTGAGCTGAACCCCGATCCTGGCGCCGAGGTCGTGCACGTGCTTCACGAGGTCGGCCATGCCCGGCACCTGGTCGTCCGACCACAGCCCCAGGCAGCCGTCGGTGAGCCTCCCCTCGGGGAGCACTCCGGTGGCCTCGACGAGTATGAGGCCGACCCCGCCAAGGGCGCGAGTCCCGTAGTGGGTGAGGTGGAAGGGCGTGACTACCGAGTTCGGAGCGCTGTACATGCACATCGGGGGCATGACGATGCGGTTCTTCAGCTCGAGGTCTTTGATGCGGAAAGGCTCGTAGGTCTTCACTGAGGCAACTCCCCTTTCGACGAGGTCTTCGCGGGAGACGAAGACGTGCTCCCGAGCGAAGATTACCACGAAACGCCGCCTCCTGTCACCACCTCTTCCGCGCCGCGGGCGGTCTACTCGTGGATGAGAGCGCTTATCCTCTTGTACAGCCTCAGGGTCAGCAGGGCTATCACCGCTCCCTTGAACAGGTTGAACGGCACCACGCCGTAGACGATCAGGGTCTGCTTGTCGTGGATGGCGGTTATGACGACGGAGGACATCGCGATTATCTTGTCCATGGGGATCAGTTGCGAGTAGAAGGGCAGCAGTATGAAGTAGTTGGCCAGCGCCGCCGCGACCGTGGAGCAGACGACGCCCGCCAGCAGCCCTCTGAGCGCCCCTCTGCGGGTCCTTTCGTATCTGTAGATCATGCCGGCGGGCACGACCAGCGCGGAGCCCATCAGGAAGTTGGCGAACTCGCCTATGCCCGCGGACGACGTGGTCATGGCGTGGATGAGGTTCTTCGCAAGCTCGCAGAAGACCCCGGCGAGGGGGCCGTAGGCGAAGGAGGCGACAAGGGGGGGGAGGTCAGACAGGTCGAACTTCAGGAACCCGGGGAAGACCGGCAGCGCCGTGTCGAGGTACATGAGCACGGTGGCCAGGGCCGACAGCATTGCTGTCCAGACGAGCTTGCGCGTGTTGAATTGCGATACGGCTTCCATTGCGTGGATCAATCCTTTCAAAAAAAAATGCCCCGGACATCGCATCCGGGGCAGCGTGCGCGTTGACACATCCTCTTCCATCCTGACTACGGCGCATAAAACGCGCCTCACAGTCGGCTCCGGATTCTCACCGGATCAGCCTTGCGGGCTCGCGGGCTTGTAGCCGTGAACGGCTCATCACCGCCGGTGGGGATTCTCACCCCGCCCCGAAGATGTCGACGGTATTATACACCAGGCGCGGGGAAAAATCTATTGACAATGGTCCGGCCCCTTCCTATAATCCTTGCAAAATCCGTGTATGTACAGGCTCGTTTCCTCACGGGGCGGGCTTTTTTTGTTGCACGAGAAGGGGGATGACACGATTGAGAATCGCAGTTGTCGGCGCGACCGGCGAGGTGGGTCGGATGATGACCAGGGTGCTGCAGGAGCGCGGGGTCAAGCCAGGCGGCATCGACTTTTACGCCTCGGCCAGGAGCGCCGGGGCGACGGTGGAGTTCCACGGCGAGGTTCACAGGGTGAAGGAGCTCACAAGGGGCGCGATGGAGGAAGGGTACGACTACCTGCTCTTCTCGGCCGGCGGCGCGGTGTCGCGCGAGTTTGCCCCGACTGCCGCGGCGAGCGGCTCGGTGGTGATAGACAACTCCTCCGCGTTCAGGATGGATCCGGCCGTCCCGCTGGTCGTGCCGGAGATCAACGGCGACCTGCTGCGCGGCTACGGGAGCGGGGTAGTGGCGAACCCCAACTGTTCCACTATACAGATGGTGCTCTCCCTCTACCGGGTGCACGAGCGATTCGGCCTGGATACGATCGTCGTCAGCACCTACCAGGCCGTCTCGGGGGCCGGGAGGAGCGGAATGGACGAGCTCGGTGACCAGATGGAGGGCAGGGTGGCGCCGAGGAAGTTCATAAAGCAGATCCACCTGAACGTGGTGCCGCAGATAGGGGCGCTGCTCGACAGCGGATTCACCGACGAGGAGATGAAGATGGTCGACGAGACCAGGAAGATCCTGCGCGACCCGGGGATATCCATATTCCCGACTGCGATCAGGGTGCCGGTGATGTACGGCCACTCGGAGGCGATCTACGTCAGGACGCGCCGCCCGTTCGACATGGACTCCCTGGCCGTGGCTATCCAGGATTCGGAGGATGTAGTGCTGTCGTCCGGCATGGTCACCCCGCTTGAGGTCGCGGGCGGCGACGACGTCCATGTGTGTCGCCTAAGGTCGTTCGACGACTCGAGCTTCCTGATGTGGAACGTGGCGGACAACATCAGGACGGGGGCGGCGACCAACGCGGTGCGAATTCTCCAGAAGCACGTCGAACTGAACAGGGCGGGCTAGAAGAAAAAGGCGCGGCGCCGGTCGATCCCCGCGCGCCGCGCCCCTGCTACTTCGTGTGCGATTCGTCGTGCCCCGTCCGCCTCGACAGGGTCATGAACAGGAGGCGGCTCTCCCTCTCGTATTGCACCACCATGGGCTGCCCCCAGGTGTGCTCCAGAACGACCAGCAGCTCCATCTCCCTCAGCGGCTGCTCCCCCCCTATCCCGACCGTCGCCTCTCCCTGCAGGCAGACCATTATCGTGGTGTTGCCGGGGAGAAACAGGCGCTCCATCTCCCTCCTCGGGAAAAGCTGGCGGTATTCGCAGGAGAGCGCGTCCCTCCTGTAGAACAGGTTCAGGTCGGTCACGGGTCCGTCGATCAGCCTGCTGTAGGCGGGAGTCGCCCCGCTGAAGCGCAGCGAGTCGAACTGCGACGCCAGGCGGACGTCCGCCCCGTCCACGGTGATATTCGCCCCCTTGCCCGACAGCAGGAACAGGACGCGGTCGTAATCCGGGAAGGATGAAAAGGGGCCGTCCTCCGTGATATTTGCAGAGCTCAACCGCCACAGAAAGCCGTCGTCCCCCATGTCGGCGTTCTCAGGGTAGATGAACATCTCGTGGGTGATGCCCCCGCCGTTCTTCCACGGCATTACCCTATAGTCGACCGGAGTCCTTCGTATCACCTGCATGCAACCGCCTCCTTTACCCTGGCTTCTCTGCGACTAGTTCTCGCGGAAGAGCGCGTCCACCGCGTCTTTCACGTCCTCGTCGGCCACGCTGTAGGGCAGGGAGATGTGGTAGTCGCCCGGGTAGTTCCTGTTCACCTCCCGGGAGACCTCCATGGAGTTCGGGTTTCGGGCCCACGCCCTGCGGGCCACGCCCCCCAGCACGTCCCACATCATAGCGGACTTTATTATCTCGTCGGTGCGCTCCGTGCCGTCCAGCACCAGCCCGAAGCCGCCGTTTATCGACTTGCCAACCCCGACTCCGCCGCCGTTGTGCAGCGCGCACAGGCTCATCCCGCGCGCGGCGTTGCCCGCGAAGCAGAGGGTGGCCATGTCCGCGCAGATGTTGCTGCCGTCCTTGATGTTGGCCGTCTCGCGGTAGGGCGAGTCGGTGCCGGAGACGTCGTGGTGGTCTCGACCGAGCATGACCGGCCCGATCTCGCCGCGCCTTATCATCTCGTTGAACTTGAGCGCTATCCTGGTGCGCCCCTCGGCGTCCTGGTACAGGATCCTGGCCTGGGTGCCCACGACCAGCGCGTTCTTCTCGGCGTCGCGTATCCAGACCCAGTTGTCGTAGTCCTGGGCGCGGCGGTCGGGGTCGATGCAATCCATCGCCGCGCGGTCAGTCTTGCGCAGGTCCTCGGGCCTGCCGCTCAGGCAGACCCAGCGGAATGGGCCGTAGCCGTAGTCGAACAGGAGCGGCCCCATTATGTCCTCGACGTACGAGGGCCAGATGAAGCCGTCGTAGGTATTCTCGCCGTTCTTGCAGATCTCGGGCACCCCGGCGTCGAACACCGCCCTCATGAAGGAGTTGCCGTAGTCGAAGAAGTAGGTTCCCCTGTCGACCAGGGCCTTTATCACCTCGTAGTGCTTGCGCAGGGACAGGTCGACCCTGCGCCTGAACTCATCAGGATCCTCGGACAGCATCTCCGTGCGCTGCTCGAAGGAGAGCCCCTGGGGGCAGTAGCCGCCGCCGTAGGGGTCGTGGCAGGAGGTCTGGTCCGAGAGCAGAGGGATCGGAATATCCCGGTCCACCGCGTACTGGAGCAGGTCGACGATGTTGCCGTGGTACGCGATGGAGAGCGGCTGGCGTGCCTTGCAGGCCTCGTCCGCCATCCGGAAGGCCTCCTCGCAGCTGTCGGTGACCTTGGAGACCCACCCCTGACCGTGGCGCGTCTCAATGCGGGAGGAGTCTACCTCGGCGATAATCCCCACCCCGCCCGCGATCTCCACGGCCTTCGGCTGCGCGCCGCTCATGCCGCCGAGCCCCGACGAGACGAACAGGATCCCCGCCAGATTGCCCCTGTCGCCCACGTTCAGCCTCTGGCGGGCGGCGTTCAGGATGCTGTTGAAGGTGCCGTGCACAATGCCCTGGGGGCCGATGTACATCCAGCCGCCCGCGGTCATCTGCCCGTAGTTGGTGACCCCCAGCTGCATGCCCCTGTGCCAGTCGGCGGGGTTGTCGAACAGTCCCACCAGCAGGCCGTTTGTCACGATCGCGCGAGGCGCCTCGGGGCGGGATCTGAACAGCCCCACCGGGTGTCCGCTGGAGACCACGAGGGTGGTGTCCTCGGTCAGTTCCTCCAGATACTTCATTATCAGGCGGTATTGGAGCCAGTTCTGGCATACCTGCCCTGTCTCGCCGTAGGTGACCAGTTCGTAGGGGTAGAGAGCCGTCTCGAAGTCCAGGTTGTTGTCGATCATGACCTGGAAGGCCTTCCCGGCCAGGCACCTGCCCCGGTACTCCTCAATCGGCCGCCCCTTTATCCTGCCCGCGGGACGGAAGCGATAGGCGTAGATCCTCCCCCTGGTGCGCAGCTCCTCAAGGAACTCGGGTATCAGCTCCCGGTGGTGCTCCTCCGGGACGTAGCGGAGCGCGTTCCTGAGCGCGAGCTCGGTCTCCTGCCTGTTGAGCGTCCACCCCCTGTCGGGGGCGCGACGCATTCCCTCGACGAACGTCGGGTAGGGGGGCAGCGGCCCCTCCAGCCTGATCGTCATCGCGTTTCTGTTCAGTTCGTTGACCTGAGACATACAATCCACCTCCAAAAATATCCTGCCGGTATTCTACAGCAACAGGGCTCGGCCTGCCCGGCCTCGTGCGCCGCGCGCGGGTCAGTCCTTCTTCGTCCCGAGCCATGGCGCGGGGTCCACCGACTTCCCCTCCTTCAGCACGTGAAAGACGAATCTCGCGCTGTCGCCCTCGGCCGGCCCGACCAGGCCGATCCTGTCGCCACTCCTGATCTTGTCCCCAGACTTCACGTATATTGTGCCAAGGCCGCCGTAGAACGTGGCCAGACCTTCGCCGTGGTTTATGAAGACGGCGTTGCCGAAGTTCCTCATCCAGCCGCCGTGCAGCACCGTTCCGTCCGCCGCCGCCCCGACCCGTTCGCCGGGAGTGGCCTTGCTGACCAGCCCCTCGCCGAAGCTGGTGTCCGACATGACCGGAGGCGCACCGCCCTTGAGCGGCCAGATCAACCTCGGCCGGACCTGCCGGGCGGGTGGCTCGGGCGGTGGCTGTTCCGCCTTGGGAGGCTCGAGAGCGGAGGGCTTTCGCACGTCGGCAGGCGGCGGATCGGTGGAAGGTCCCTGCTCCGAATGCACCGGGATCGTCAGCACGTCCCCTATCCTTATCACCGAGCCCTCGGTCAGGTTGTTGGCGCTCAGCAACTCCGTCAGCGACACCCCGTACTCCCGCGAAATCCTGTACGGATTGTCCCCCTCCCTGACCGTGTGGCTGCGGACGACGTGTCCGGCGACAGGCTCGGCAGCCGGAGTCGGCGCGGGAGGTTTCTCCACGTCCGCGGCGGGCTGCACGGTCAGGGGCGCGAGGAACGAATCCTCCATCCTGGGCTTCGGCCACGCGCCCAGTCCGCGCCTTTTGGCCTCGTAGAGGGTGGCCAGCACGTCTCCGGGGGATTTCGGCACAAGGACGACCGTCCCGGCCGGGGGAAGATCCTCCGCGCTTATTCCGTTGGCCGCCGCTATGTTGGCCGCGTCGGCCCCGTACAGCCGCGCCACGGACTCGAGCGTGTCCCCCATCTTCACCGAGTGAATGTTGAACGGGGCGCCCCCGTCCGAGGCGAGCAAGGCCGACGCGAGGAACAGGAGCATGACAGCAGCCTGCGCCACAAGCCTTTTCATGTCCGCCCACACCTCCCGCGTCGTCGTCGGGACGACATGCTCCCCTCTTGCCCGCGACGGGCATGCGAGGAGGCCTATGCATCTTGCCCTATAATATACCGAAAAGGGCGGAACAGGGAAGATTCGCCGGAGTTCGATCCGTAAGAAATGAGATGATTCCATGCTGGAAGCCAAGTACTCCATACCCTATGCCGGGATCGGCCCGGAGGGAGTGATGAAGCTGCCGGTCCTGCTGGACATACTGCAGGACATGGCGGACCGCGACGCTCGCAGGATGAGCATGACCGTGGCGGACCTGCTGCCGATGGGAATAAGCTGGGTGCTGAGGCAGTACCGCGTCTCGGTGGACCGGTATCCCGACTACGAGAGCGAGCTGTCGGTAAGGACCTGGCACGAGCCCAGGAGAAACCTGCGCTCCATGCGCGTCTTCAGGGTGACGGACGAGGAGGGCCCGGTGGCGTCTGCATGGACGAGCTGGATCCTGATCGATGTCGCGCGGGGCAGGCCGCTTCGCCTGGACAGGTACTCGACACCGCTCTACGTCGAGGAGGCTCGCCCGATCGACGATCCGGAGGTGATCCTCCCTCAGGTGGGGAGTTTCGACCACGAGAGGAGCTTCTCCGTCCGCAGGTGGGATCTCGACAGGAACGCACACGTGAACAACGCGGTCTACTTCTCCTGGGCGGTGGAATCCGCGCCGGACAGCCTGGTCGACGAGTACGAGGCCGCCAGGGTGGAGTGCGAGTACCTTAAGCCCGTCGGCAAGGACGGGGACATCGTCGTCAGGACCGCCGCGCTCGATCCGGAGGAGGGGAGCCCGCGCCTCTACCACTCCATACTTGGGCCGGACGGGGAGGCGAGGGCGGCTTTCGTCACCTGGTGGAGAAAGAGAGGTTGAGAATGTGCATTCCGACCGGCCCCGCCGGTGCCTCCGGGACCGCACTTTTGTGATAGAATCGTCCTCCAGGGGGGAATGGCTGAAATGTCCACACGCAACCAGTTCCCGGGAAATTCGTGGCGCGCAGCGAGGCTCCAAATCCGGGAAGAAGCCGACCAGGGGCTTTTGGAGCATCTCGCCTTTCAGGAGAGATGCTTCTCGGTATTCCCGATCCCGATGTTCATCAAGGACAGGAGGTCGGTCTACGTCTTCGTCAACGAGGCGTTTGCCGACTTTCTCGCCCTTCCCCCGGACCAGGTGCTGGGCAGGGGGCCCTTCGACCTCTTCTCGCCCGAGTTCGCAAGTAAAATCATCGAACAGGACCAGGCGGTAATGACTAGCGGACGCTCGTCGGTCGACTTCGAGGCCCCGTTCAGGACCGGGCGCGGGGAGCTGGTGTGGCTCAAGTCGTACAAAAGCCCCGTGTTCAACGACCGCGACGAGGTCATAGGCCTCATGGGTGGCGACATGGACATCACCGCCTCCAAGAGGGCGGAGGAGGAGCGCAAAAGGAACGAGGAGCGCTGGAAGTTCGCGGTGGACGGCGCTGGCGACGGAGTCTGCGACTGGAACATTGAGACGGGGGAGGTCTTCTACTCCAGCCAGTGGAAGGCCCTGCTCGGCTACCGGGACGACGAAATCGAGCCCTCCTTCGCGGAGCTTGAGAGCAGAATCCACCCGGAAGACCTGCAAGAGATGAATAGAAGGCTGGAGGAGCACCTCCACGGCCTGTCACCGTCTTTTTCGCACGAGTTTCGCCTGAGGACGAAAAGCGGCGCGTGGATATGGGTCCTCAATCGGGCCAAGATCTTCGAGTGGAAGGATGACGGCTCCCCCTTCAAGATGATCGGCGTCTTCACAGACATTACCAGGCGGAAGAGCGCCGAGGAGATGATACTGCACCAGGCCACCCACGACATGCTGACCGGCCTGCCCAACCGCCTGCTGTTCAACGAGAGGCTTTACGCCGCGATATGCGACGCGATACGCCTTGGGGGCATGTCGGCGCTTTTTTTCATGGACCTAGACAACTTCAAGGCGATAAACGACACGATGGGGCACTCTATGGGGGACCTAGTGCTGATGGCGGTCGCCGAGAGACTGAGCGGCGAGACGAGAGCCGCGGATACGCTCGCGAGGCTTGGCGGGGACGAATTCGCGATCGTGATGCCGCTCATCGCCGGCAGGGACGACGCGGCGGCCGCGGCGAACAGGATGCTTGACGCCCTCAGGCGAGAGATCGTCATCGACGGCAGATCCATATCGATCTCCGGAAGCATGGGGATTGCCCTCTGTCCGGACGACGGCGAGGACCTCGACACGCTTATGAAGAAGGCGGACATCGCGATGTACAGGGTAAAGAGGGAGGGCAGGAACGCATGGGGGTTCAGCGAATGACGAGCCCGGAGGACAGCCCCTCGATTACCGGCTTTTCCTGTTGTGGCCTTTGAACGGATGTGCTATGCTTCACCGAGAACGGGAACACGGAGGACGGCATGACACAGGATTTTAGAAGCGACAGACAAGAATCGGACGAAAACTGGACAGTGGGAGAGATATTATCGGCCATGTCGGGTTCGCACTATCCCCGGTACATAATAGACATCCTGAACCAGGTGCAGCAGTGGATGGACGACTCGATACGGGCGGACAACCCCGACCAGGACATAGACCCTGTCGCGGCTCTCTTCGAGAACGTCATGGAGATGGACGGAGAGGCGCTGTTCAACAGCCTCGAGTGGGTCGACGAATACGCCGACCTGCTGCCCAACATCAAGAAGCCCTACGGAAACGAAGATGTCGTGGCCCTGCACGTGGGGCCGGCGGACTTCGAGGACAGCCTGCGCATGGCCATAGACTACGCAGCTCTGTTCAACCGCGGGGTGAGCCGCAGGGTCTGGATGATAAGCGACACCTTCATCATAGGCGACGTGTACCGCTACATATCCCATATCCGCGCCCTCAACCGCCAGGGGATAGCATTCCGCTTCCTGCTGGTCACCCCGTGGGGGTGGACCGAGATCCCCCTGGCCGCCGAGACAGCCTCGACCAGCCGCATCCAGTGGAAGAACGGACGAAAGGGAGGCGCCGCTCCGGGGGACGAAGACAGAAAACGGGATGACCGTTTGACGAGATAGACTTCCGGTGATAGAATCTTCGGCGTTGCGGAGAAATCCGCGCCGAGCAATGAGTCGGGGCGTAGCGCAGTCTGGTGAGCGCGCCTGGTTCGGGACCAGGAGGTCGGAGGTTCAAATCCTCTCGCCCCGACCAGATAATGGTCAGCAACGGGAGGTTCCGGGTAAGCCGGAGCCTCCTTGCAGTCTGTACCGACAGGGCGACTCTGGCTGTTGACTAAGACTGATCAAGGTGTTAAAATTACGACAGGTGTACAAGATGGCAGACCGCACAGTAGCACAGAACAGAAAAGCGCGCCATGACTACTTCATAATCGAGACCTTCGAGTGCGGAATAGTCCTTACCGGAACCGAGATCAAGTCCGTCCGCGAGGGGAAGGTGAACCTCAAGGAGGGCTACGCGCTCATTCGGGAAGGCGAGCTGTGGCTCACGGGGGTGCATATCTCCCCGTATGAAAAGGGCAGCTACTACAACCACGAGCCCCTGCGCGACAGGAAACTCCTGATGAAGCGCCACGAGATTCTGCGCCTCTTCTCGAGGGTGCGGGAGAAAGGGTTGACGCTGGTCCCCCTCTCCGTCTACATCAAGGACGGCAAGAGGGCCAAGGTGGAGCTCGCGCTAGTCAAGGGGAAGCAGCTCTTCGACAAGCGCGATGCCATTGCGGAAAGAGACGTAAAGAGAGCGATGGAGCGCGCCGTGAGGCGCGACGAAAGGGACTGATCGAAGGTCCCCAAAACACGGGGGCGACTGGTTTCGACGGCAAGACGGAGGGTCTGGAAGAGCGGGCCGAGGTCGTCCGAACCTCGTTAAACGCGGACAAACAAACAAACGTCAACAACAACAACTACGCACTGGCTGCGTAAAGCAGCCACGTCCTTCGCGGGAACAGCCGCCGTTTCTACGCAGGGCGACACATAAAGGCGGATGCTTTTCGGGGAGCGCCTCCGGCCCCGGGAAAAAGACAAGGAGGATCGGGCGAGAGGATCCTGTTCCCGGGAGCCTTGAGCCGACACTAAAACGGGAACTACGCCCGTAGCGCTTCCACGGCCGGCCCTTGTCGGACGGGGGTTCGATCCCCCCCGCCTCCACCAGACCGAAGTACGCCCTCCTCCGGGGGTTGTCACAGACCCGGAGGAGGGCGTTTTTTTTATTCAATGCGCCTGCCCGAGTCGGACTGGCGCGGGGTGTTTGTGCTATATTATTCCGACGATGTCGTTTGCAAATCAAACAAGGAGGGGATGAAAGTGGTCAAATCGGTCGGAATAAGAGAGCGGGCAATCATGGTGTTTTCCCTGGCGTGCCTTCTGGTGATCTTGTCTTGCTTCGCAGCGGCGGCGCAGGTGAAGTTCGTCACAGTCTCGGGGAGTGGTGCGAGGAACGGAGATTCCTGGAATAACGCCTACGGGGCGGCGGAGTTTCGGTCGGCTCTTTCAACGCTCGTAGAAACAACATACTGGCTCGCGGAGGGAGAGTATTCGCCGGGTGACAAGGAGGACGAGTCGTTTGTGCCTGCGTTCAAAGCAGTCATACTCGGCGGCTTCAAGGGGAACGAGACGAGCGCGGACGACAGGGATCCGGAAAATAACGTCACGACCCTGACCGGGAGGATCGACGGCACGAAGAACAACCGCACGGTCGTGTGGATAGGCAAGTCGTCATATGCGACGCTGGACGGCCTAAGAGTCACCGACGGCAAGGGAGGTCAGCAGGGCGGCGGAATTGTCCTTGACGAAACCTCAACGGTAGTTCTGAATAGCTGCGTCATCTCGGGCAACGAATCGAAAATCGGCGGGGGGGTCTGCATTGGAAGGGGAGCAGTGCTGACGGCCGAGAACTGCATCTTCGCCGACAATCACGCGGTCGGCACGAGCGCCTGGGGAGGTGCGGTCTTCGTCGACGGAGCATTCTGGGCGACCAACTGCTCTTTTGAAAAGAACACGAGCAGTTGGCCGGGAGGGGCTATTCACAGCACAAATTGGGGCACGCTTGCGCTGAAAAAGAGCACGTTTTTCAAGAACAGGTCGACTTCAAGCTCCGGAGGCGCCGTCAGCGCCTACGGAGGGGAGCTGGTCGCCGTCAACTGCACCTTCGTGGAGAATACCGCCTCCTACTACGGAGGAGGGGCGTTGCTGCTTGGCGCGGATCCCGGCGCTGCCGCGTTGAGGAATTGCACTTTCTACAACAACACGAAAAACCAGGGCGAGGGTGAGACAGTGCGAAATTACTTCGATGTTTTCGAGGCAGTGAACTGCATCTTCTGGGGAGACAGCTCGGAGAAACAGATCGACAGCGAATCGACCGTCGAACCAATTCTCTCCCACTGCGTGATCAAGGGAGGCTACTCGACGACCTCGGCCACTGTGACGAATATAATCACGGACGACCCCAGGCTTGACGACTCCCTGAAGCTCAACGGGGGGCTGACGAAGAACCTCGCTCTCCTGGAGGGCAGCTCCGCTATCGACACCGGGACCGCCAACGGAGCTCCCTCCGAGGATCAGAGGGGTGTGACAAGGCCGAAGGGTGCGGCCTACGATATCGGGGCGTACGAGTACGACCCGGGGGCGACGCCGGGCGGCGGAGGTGGCTGCAACACGGTGAGCGGAGCCGGACTGGCCTCGGTGCTGATGGCGGCGCCGCTGCTGCTTCTGTTCCGAAAGCCGCGGTGATTGTCGGCGAAAACCGCGCTTGCCAGGCCACGGAGATGCTTGTCGTTGTGACGCCGTGCCATTGAGGGAGGGGTGAGAATAATGAAAAGAGCATTTCGCCTGCCGACTATCGCGTTATTCGCGCTTGGTCTCTGTCTCTCGACTAACCCTCTCCGTGCGGAGGAGAGGATAACGAACTTCGAGGTCTTCGCCGAGATCGGAGAAGACGCCTCGCTTGCGGTAACGGAGCGAATCTCTCTCATCGCCGAGGGGGAGGAGATCAAAAGAGGGATAATCCGGTCCATCTCCACCGATTTCACCGACGCCGAGGGGACGAGGCGCAGGGCGCCTCTGGAATTGGTCGACGCACTGCTGGATGGAAGCCCCGTGGAGGCCCAGGTCAGCAGGGCGGGGGAGCGGATGGAATTCCGGCTCGGAGACCCGGATCAACTGCTTTCCCATGGTGCGCATCTGTTCGAGATCACATACCGGACTACAGGGCAGCTGGGCTTCTTCGCCGAACACGACGAGCTCTACTGGAACGTCACCGGAGACGACTGGTCCTTCGCCATAGAACAGGCATCCTTCAGGGCAAAGCTTCCGGGGAGGGAATACGGCGAGGGCTTTTCTTCGGTCGAGTTCTACACCGGCAGGCCCGGGGAGAAGGGGCGGGACGCGCGCGTGCTTCCCGACGGGACAGTCGAATCCTCGACGCCCTTCGCCCCTGGAACCGGGCTCACCGTGGTCTTCACCTGGCCCAAAGGCATAGTCTCCCCTCCCGTTGAGCCAGCTCCCCCCTTGGAATTCCTCGGCAGGGGGACTTACAGGGCGATCCACCTGGGAATGCCGGTTTTGCTGCTGGCGGTCATGCTCATTCTCTGGTTTAAGTGGGGGCGGGACCCGGCATCCAGGCCGGTGATACCGCTGTTCGCCCCTCCGGAGGGAGTCGAGGCCGGATTTGCTCGGTATGTGAAAACCATGCTGATCGACGACAGGTCCTTCGCCGCAATGATCCTCGGAATTGCGGTGAAGGGTGCCATTACCATCCAGGAGACCGGTTTTTTCCCCGGAGACAGTGCCGCGGCCTTGACTATGCCGACCGGGGCCGAATCCGCACTGAAGCTGCTGTCGAAGTTCGCCGGGAAATCATTCAGATTGAAACTCGACCGGGTCAGGATGAATGACGCAGGGCTGACGGAGGAGGAGAGGAGGATCACGGAGGATCTCTTCGGCGCCACTCGCACGGAGATCCACCTCTCCCGCGCGGACGCCCCTGTACTCATGGAAGCCTTCAGCCGGATGGTCAAGAGCTTCAAACAGAGAGGGAAACCACTTCTGTCCACCAACCTGGGCAAGTGGCTCATAGGGGCTGCCCTTTTCGAGATCTATGCCCTGTCGATGTTGCTATTGACCTTCACCTCCGGCTACGTCAGGGTGGACTTCCTCATCCCGTTCCTGGCGGCTTCCTTCCTGCTGGTACCCCTGTCCATACCCGTCCCCACCGGCAAGGGGCGTTTTTCGACGAGGATGCTGCTGCGTTTTATTTTCCCGGGGATGTTCATGCTGTTCACGTTCTTCATGTGGTACGGCGGTCTGTTCGAGGAGGGCTTCGCCGATGCGACGAGCCTGTTTGGGTCTCTTCTCTCCGTGGGAGTCCTCCTGGTCTTCAAACAGCTTCTCAAGGTCCGGACGGAGGAGGGGGCGCGCCTCAACGAGAGCGTCGAAGGGCTTGGAATGTTCATAACCGCGGCCGAAAAGCACCGATTGGAGTCGCTGCCCCCCGACGAGACGCCGGAGCTCTTCGAAAAGCTGCTGCCCTACGCCTTTGCCCTCGACGCGGCCGAGACTTGGGCGAACCGCTTCCAGAACGTCCTGACTTCCGCCGGGTACAGCCCCTCGTGGTACAGGGGCGACCTGAACGCCTTCACATCGGCCGCGGGTGTGTCTGCGTTCGCTTCCGGCTTCTCGAGCGCCGTCTCCTCGGGGACCAGGCAGTCCGGCAGCGGTGGCCGCGGATCCTCCGGAGGAGGAGGTGGTGGTGGTGGTGGAAGCGGATGGTGATGAAAAGGGCGGTCATCCTCAGCCTGCTGTCGATATGTTTCTGTTGCGCACGTTGCACGATGGCTCATCCGGTGGATACCGAGCTGGAGAGGTGCGAGCGCGACGGCGGGGACATCTGGGAGATCGTCGAGTGCGTGGACTCCGTAAGGGAAAAGTGGAACGAGCAGGTTCAACAGTCTTATGACGAACTGAGAGACATGCTGCCGAAGGACGGACAGCTCCCTCTGCGAAACGCCCGGGACTACATGTCGGTTCCGGAGGTAATGCCTCGGCAGGGCAGGTGAAGGAAATGCATGAGATTCATGAGCTTGTAGCCGCCCTGTTCAGCAAAGATGCGGATTATGCGTACGAGAGCCTCGGACAGCTTGAGGCTCTGAGCGCGTCATCGAATGCGGTGTACGGACACTTCGACGATTTTCTGGAGATGCTCGATAACGAGAACTCTTACGTTCGAACGCGAGGCTTCATTATGATCGTCTCGAACGCGCGATGGGATGCGTACTGTAGGATCGACGAGAATATCGAACGCATACTGAGGATCCTCCGCGACCCCAAACCAGTTGTCGCGAGGCAGTGCATCAAGCGGGCGCCAGACCTGGCTCGGTGCAAACCAAACTTGAGGGCAAAATTATTAGGGACTCTTGAGCAACTCCTTGACACGAGCTATCCTGAAAGCATGCAAAGCCTTGTTCACAAGGATGTGTCACTTGCAATCAACAGAATAAACAGCCTTCCGTAATCGGGCTGGGGACGAGGAGGAGCCATGAATCAGCAGACGCAACCGCCGCAGAGAATGCACCATTTCTACATCTCCATAGCCAAGCGCCTATACCAGCACCCGGAGCACGGGATCGTGCTGGTGGACGATCCGGTCAGGGTGAAGGAGGCGGCGCGGTACGGCCTTAGCCCGATCATACTGTACGGGATCACCGTCGCGGGATTGCCCATTCGCTGGATGACCTTCTCGTCCGCCGACGATCTCAGACCTCTGGACGAAATCCTGCTCGAGGGGTGGCGCACGACCGAGGGTTTGCGCGGCCTGCCGGACGTCCTGCGAATAAACCGCCACCTCGCGGCGGCGGCCCCCGCGCTCGCGGAGGAGATGGCGAAGATCGGTGTCCGAGTCGACGTGGCCGCCCCGAAGGACCAGTCTCTTCCTGGATCGATGCGCTCGGCCCAGGACGTATGTTGGTATCTGCCGAGATTCTACTGCCGCTATGAGGACGGTTGCTTGTCGCTCCCCGCCCTCTGCCGCGGCGCACTGGAGGAGAGCGGTCGTTATCGCAGAGATACATTCAGGAGTTGTATCGGCGGGAAGGCGGACGCGGTCGACGAATGGCTGGCCCTGCCCGTGCGGGAGCCGCCGAAGACCGGGGCCTTGTCGAGGATCGACTGGACGCCAGGTCCGTGGCTGCACTCCTGGGAAGCCTCCCTGCCGCCTGAATGCCCCAGGTTCTTCACCAGGGACGAGAGCGACAAGTTCTCCCTGCTGCTGGCCGAGGAATTGCCTTCGAGCTCCTGGGGCCCCGACGACGACATAACAGTCGACTATGAGTATGACGACAACCTTTTCGAATGCGTCAGGGACCTCGTCGAGTGCTGGCCCAATCCACCTGCCGAGATAGCCAGAAGCGCGGGGATCACCTTGCGGGAGCTCCAGTGGTTCATGGCGGATAAGGCCCCCCTTGACGAGCAGAAGCGCGTTGCGCTGATGGAATTGCTGGGGATCCAGTACGACGAGAGATTGGAAATGTTCCTCGAGGTCGGACCATATACCCTTGTGGCCCGCAAGCAAATACCCCTCGAGGGGACCTGTGGAAACATCACCCTCGGATGGGACGCCAGCCCGTGCGAGATCGTACCCGCAAGCGGCGAGGCGGATCCGAGCTGGCGGTACTTTCTGCTCAACACATTCGGGGAGCCGCCGAGCATCGTGATGGCGCCGCGCGGCGAGACGATAGCGGATCGACTTCCCGACGTGCTTGTTAACTATTCCGGCATAGCCTACGTGCCCCGCAGCCTGTACAAGGACGTCGTCGCAACATGCGCACGAGCCGCCCGCGAGCCCGCCGCGAACGTCAGCGAGATGAGCAAGTTCGCCGAACGCCATAAGGAACACTGGGAGGACGCAGAATGGTGGCCGGAGTAGCAAGGGGTGTTCATGCATCGTCAAACCCGTTTTACAGCTTGAAAGATATATCTTTTACCCTTGAAAGCGGAGAGGAGGATGAAGAGAGGATTCCTTGGCGGGATGCGTTTTCCTGCTCCAAAGATGCTGTCCCCGGGCTGGTGCTCGCGGGGCAGAGGAAAAAGAATTCGATGACGCAGACTGCTCTTTCCGCTGTAGCAGGTATTCCTCAACGCCACATCTCGGAGATGGAAAACGGGAAGCGCCCCATAGGAAGGGAGAACGCAAAGAAACTGGCCAGCGCTCTCGGGGTCGATTATCGCTTGTTCCTGTAGCGAATCTTGTGAAAAGGTTGGTATTGATTTGTCCTGCGGAGCTGCACTCCTTTCAGTTCCGTACGACCGCCGCAGCCCTGTCGTCCCGAACGACCAACGGGAGGAGGGACCTTTAGGGAAAAGCAACTTAGGCGCTGGGTCGATGGTGGAACATGGTATAATAAATGCGGGTTTATTCGTAGGACGTATTATGAGCGAGTTTAGGGGGTGTGGGTATAATGAGATTAATCGCAATTCGCGAGGTGAAGGCTAATCCCGCCGTCCTTTACAGCGATTCGGAATATCGGGTTCTTACTTCCAACAACAAACCCAAAGCTTTGTGCTTTCCGCTGGACGACATGGACAATATCGAGGATATTGCATCCGCTTTCCGGCAGGCGCGGGCCATGATGGCGGTTGAGCGAGCCCGCTCCTTCGCCTTGGAAAGGGGATTGGCCGGCATCTCCATGGAGGAGATAGACACGGAGATATCAGCAGCGAGGCGGATGGGAGATAATTGAGCGTGCCTTTGCGGTTGGTCATAGATACCAACGTTTTTGTCTCTGCGCTTGTCTCGCCTGCCGGCAAGCCTGCTTCCGTGCTTAACCTGGTCCTTGAGGGCCGCCTGTTGCCGGTGGCGGACGCGCTCATTTTTGCGGAGTATTTCGACGTGCTTACACGTCCCAAGTTTGGTTTTCCAAAAGAGGTCTTGGCTCCGCTGGCTTCGACTTTGCGGCGATATTTTCAGCCCGTAAGCCCGATCGCTCTCCCCAAGGAAAGATTCCTGCCCGACGCTGATGACGACAAGTTCTTGGCGGTCGCTCTGGGCGCTGGTGGAGTTCCCCTAGTCACAGGGAACAAAAGACACTACCCGGCACCGCTGCTGAAAGAGTATGGCTTCGAGGACGTGCAAGTTTTGATGCCCGACGAGTTCCTGGCTCTGTGGCCTCGGCTCGTCGAGGATCAATAGCATCAATAGCCGTGTATCCTGGTAATCCGCGAACATGGCGTCCGGGAAGTCTTCGACCTCGCAGGCCTTGTACTCAAGATCGCCGATCCGAAGTCCTTATGGAGAAAGGCGGCGGCATCCCCGTTATCGAGCCCCTCACCCGAGCAGCCGCTCGTAAATCTCCCTGTCCCTGTCGGAGAAGCAGCAGAACACGACCTTTTCGACCCCAGGACAGGCTTTAAGCGTCTCGCGGACGGTCTCTACCGCGACCACCGCCGCCTGGTCCGCCGGATAGCCGTAAACGCCCGTGCTGATGCCGGAGAAGGCGATCGACTTCACGCCCGCCTCCTCGGCCACCTCGAGAGAGCGACGGTAGCAGGAGGCCAGCAGTTCGGGCTCGCCCTTTGCTCCGCCGTGCCAGACGGGGCCCACAGTATGGATTACGTACCTGGCCGGAAGCCGATACCCTTTCGTGAGCTTCGCGTCGCCCGTGGCGCAGCCGCCCAGTCCCCTGCACTCCTCGAGAAGCTCCGGCCCCGCCGCGCGGTGGATCGCGCCGTCGACTCCGCCGCCCCCCAGCAACGAGTTGTTGGCCGCGTTGACGATGGCGTCCACCCGCAACGTGGTTATATCCGCCCTGATCACCTCAAGCATCGCGTCCGCCTCCTTGACCTGAAAATACATGCCATTATAGTATATCCGGACGTCGCGCTGTTAAAAGCGCGGCCTACATAAAAAACTGAACGAGGGGGGACCATCCATGGACGTTTCGCCTATGGCGGGCAGAAGGGCGGATCACAAGATGCTGGCGAACATTCCCGCGCTCGTCGCGTCGTACTACACAACGCGACCCGACCCCGGCGACCCGGGGCAGTTGGTGGCGTTCGGAACCTCCGGTCACAGGGGCTCGTCCCTCAAGGGTTCCTTCAACGAGGGGCACATCGTCGCGGTAAGCATGGCGATCTCCGAGCACCGGAGGAAGGCGGGGATAACCGGGCCGCTGTACGTGGGCATGGACACCCACGCACTTTCGGAGCCGGCCTTCAGGACCGCGGTGGAGGTGTTCGCAGCCGCCGGGGTGCCGACCGTGATCCAGGAGGGCTTCGGCTACACCCCGACGCCGGTCGTCTCCCGCGCCATCCTCCAGTGGAACGCGCGCGGGGGGAGCAGGGCGGACGGGGTGGTCATAACTCCGTCGCACAACCCTCCGGAGGACGGCGGCTTCAAGTACAACCCCCCGTCCGGTGGACCCGCCGACCCGGAGATCACCGGCGCGATCCAGGAGCGGGCCAACGAACTGCTTCGCTCGGGCTTCCAGTCGGTGGCCAGGATGCCGTACGAACGGGCCGTCAGGGCGGAGTGCGTGAGCCGGGAGGACTTCGTCCAGCCCTACGTGGACGACCTGGCCTCCGTGGTCGACGTCGACGCCATCGCGCGCTCCGGCGTCTCGATCGGGGCCGACCCGATGGGCGGCTCGGGTGTGGCTTACTGGGGTGCGATAGCGGAGCGGTACGGGCTGAACCTCGAGGTCGTCAACCCCGCGGTGGACCCGACCTTCTCCTTTATGCCGGTCGACTGGGACGGAAAGATACGGATGGACTGCTCCTCCCCCTACGCGATGGCGGGCCTGGTGGGGCTGAAGGACAGGTACGACATAGCCTGGGGCAACGACTCGGACTTCGACAGACACGGGATAGTCGTCCCCGACAGGGGGCTTCTCTCCCCCAACGCCTACCTGTCGGTCGCGGTGGAGTACCTGTTCACTCACAGGCCGGGCTGGGGCGAGAGCGCCGCCGTGGGCAAGACGCTGGTCTCCAGCTCGCTCATCGACAGAGTGGCGATCGAGCTTGGAAGAAGGTGCGTGGAGGTGCCCGTGGGGTTCAAGTGGTTCGTGGAGGGGCTGCTCGACGGGTCGCTCGGCTTCGGCGGGGAGGAGAGCGCGGGCGCGTCCTTCCTGCGCACGGACGGCTCGGCCTGGAGCACCGACAAGGACGGCATCATACTGAACCTGCTAGCTGCGGAGATCCTCGCCGTGACCGGGGATCATCCCGGCAAGCGCTACGACGCGATAGTCTCCCGCCTCGGCGAGCCCAGCTACGCCCGCATCGACGCCCCAGCGTCGGCGGAGAGGAGAAAACTGCTCAAAAACCTGTCGCCGGACGACGTGAAGGCCTCGACCCTGGCCGGCGAGGAGATCACAGCGCGGCTGACGGCTGCGCCCGGCAACGGCGCGCCCATCGGCGGGCTGAAAGTCATGTCGGAGAATGGATGGTTCGCGGCGCGCCCCTCGGGGACGGAGGATGTCTACAAGATCTACGCGGAGAGCTTCCTGGGGGACGACCATCTGGCCCTCATCCAGCAGGAGGCAAGGCGGATAGTGGAGGATGCGTTCGCCACCGCCGGGGTGTAGTAGAACACAAGAGGGCCGGGCCCGCGGACTATTGCGACCTTGGGCTCCGGCCCCTTGAACGGGACCTATCCGCTTTCAATCCGCCTGTTAAGAAGCCGATGCCGGATTGCCGCTCAGGCAAGGGTGTTCACCTCGTCCGCCTGAACCACGCCGGACTCTCCCCCCGATTCGGGTGCGTAGCCGCTCTTCCGCAGGTAGTAGTCGAATTGCCTTCTCTCACGGTCTCTCCTCGGGCGCTCCTTCGCCGCCTTTCCAGTAACCCGCCCTCCCTGGGCTGCGAGAACCGAAAGGACCGGAGGCGCCTCATGGAATCTTGCGTCTTGCATGGCGCTCCCCCCTTTACACCTTTGTATCGGTGCAAAGGGGGGAGGCCTTGAAACCCGTGCGCGCCGAAGGGGGCTCCACGCCCTGCGCTCCGCGCCTCTCCCACTACGACTTCTTTTTCATCTTCACTACGACCATTATCAAGCCGATGACGGCCATTATGCCAAGCCACACCACAACGGCGGTGTTCATGAGCGACACCTCCTTCGTACCAGCCTGCGCGCAATGCGAAGCTGTGGTTTATCCCCCTGGATCCGCGCGGAATTGGAGGGATCGAAGTAGTTCAGACAGGCCTGTGTTGGCAACCTGCATTAAACTAACATAATTTATATAGGTATTCAAGTAAAACCGATCAATTTATTAAATTTACTCTTTCTACTTTTAGGAAAAGTGGGAAGGGCAATGGTGAGAGGAAGCGCCTCGCGGGCCGTAATCAAAAAAAACGGACGCGACATCATTCATCATCGCGTCCGAATATGAGCCGTCCTGCTGCAGTTGCGGAGTTTCTGCGGAAGGGGGATCACTACTCGGATCCGTCCACTCACTTCTGATCTCAGGCAGTCGCCGCGAACTCGCCCCATCTTTCGGATCGTCTCCCTGTGCTCTCCGGGGAGTAAGCCTCCGCCGCATCGCGCTTTGCCATCTCCGCGAGGGCTCGCATCTGGGCGGCCGCAGCCGCGGCCGCCACTTGGATGTCCTGGGCCGACGGGGAGCCGGGGGCGAGGGCCGCACGCTTGACCTGCTCCATTATCTGGATGGTCTCCTCCGGGGTCCTGCCCTCGGGTGCCGAGATGGCGACCTCTCCTCCCACGATGTATCTCGTCCCGTCCGGCGCGGTCGCGTAGGTGTACGCAACAGGCCCGGCGAACTGGCCTCCAACGGCCTTGTGGGCGGCCTCGTGGGCGATTACCTCCCGTTCGACGGCCTTGATCCTGGCCTTGCTGTCGTCGGTCAGCTCCACCCTGCCAGTATCAGAAGCCCGGCGCTCCGTCGTATCGCCGGCACCGGACGCGCCTTTGTCGGCCCGGGGGATGCCCTTTTCGTCGACCTTCTCCTTGTATGTGACGGTGGCCCCGGTGATGTAGCGTCTGCCGTCGGGGCCGATTTCGTAGTGGTAGACCGTGGAGGTGACGTCGCCCTGGCTCCTGATGGACATCTCCTGCCGCATGACCTCCTGCTCGGCTCGGCGCAGACTGTCCCGCCTGGCGTTGTTCGCGACGGGCGTTATCATCCTGGTTGCGCTTACCGGGGCTACGGAAGAGATCCCGGGCATGGCGGTCCACCTCCCCTTGAAAACTGGCTTTTCAACCTATTATAGCATGGTTCGAAGGCCTGTCCAGAGCGCTGGGGTCAGTAGATCCGGAGCCGCAGTTCCTCGCTGAGGCGCTGCAGTATCCTCATCCCGGCGACAGAGTTGCCCTTTCCGTCAAGGGCGGGGCCGCAGGTTCCAATGCCCATCCTACCGCGAACCGCGGCCGATATCCCGCCCCCGACGCCGCTCTTGGCAGGGATCCCCACCGTGACCGCGAACTCGCCGGAGCCGTTGTACATGCCGCAGGTCGCCATGATCGCCCTGGTTATCTCCGCCACGCGAGGGGGGACCACCTGCTCCCCGGTCACGGGGTTCATCCCGTCCGCCGCCAGGGTGGCCCCCAGCACGGCCAGGTCGCGGCAGTCGGCCTCCAGACTGCACTGGCGGAAGTAGGTGTCCAGGATGTCGTCCACGTCGCCGTCCAGGTTGCCAACGCTCTTCAGGAACCACGCGAGCGACCTGTTCCTGGCCGCTGTGTCCCTCTCCGACCTGAACACGGCCTCATTGACCGACATCGATCTGTTCCCCGTCATCCGCGACGCCATGTCGGAGACCGCGGCGAAGCGCTCCTCGGCATCGCGGTAGGGGAGCAGCGACAGCACGACTATGGCCCCTGAGTTGATCAGGGGGTTGTGCGGCCGGTGGGGGGCGTCCATCTCGAGCCTCATGATGGAGTTGAACGAGTCGGCCAGGGGGTCCATTCCGACACGGGAGAAGACCTCGTCCTCCCCGCACACGGACAGCGCCAGCGACAACGATAGCACCTTGGACACCGACTGCATGGTGAAGCGGTAATCAAAGTCGCCGGAGGAGCAGCCTCCCGACGACAGATCGAACACCGAAGCGCCCACAGCGTCGGCGCGGGCCTTCGCTAGCTCCGGGATGTACGTGGCGGTCCTTCCGGCCTGCCACTCTTCCCTGCAACCGTCGACCACCGAGTCGAGCAGATCCTGCATCTCGTCCCCCCTGTTCAATGCCCTGCCCGCCGGTCCGGGCGCGGGTTTTACTCCGAGTAGCTCCCCAGGTGCTTCGAGAAGAAGCGCTCCATGGCGCGGTAGAAGTCGAAGCGATTCTCCTCGTTCAGGAATCCGTGCCCCTCGTTTTCCTTGACCATGTACTCGACGTCGATTCCGCGCTTCTTCAAGGCCTCGACTATCTGGTCGGACTCTGCCTTCTTGACGCGCGGGTCGTTCGCCCCCTGGGCCACGAGGAGGGGGGCCTTGATATTATCCGCATGGAAGACGGGGGAGGCGGCCCTAAGGAGGTCCTGTTCCGTCTCCGGGTCCCCTATCTGTTCGTACATCATCTTTCTCTCGAGCTCCCAGTAGGGAGGGATAGCCTCAAGCAGGGTGAATAGATTCGAAACGCCGACGTAGTCTACCCCGCAGGCGTACAGGTCGGGTGTGAAGGTCAGCCCGGCGAGCACCGCGTATCCGCCGTAGGAGCCTCCGTAGATCGCGACCCTTTTAGGATCTGCCACGCCGGAGTCGACGAGCCACTTGACACCGTCCGTTATGTCGTCCTGCATCGCGCGCCCCCACTGTTTGAAGCTCGCCTCCCAGAAGGCCCGGCCGTAGCCGGTGGAGCCGCGGAAGTTCATCTGAAGCACCGCCAGCCCTCTGCTGGCGAGGAACTGGACTTCGGCGTCGAAGCCCCAGACATCCCTGAGCCAGGGACCTCCGTGCGGATGGATGACCACGGGCAGATTCTTCCCGTCGGATCCAAGCGGTATGGTGAGGTATCCATGGATCGTCAGCCCGTCCCGGGACTTGTACGAGACCGCCTTCATAGGCGCCATTTTGTCCTCCGGCAGCCACGGGGCCACGTCCTCGAGTTTTGTCAGTTTCTTCTTCGCCATGTCGTAGAAGTAGTAGGCCCCCGCTGTCCTGTCACTGTTGGCTCGCAGAAGCGCCTTGTCCTCGTCCCTGTTCATAGAGGATACCCTGACCTGGTAGCCGGGCAGCAGCGACTCCAGCTCATCCTGGAGCGCCCTCCTTTCGTCGTCGAAGAAGTGGTATTTCAGGCGGTCCGTTACGAAGGCCGCGCCGGTTATCACCTTTCTCTTTTTGGAGTACATCAGGCTTCCGACGTCGACCTCCGGGTGCTCGAATATCAGCTCCTCGTGTTTGACGGTCTCCGGGTCGAAAAGGAAGATCGCCGACTTGTCGCGCCCCAGGTTGGAGGAGACGTAAAGCTTCTTGTTGTCGAATGTGAAAAACAGCGGAGAGACACCCTCCCGGAAGTCCGTGGTGAGCAGGGTTCTGAACGGGATTCCTTCGCGCTCGCGGTAGAGCAGGGAGGTGTTCACTCCGTCGGATTTGACCGCAACGCGAAGTTTGCCGTCGTGGTCGGTCATCCATGATCCTATGTCACCAGGGTTCTCCTCGACCAGGGAGAGCTCTCCCGAGTCCAGGTTCAGCCGGTATACGTCGAAGACCGTGGGGTCCCGTCTGTTCAGGCCGACCAGCATCTCGTCGTCCTTTTCCTCGAGCGGATCGACGATGGTGGTCCGGACACCGTCGAAGGGGGTCAGGTCTCGCGCTCCGGAGCCGTCAGCCTTCGCGCTGAACAGGTGATAGTTCTCGTCTCCGCCCTTGTCCTGAAGGTAGACTATTCTGTCGTTCCCGGACCACAAGCATGCGATTATGTCTCGCTCGGTAGCGGAGGTGACTCGGACGGCCGAGTCCTCGCCTATGGTCTGAACGTGGACGTTCAGGCGCCTCTCCCAGGGGGCCAGGTAGAGTATCCTGGTCCCGTCCGGCGATATCTGAAAGCCCATCTTCTCCGGATTCCTGAAGAAACTCTCGAGGGGAAGCGGCCTTTCATCCGCCCGCGCGACGGTTACGCCCGCCATGACGAGCAACATCGCCGAAGCGAAAAGCATGAGCATTTTCACAGTTCAATTCACCTCTGCTCTTTTAAAGTCTTCAAGCGGGCGTCAAGGGTCGGGCGTCTGTTGAAGCAACACGAATGCTAGCAGAGCGGCATGGTTTTTTCAAGGAGCTTTACGAAGCTTCAGACGACGGCCGGCGCGAAAAAACACCGGAGGGCGGAAGCCCTCCGGTGTCGCAACATGCCCTGTCTTTTTTTGCTATTTCAGAGACGAAAAATCCGGCAGAGGCAGGTCTTCCTTGGTTTGCACCGGTACCTGCGATTCATCTACGTTGTGCATCAGGTGGAAGGTCGGGAGCGCAATGTCCTTGGCCGGATCGACAAACGGGCCGTACTTCTCGTTGGAAGCCTTGAGCTCAGCCCACGCCTCCTCCAGCATTCCAGGGTTCGCGTACAAGTCGAGAGCTGTCGCGGCCATGTACTTGGCCACCGTGAGGCTGGCCTTGAACGCGGGCGGCAGTATATTTTGCGCGACGTTCTGCCACGAGTGACCGGGTGTCCCCTTTGCCTGCGTGGCGGTCCCGAAGCGGACCATGGGCACCACCCAGCTCGTGTTGGCCTCGTCAATGGACCCGCCGCCGGTAGCCCAAACGAAGGGCTTGTCGTAGTCGTACTGGACGAACTCTCTGGACAGGAACGGCCCCTCCTTTATCCCGACCGTTTCTGAGAACGGACGTGCTATCTCCTCGTCCTCGTCGGTGAACGGGGGAACTCCGACCAATTGGGCGTTGGCGTACCCCACCTTGGCCAGCACCTGGTTTGGCAAGTACTGCCAGACGGCGGTTATAGGAACGAACTCCATCCTGGTCTGCGTCATCATCGCCGCGCCCTTCGCCACTTCTTTCATCCAGTCCATTATCTCCTTGACCATGCTGTACTGGGGTGCGCGTATGTAGTACCAGACCTCCGCGTAAGGGGGCACGACGTTCGGGGCCTGTCCGCCGTCCGGTATCGAGTACATGATCCTAGATTCCGGCCGAACGTGCTCCCTCATGTAGTTCATTCCAATGTTCATGAGCTCGACCGCGTCCAGGGCGCTTCTGCCCGCCCACGGGGCGGAGGCGGCATGGGATGCCTTGCCGTAGAAGCGGACCTTGAAGTTGTCCATGGCCAGGGATGAACCGTAGGAGACGTTGTTCGACGTGCCCGGGTGCCAGGATATCACTGCATCCGCGTCGTTGTAGATGCCCTCCTTGACGAAGAAGACCTTGCCGACTAGGGTCTCCTCCGACGGGGTGCCGTACAGTTTGATCGTGCCATTTACTCCGTTGGCCTCCATGGCCTGCTTGACCGCTATAGCAGCCAGTGAACTGTAAGTGCCGAACAGGTTGTGGCCGCAGCCGTGACCGGGGCAGCCCTCCACGATCATCTTCTCCTCCGCCAGGCCGGCCACCTGGGAGAGGCCCGGAAGGGCGTCGAACTCCGCGTGGATGCCGATGACCGGTTTGCCCTCGCCCCAGCTGGCGACAAAAGCGGTGGACATCCCGGCCACGCCCGTCTCGACGTTGAACCCGGCCGCCTTCAGCATCTCTTGGAGCGCGACCGAGCTCTTGTGCTCCCCGAGCCCCAGCTCAGGGTTGTGCCAGATATATGTGGCCGTCTCGGCCGCGACTTCAGAATGGGCGTCAATCCAATTGAGAGCTGTTTCCTTGGCGGGGGTCATCTCTCCGATTCCCGCGCCAAGGGCGGGCGAGACGAAGAGCGCGACGAGAATGGGGATTATTGCCAGGCTGAGCGTTTTTCGCATGGTGTTTCCTCCTTTTATCCAAACTCGAATACCGGGAAAACAACCGACGACTGTGCGGGACACGCTGAGAAGCGATATATGTGCAGGCTCCGAGACCACCTCCTTGTATGAAATGCCAGTGAATATAGCCTGTAAAACTCACGTTGCAAAAAATATATCACAGGACAATGCGCGGGTCAACTCTTCCTTTCATTGAGATCTGGTGCAAAAAGGGGAGTGGAGAGGTCTTGGCGCTTCCAGCAGGCGCACATGATAAAATACCGTTATATAACCAGACAGGCGGGTGCCTTGGGCCCCGCCTTTTACGTGATAAAGGAGAATCGACATGTCCGAGAAAATTCTTGAGACAGGCTTCGACGAGGAGCTGAAGGACAGCTACCTGTCGTACGCGATGTCCGTGATAACGGAGCGGGCCCTGCCGGACGTCAGGGACGGGCTTAAACCGGTTCAGCGGCGCATACTTCACGCGATGAAGGAGCTCTCCCTTTCGCCGTCGGGAGCGCATAAAAAGTCCGCCAGGGTGGTCGGAGAGACGATGGGAAAGTACCACCCCCACGGGGACTCCTCGATATACGAGGCCATGGCACGAATGGCGCAGCCCTTCTCGCTGCGCGTGCCGCTGGTGGACGGGCAGGGCAACTTCGGCTCCCTGGACGGGGACTCGCCCGCCGCTATGCGCTACACGGAGGTGCGGATGGCCCCCGAGGGAGAGATGATGCACGCCGACGTCGGCGAGGAGACCGTCGACTTCGTCCCCAACTTCGACGAATCGCTCGAGGAACCCTCCGTCCTACCCTCGGCCCTGCCGAACCTGCTGATAAACGGCGCCTCGGGAATAGCGGTGGGGATGGCGACCAATATTCCTCCCCACAACCCGGTGGAGACCCTGTCGCTTCTGTCGGAGTACCTGAAGGAGGGCTGCTCCTGGAGCGCAGCCGAAACCGCGTCGCGGATGGCGGGCCCCGACTTTCCGACCGGGGGCGAGATAGTCGGCAGGAGCGGCCTGCGTGAGATGTACGAGACCGGCAGGGGCAAGTTCACCCTGCGCGGCAAGGTCCACATAGAGGAGACCAAGAACAGAAATCTTGTTGTCATCACCGAGATTCCGTACGGCGCGACCAAGGCGCGCATCGTCAAGCAGATCGCGGACAAGCTGGACGAGAGGGGAGTGGACGGCGTTGTGACCGTCCGGGACGAGTCCGACCGCTCGGGGGACCGCGTGGTGGTCGAGCTTCAGAAGAGGGCGGACCCCAACGCCGTGCGCGCCCTGCTGCTCTCGTCGACCCAGCTGTCGGGGACATTCGGCGGCAACATGCTCGCCCTCGTGGACGGCGCTCCCGCGACCATGAGCCTGAAGGACGTCCTCGACTGCTTCATCCGCCACAGGCGGGAGGTCGTGCGGCGGCGCACCGAGTTCCGGCTTAGCCGCGACGAGGCTAGGCTCCACATAGTGGAGGGATTGCTGAAGGCGCTGGACCTGCTGGACGAGATAATATCCCTGATACGCTCGTCCAGGACAACCGCCGAGGCGAAGGCCGGGCTCGTGGAGAGGTTCGGCTTCTCCGCTCTTCAGGCCGACGCCATCCTGGACATGAGGCTGGGCAAGCTCGTGGGACTTGAGCGAGATACACTGGTCAAGGAGGAGAAGCAGCTGGAGAAGTCCATAGCCGAGTACCGCGCCATACTGGGATCGGCGAAGAAACTCGACTCCGTGGTGGGGCGCGAGTTCGACGGGCTGGCCGCTCACTTCGCCAAGGGCCCGCTCGCCGAAAGGCGCACCGCCATACTGGACGAGGAGCCGGAGAGCAGGCGCGGGAAGGATTCGCCCGGCCAGGTGCGCCTGTCGTTCGAACAGCCGGGGCCTTGCGTCGTATCCATCGACGGCGAGGGCTACATTCGAAAGCGCGATGTGAGGCGCAGGCCCAGGGACGAGGAGGGGAGCGCGTATATCACGGAAGCCCTCGTGTTCGCCCTCGGGGACGACGGGCGCTTCTACTCGCGGGAACGCGCCGGCATCCCCGACGCGTCGACAAGAAAGCTGCTGTCCGCGACCGACTTCTTCGGAGCGGAGGAGGGGGTTGGGCTCACGCTGATCTCCCCCGACATGCACGATACGGCGCTTTTCGTCTTCGAGGACGGATCCGTGAAACGGACTTCTCTTGAAGCCATGAGGGGGGATTCGACAAGAAGAAACACGTCGAGGAGCGTGGCCTCCATGATGGAGGACGAGAGGCTGTTCGCCGCCATTCCTCTTAAAGAAGAGGACGGCATGGACATTGTCATTGTCTCGAAGTTCGGCAGAGCGATTCGCATTCCGACCGAAAAGATACCGTTCAAGGGCGTGTCGGCAAGAGGCGTCGCGGGCATGGCTCTTGAGGAGGACGACTCCCTGGCTGCGGCCTTCGCGGCGCCGGGGGCGGAGAACGCACCGGATGGACTCTGCGCGGTTGCGCGAACGTCGAACGGCCTCTTCTTCCGCTTCGGGCTTGACTCGCTCAAGACTTCCGGGCGCGGAGGCAAGGGGCTTTACATTCACAGGGGGGACAAACCCTCGTTCGGCGAGGTGATTGGTGTTGCGGCGCTCGCGCCCGGCGACGGCCTGATCGCCGAAGACGAGACCGTCCTGCCGATGGAGAGCGTCGGCCTCAGGGGGATCGGAGAGCACACCCAGGTCTCCATGATCAGGCTCAAGGGAGTCGGCGAGCTGCGGGTGGAGCGGGGCAGGAACGGAGGCAACGGGGCATGAGCGGCGCAAAGTACGACGGAAGTTCGATAAAGGTCCTCGAAGGGCTCTCCGCAGTCCGGCTGAGGCCCGCCATGTACATCGGCGACACCGGGCAGAGAGGGCTGCACCACCTCGTGTGGGAGCTCGTCGACAACTCCGTCGACGAGGCGCTTGCCGGGCACTGCTCGAAGATCACCGTCCGCCTGGCCGCCGACGGCTCCGTCACGGTCGCGGACGACGGCAGGGGGATGCCCGTCGACCCGCACCCGCAGAAAAAAGTGCCAACCTGCCAGGTGATAATGACGATGCTTCACGCGGGGGGAAAGTTCGGAGGCGGGGCTTATACCGTGTCGGGCGGACTGCACGGTGTGGGCGCGTCGGTGGTGAACGCGCTTTCGGAGTCGCTTCAACTGACGATTCGCAGGGACGGGCGGGAGTACTCCATGGAGTTCGCCAGGGGCGAGGTGACGGCCGAGCTGTCTTCAAGACCAGCCGCCGACCGCTCCACGGGCACTACTGTCCGTTTCGTCCCGGACCCTCTGGTCTTCAAGTCGGGGACGGCGTTCGACCCGAAGCTGATCGAGCGTCGGCTGCGGGAGGTATCCTACCTCGTCCCGGGGCTCTCGCTGACCTTGGAGATCGTCGGCGCGGACGGGGAGGCCTCCAGCGAGACCTTCGTCAACAGGGACGGGATCGAGGCGATGGTCGAACGGTTGGCCAGGAACACCACCCCTCTGTTCGACGGAACAGTGGCCTTCTCCGGCAGGGCGGGGGACACCGACGTCTCCTTCGCCTTCAAGTACGTTGACGACTACACGGAGAGGGTATTCTCCTTCGCCAACCTGATTCCCACCGCCGAGGGCGGCACGCACGTGGCCGGCTTCCGCGCGGCTCTCACCAGGGCTGTCAACGAGTCCGCGAAGAACGAGAAACTGCTTAAAGCGGGAGACGACAACATCCAGGGGGACGACCTGCGCGAGGGGCTGCTCTGCGTGCTATCCGTAAAGCTTCCAAATCCCCAGTTCGAAGGGCAGACCAAGGGGAAGCTCGGCAACGGCGAGACGATGGGCGCGGTGGGCACATTCGCCTATGAAAAGCTGGCAGGCTTCTTCGCGAACGAAGGCGAAAAGGTCCTGCGCATCATAGTGGAGAAGGCCCTGTCCACCCGCAGAGGGAGAGAAGCCGCCAAACGGGCCAGGGAGCTAGTCCGCGGCAAGTCGGGGGGGATGAAGGACGCCGGACTGCCGGGAAAGCTGGCCGACTGCATCTCAAGAAAGACCGAAGAGGCGGAGCTGTTCATAGTGGAGGGCGACAGCGCCGGCGGCAGTGCGAAACAGGGGCGAGACAGGAAGTTCCAGGCGATACTCCCCCTGCGAGGCAAGATACTGAACGTGGAGAAGGCGCAGCTCGACAAGGTGCTGGCCAACGCGGAGGTGGGCAGCATCGTCAAGGCCCTCGGTTGCGGAGTGGGGCCGGAGTTCGACGCCTCCCGGCTTCGCTACGGAAAGATAATAATAATGACCGACGCCGACGTCGACGGCGCCCATATAAGAACCCTGCTGCTGACGCTATTCTACCGCCTTCTGCCTCAGCTGGTGGTCGAGGGGCGCGTCTACGCGGCTCAGCCGCCGCTGTACCGCGCGGCAAGGGGCAAGACCGTACAATGGCTCTACAGCGAATCCGAGCTCGCCGATCTGTCCGGAAAAGGCGGCAAGTACACCATACAGCGGTACAAGGGACTCGGAGAAATGTCCCCCGAGCAGCTGTGGGAGACCACCATGAACCCCGATACGAGGACCCTGCGAAGGATAACTGTTGCCGATTGCGCGGCCGAGTCGGGCGAGATGCTGGACATACTGATGGGAGATGCGGTCGGGCCCAGGAGGGACTTCATAATAGCCCACGCTGCCGAGGCCGAGGTGGACGCGTAGCCGGAGACAACGACCGTACGCGAGGGAGGCCACATGGATTTCCAATCTGTTCTTTTTGATATCTATTTCCTCTCGGAAAAAGTGCAACATTACTCCAACGAGCTCACCGGCTTGGAATTCGCCGATGAGCGGGGATACCTCGACGATCATGAGACTGGCAGACTCCACCGTTGTAATGAGGGCCTGGAAGATGCGGTAAGAATCGCGAAGGCACGACTCCGTGAAGCCCGCGAGAATCATCGAGGACATTTCCTCAGGCATCTGGACGATGTTGTGATTCTAATCGAGGGGTTCAGGGACCGGCTTTCGGAGAAGAACGACGACAGGTTAAAAGGCGATATCGGGATGATCGAAGAGCTTCTCGCGAATCTCAGGGATGTGCGGCAGGGAAGGGAACCGAAATATTCGGTCTGGTGGGTGTTCTATTACACGCAGTACGTCCTGTGTCGGTACGGTAATTATCGCTTTTCGGGAAAAAGTCCAGGAGATGATGCGGGCGCGCTCATTGTCCGCTGTCCCTCCTGTTCCCGTCCGAACGACATAACCCATACCATCGACATCTTCCTGCCGCCCGCCGAAACACCCTGCACAAGCGTCACCATTCTGGACGAGTACAAATGCGTTGGCTGCGGTCAACGGTTCAGGGCGATGTTTGCGATTTACTTCGAGGTGCCGGTGCGGTTTGAGATCATCAACGTGGATTTTCCGCCCGTACATTTCAAATGGTAGCGGCCTTTGCCGGAAGCCGCGGCTTTCTGCGAGTAGCCATACCTCTGCGCCTTATTACAACGGTTCGGAGTTGACGCCGCGCACCGTTGTGTTACGATGCAATACAGAGGAGGTGGCGATAATGGCGACTTTGGAAAAGACGCTCACGGTGCGGCTCACCCCCGAAGAGCGCATGGCGGTCGAGGAGTACGCGAAGGAGAATAATATGACCATCGCCCAGCTAGCCAGGGCGTCTCTTCTCGAAAAAATCGAGGATGCCTACGATCTCGAAGTGTATACGGCATGGTTGAAGAGCAAGCGAGAGACTGTGAGCTTCGAGGATTTAATGAAGGAATGCGGGTTTTCCGAGGATGATTTATGAGCGTCTGGTCGGTGGAAATAGATGCCGGAACGGCAAAGAAGATACAAAAACTCGATCGGGAGACGCAGCGCCTTATTCTGAGCTATATCAATCGACATCTTCGGAACAGCCCCGACCCGCGCGCTTCCGGGAAAGCTCTCACGGGTCCTTTGCGCGGACTATGGCGCTACAGGATCGGAGACTACCGTCTGCTGGCCGAGATACGGGATGACGAACTCGTCATCGTCGCCGTGGACATAGGGCATCGCTCGGCGATTTACTCCCGAAGTAGATAGGCTGCGTGGCTCGAACTTAAATCAGTGGGTCACAACGTGTTCCGAATACTCCTTGGGAAGTCGAAAGCCGGTTTCCCCACCACCAGAAAGCTCTTCAAGATAACGTTTCCCTGCCAGCCAAATATGGTTCTTGCCCGATGACTTGCTGGAGTACCTGGACGAATAGGGGATACCGGCGGTGCGCATCGCACCCGCCCATCTCCACGGGTCGAGCTGTATCAACTAACCTTCACGGCTGGAGGGATCTCGCCGAGCATGGTTGCGAAGACGAGATCCCTCACTGCGTTCGGGATGACGCAAGAGGCTGCGTTCGGGACGACATAAGCAGGCGACCGAACGGGCGCTTTTCCGTTCGTGTCGATCGCTTAGTGTGCCCGGCATGGGCGTTATCTACCAGGTGCAAGTCCTGAGCGGTGAAGGCAGCAGTAGCCGTAGCTGAAGGCAAGGGTGTCCATCGCGAGGTGGAATCTGAAGGAAGCCCGAGGCAAACTTCCGGCCCGAAGGACATGAACCTCATATAAGGCTCCGCGCAGTTGGACGAGTCTGCTAAGCAAGACAAAGTCCTTGCTGCCGAAGGCTGCGGGGAGTAGATGAGGCGGGTAGGTGGAAGGAAAGATAACGTTCTTAGCCGCCAGAGGCATGCGGCATAAGCGACCGACAAGGCTCGCTCCGCTGCGCCTGTCGTCTGCTTAACCCGGGGAGGCCTGTCGGGAACGCCGAACGACTCGGCAACCCGGACAGAGATGTCCGGCTGAGCCGGCAGGAGTCAGCAGAGGCCATAGTACCCGAGGGAGAAAGTGCTCCCGGAGGGAAGGGCCGAACATGGAGAAGGGAGAGCGAACGGTGAGCTCGCGAGACGAATCAAGACAGCTGAAAATCCCTTTTGGGAGCTGCAGGCGGGAGGAAGTGGTGAATCCACGTGTGCCCGCCGCAGTGCCGAGTTCGTCTCCGGCGCGAACCGCAGAGCGACCCCGCCGAGACGCGACGGAACGCAGTGAACTCATGGAACAGGTGGTAGCGCGGGAGAACATGGTGGCGGCGCTGGCGCAGGTGACGAGCAACAAGGGTGCCGCCGGAATCGACGGCATGAAGGTGCGGGAACTGAAACCGTACCTTCGCGACAACTGGGCGCGGATCAGGGAGGAACTGCTGGGTGGCGTCTACAAGCCCCAACCCGTCAGGAGGGTGGAAATAC